>CATKYT010000012.1 GCA_949841245.1 uncultured Eubacteriales bacterium | reverse complement strand
GAAAAGCCTTGGTTTTGGCTGACTGTGGAGTTTTGGAAAAGCCAGACAGTGACACTCTTGCTGTTATTGCCAGCCAAAGTGTCAAAAGTGCAAGAATGTTTGGCTTAGAACCAAAAGTTTCTTTCTTATCTTATTCTTCAAAAGGCAGTGCGAAAAGTGAAGATGTGGACAAGGTTAGAACTGCTTATGAAAAATTTAAGAAAAAAGAAAAAGATGTTGTTTGTGATGGTGAATTGCAGTTTGATGCTTCAATGGTGCCATCTGTTGCCAATCACAAAGCACCAGACAGCCCACTTAAAGGCGATGCAAATGTTTTAATTTTTCCTGATATTCAAGCAGGTAACATTTGCTATAAAGCAATTCAATACATCGGTGGAATGACTGCTGTTGGACCTATTTTGCAAGGTCTTAAAAAACCTGTTAATGATTTATCTCGCGGTTGCAGTGTCAAAGATATTATAATTGTAAGTGTTATCACAGCACTTCAATGTGAAGAAAAAGGAGAAAAATAATGAAAATTTTACTTATTAACGCTGGAAGTTCATCACTTAAATATCAACTTCTTGATATGAAAACTGAAAAATTGATTGCAAAAGGTAATTGTGAAAAAATAGGTCTTGCTGGATCAATTATTTCTCTTAAATATAATGGAAAAGAATTGCAGTTTGATGGCGCAAAAAATCATGATGATGCCATTCAAAAAGTTTTAAATGTTTTGACTAATCCTGAATGCGGAGTTATTAAAAGTCTTGACGAAATTGATGCTGTTGGTCACAGAGTGCTTCATGGTGGCGAAATTTATACAGATTCAGTGCTGATTACACCAAAAGTAATGAAAGACCTTGAAAAACTTGTTCCACTTGGACCACTTCATATGCCTGCAAACATTGCTGGTATTAAGGCTTGTCAAGCAGTTATGGATGTTCCACATGTGGCTGTTTTTGACACTGCTTTTCATGCAACTATGCCTGAAAAAGCATATATGTATCCAATTAAGTATGAAGATGCAAAGAAATTTAAAATCAGAAAATATGGCTTCCATGGTTCCAGCCATAAATTTATCACACAAGAAATGGCAAAAATTTTGGGTAAACCAATGAGCAAACTTAATCTCATCATTGCACACCTTGGAAATGGTTCCAGCATTACCTGTGTGGAAAACGGCAAAAGTGTGGAAACAACAATGGGGCTTACACCACTTCAAGGGCTTATGATGGGAACTCGTTCTGGTGATGTTGACCCAACTGTTGTTCAATACCTTTGCGAAAAGAAAAATATGACTGTGGATAAGGTTATTTCTTACCTTAACAAACAATGCGGACTTTTGGGAATTTCTGGTTATACAAGCGACCAAAGAGAACTTATTGCAAAAGCAAACACAGGAGATGAAAGATGTCAACTTGCAATTGAGATGCTTGCTCACTCAATCAAGAAAAACATTGCTTCATATCTTCCACTTTTGCCAAGGATTGATGCCATTGTGTTTACTGGTGGAATAGGCGAAAACAGAAATGACACAAGAGAAATGGTTATGGATGGTTTTGAACATCTTGGAATTGTTATTGACAAAAAGAAGAATGCTAATTTTAAACGCGGAGAAGTTAATCTTATTTCTTCAAGCAAATCTAATGTCAAGATTTATGTTGTGCCAACAGATGAAGAATTATTGATGGCAAGAGACACTAAAAAGATTGTTTCTGCACTTTCTTCAAAGAAAAGTTCAAAAAAGTCTAAATAAAACTTGACAATTTCTTAAAATTAAGTTAGAATATACACGCAAAGAAAAAATTTCGTGCTAAACTATAATTACTAAAAGGAGAATTTAAAATGGCTGTTCCTAAGGGTAAAGTTTCAAAACAGAGAAGAAATACAAGAAATTCTGCAAATTTCAAGGCAGAGGCTCCAACACTTGTTGAATGCCCAAAGTGCCACGAACTTAAACAACCACACACTGTTTGTAAAAATTGCGGAACTTATAAAAATAAAACTGTTGTTGAAGATAAAAAGAAAAAACAATAAAAAATCAGACCGAATATTCGGTCTTTTTTTATTAAAAAACAGATATTGACAAATGGGAAATATTGTGTTATTATACAAATGTTTGGAGGTTAATATGAAAATAATACTTGGAGAAGTTAGAAACGAAGATTTATATCAAAATGGTGTTTTTGTTGTAGGCGAAGATATTACACATATTGAAGAAGATGCTTTTGAAACTTGCAGTGATTTGAGAGAAGTTATTTTTCTTAAACCTGTGCATTTCAATCATTTGCCGAACGGTTATTCAGATATTTATGGTATTTTTAAAACAAACAGAAATTTGCAATCATTGACTTTTCCTGAAAATCAAGAAAAGATTTTCTTTCCAATTTTGCTTAATTGTGCAAGTGAATTAATTGAACTTCATTTATCAGAAAAAGCACATTTAAATTTATGTAAAGATATTCTTGATTATAATGAAACAGCACATAAAAAATTTTCTACAAATTTAATTTTTGATATTTATAATAAAACTAATGATAATGAATGTAAATTGCCAATTTCTTCAATAGTAAAGAGTGATTTAAATTCTGAAATAACAAAGAATTAAACGAAATGTTAATTAGTGAAAATCTTGACTTTTTAAGTCAAGATTTTTTATTGCCAAATATTGTGTTTTGAATGATATTTTTTTGACTTTATGTGTGATTTTTTGTTATAGTTATAGTGTAGTATTATGCGAAATTCTTTGAAAATTTAAGGAGATTAAAATGAAAGTTGTAATTGATGCTTTTGGTGGCGATTTTGCTCCTGTTGAAATTGTGGAAGGTGCTGTTAAGGCTGTTAAGTGTGACAAAAATTTGACAGTTGTTTTGACAGGTGATGAATTTAAAATTAAAGATGTTTTGAAAGACAGAACAGAAAGAATTGAAATTGTTCATGCAAGTGAAGTTATCACAAATGATGATGCTCCAACTTTGGCAATTAGACAAAAAAAAGATTCTTCTCTTGTTAAGGCTTTTGATTTGTTAAAAGAAGATGAGAATGTTATTGGGCTTGTTTCGGCAGGAAGCACTGGTGCTGTGCTTGCTGGTGCAATCATGAAAATTGGAAGAATTAAAGGTATTTCTCGTCCTGCATTGGCTCCATTTTTGCCAACAGTGAAAGAAGGTAAAAATGTTTTGGTTTGTGACAGTGGTGCAAATGTTGATTGCAAAAGTGAACATTTGTTGCATTTTGCTGTTATGGCATCCGCATATTATTCCATTATGAATAATATTGAAAGTCCAAAAGTTGGTCTTTTAAATAATGGAGCAGAAGAACATAAAGGCAATGAACTTGTGAAAGAAACATATCCACTTATGAAACAACTTCCAATCAACTTTATTGGCAATGTTGAAGCAAGAGAAACTATGTCAGGAGATGTTGATGTCATTGTTACAGATGGTTTTGCTGGTAATGTGCTTTTAAAAAGCGTGGAAGGTGTTGGCGGAGCAATTTCTGCTATGCTTAAAAAAGAAGCAAAGAAAAATTTGTTTTCTTTAATTGGTGCTTTGCTCATGGGAAAATTTAAGGGCTTAAAAAACAAAATGGATGTAAAAAAATATGGTGGTGCTCCATTTTTGGGTTGTAAAAAGTTGGTTGTTAAAACTCATGGAACTGCAAATCGTGAAGTTGTTTGCAACACAATTTTGCAAGTTGTAAAACTTCATGAAAATAAACTGAACGAAAAGATTGAAGCAAAACTTTTGCAGATGCAAGATAAGGCGGTGCTGAATAATGATTGAGCATAAAATTGATTATGAATTTAAGAATAAAGAACTGTTGACAACGGCATTAACTCACCCTTCAAAGTCAAAGAAAAATTATCAGCGTTTGGAATTTTTGGGGGACTCAATATTAAATTTTCTTGTTGGAGAGTTTTTGTTTAAAAATTGTGACAAACAGGAAGGAGAACTTACTGTTTTAAGGTCACATTATGTTTCTGAACAACATCTTTCTGAATGTTTTGATGAGATGGATTTGGAAAACGAAGTCATAACTGGGAAAAGTTTGAATGGAGAAATAACGACTGCAATTAAAGGTGACATTGTTGAAGCGATTATTGCGGGGATTTATCTTGACAGTGATTTAGAAAAAGCAAGAAAATTTATAATTGAAAAGTTGCATATAGAAGATTTTGAAAATGCCAAAGATGACAACTATAAATCTCAACTTCAAGAACTTGTGCAAGCAAATTTTAAGTGCACAATGAAATATGAAACTGTGAAAACAGAAGAAATGTTTGAAGCTAAGTTTTTTATGGATGAAGATTTAATTGCAACTGGCTATGGAAAAGACAAAACAAAAGCAGAACAAAATTGTGCTTATGTTGCGATAAATAAGTTGTTTGTGAATTAAACTTATTTTAATATAACAATTTTAAGGTGGAATTTATGTATTTTAAGAAAATAGAAATGATTGGTTTTAAATCGTTTGCAGACCGCACTGTTATTGAATTTAACGGTGGTTTTACTGCAATTGTTGGACCAAATGGATGTGGAAAAAGTAATGTTTCCGATGCAATAAGATGGGTGCTTGGTGAACAAAGTGCTAAATCACTTCGTGGTGACAACATGCAAGATGTCATTTTTAAGGGAACAGAAAAGAGAAAAAGTTTGTCTTATTGTGAAGTTACATTAACTTTTGATAACACAGACAGATTTTTTAAGATTGACTATGATGAACTTAACATTACAAGAAAACTTTATCGTTCTGGTGAAAGTGAATACCAAATTAACCGCAATACTTGCCGTTTAAGAGATATTACTGACCTTTTGTTTGACAGTGGTATAGGTAAGAATGGATATTCTGTTATTGGTCAGGGAAAAGTCAGTGAAATTGTTGATGAAAAACCAGAAGACAGAAGAACAATGTTTGAAGAAGCTGCTGGCGTTGCTAAGTTTAAGTCCAGAAAAGATGAAGCGGAAAGAAAATTGGATAGAACTCATGAGAACTTAGTGCGTATTGATGACATTCGCAGTGAAATTGAAAGACAAATGGGTCCTTTGAAAAAACAAGCCGAAGATGCCAAAAAATATTTGGAATTTAGGGGACAACTTAAAGACCTTGAAGTAAACGCTTATATATATCAATTTGAAAATGCCAATGTGGCAAAAGAACAAATTAAGCAAAAGATGCGTGCCATTGAAGAAGAACTTTCTGCAAGAACGACAGAACTTGAAAAAATTAATTCTGATTATAATGAACAAATGGACAAACTTTCTTCATTTGATAAAGAAATTTCTTCTTTGAATGAACAGATTTTGAATCTTACAGTTGATCTTGAAAAACAAGAAGGTGAAACAAGAGTTACAAGAGAAAAAATTAATTATACTCAGAAAGAAAATGACAGGTTAAATTTGGATTTGTCCAATGCACAAATAGTTATAGAAACTTGTGACGAACAAGAAATTGTCAAAACGCAAGAAAGTCAGAAATTGCAAGAAAAACTTGCAATGTTAAATCATTCATATGAAGAATTGTCTAATCATCATTTGAAAATTGTCGATGAAATGACAAAACTTGAAACCGAAACAGGTCAATCTCAACAAAAGATGATTGAAACTTTGGGTTCTCTTTCTGATGTTAGAAGTGATGCATCAAGATTGGAAGCAGAAAAAAACATCTTGCTTCAAAATCAAGAAAATTTGAAAAAAAGTTTGGCTGATGCTGAGAATAAGATTGAATCCTTGCAAAAAACTTATGATGACAACAATTTGGAAGTTGATAATCTTAAAAAAGAATATGAAAAAATTAAAAAGTCTTGTGAAGAAATTTCAGGAAAGGTTTTTGTTGCAACAAAGGATATTGCTGAACTTGAAAATGAAAAGACCAATTTAATTACACAAGTTAAAGTTTATGAAAACAGAAAGAAACTTTTAATTGAAATGCAAGCTGAATATGAAGGTTATGCTTACAGTGTAAAGAAAATTTTAAAAGAAAGCGAAAGAAATTCTGCTGTCAACAGCAAAATGGTGGGAGTTTTGGCTTCTTTAATTAAGGTGCCAGCCGAATATGAAACAGCAATTGAAGTGGCTCTTGGAAATGCTGTTCAAAATATTGTTACTTATAATGAAGATGGCGCAAAAGATTTAATTTCTTATTTGAAAGAAAATAAATTTGGTCGTGCAACTTTCTTGCCTATTTCCAGTATGAGAAGACGCGACATGGATGAAAGGGCAATACAAGGTAAGAAAGGTGTGTTTGGAGTTGCATCAAAACTTATTTCTTATGACAGACAAATTGACAATGTTATAAGTAATTTGCTTGGTGGAACTGTCATTGTTGACACTTTGGCAACTGCTGTGGATTTGGCAAGAGATAATGGTTTTTCATTTAAAATTGTTACTTTGGAAGGGGATGTTGTAAGCACACAAGGTTCTCTTACTGGTGGAAGCAAGAAAAGTGAAATTGTAAACCTTATTTCCAGACAAAGAGAAATTGAAACTTTGACAACGGAAATTGAAAGTTTAAATCAAAAAGAAAACGATTTAAAGAAAAAGATTGAATTTTTAAAACTTGAACTTACAACTTCTAAGGATGAAGAAAAAAGACTTATAGAACAGAGAAATGTAATTGAAATTCGTCTTGCAAAACAACAAGAAAAGTTTGAAGCAAATAATAGGGATTTGGAAGAAGCAAAAGATGAAAAAGAAGTTGTTGTCATGGAACAAACATCTGTTTCAAACAAACTTAAATTGATTGAACAAGATTTGTCGCAAGCAAATCTGGTTAAAAACGCATTAAGTGGAAATAAAGAAGATGCTGACCTTTTGGTTAAGCAAAAACAAGAATATTACAATAAAATTCGTGCTGAAAGAGATGATGTAATTTCTAATATGACCACTGTTAAGGTGGAAATTGCTTCTTGTGAACAAAAATTGCAAAGTTTGAAAGAAGAACTTGACAGAATTTTGTTGGAAAAAGACAGACAAATTTCAAACATTGAAAACTTGAAATCTCATTTGCAAGAAAATGAAAAGTTTATTGCAAATGCAGAAGAAATGATAAGGGTTCAAATTGAAAATGCTAAGCCATCAGAAGCAAAGAACACTTTACAAAGAATAAGACAAGAACGCGAAAATTTGGAAAACAGTAAAGTTATGATTTCAGCAAACATCAAGAAATTGGATGAAAGTAAACTTTCAACAATGGAAGAAATTACTCGTGTAAATGACAAAAAATATCGTGAAGAAACAAATCTTTCCAAAGTGGACACTGAACTTGAAGCAATGCAAGAACGCATTTTTGAAGAATATAATTTAACCTATAATGGATGTTTGGAATTTAGACGCCCAGATTTTGAAATTAAAGAAGCACTTATTGCAATAAGCAAACTTAAAAAGGATATTTCTGCTCTTGGTTATGTCAATGTTCATGCCATTGAAGATGTTTCTACTCTTTTGGAAAGATATAATGACATGACAACTCAGGCTGATGATTTAAGAAAGGCAGAAGATGACTTAAATAAAATTATTAAAGACCTTTCAAATGAAATGCTTACCAAGTTTAATGAAGAATTTAACAAAATTAATGACAGTTTTAAAGTTGTTTTCAGAGAATTGTTTGGCGGTGGTAATGCTCGTTTGGAACTTACTGAATCTGAAGATCCATTAAACGCAGGTGTGGAAATTATGGTTCAACTTCCTGGTAAAGCGGCAAACAAACTTTCGCTTTTAAGTGGTGGGGAAAAGACTTTAACAGCCATTGCATTGCTTTTCTCAATTTTAAGGCTTAAACCACTTCCTTTCTCGCTTTTGGATGAAATTGAAGCGGCATTGGATGATGCTAATATTGAAAGATTTGCAATGTATCTTAAAAAATTGTCACAATCAACACAATTTATCGTCATCACTCACAGAAAACCTACGATGGAACTTTCAGACAGTTTGTATGGCGTTACAATGGAAGAAAAGGGTGTTTCAAAGATTGTTTCTGTTAAACTTGCTGATGCGATCAGACAAGCAGAACAAGAAGGTTAAGGAGAATTATGGGATTTTTTAAAAAAATTGGAAATGCGTTAAAGAAAACCAAAGACGCTTTTACAAGAAAAATTGACGCAATTTTAAGTCATGGTGAAGTAGATGATGACCTTTTTGATGATCTTACTGATGTGCTTATTTCCAGTGATATTGGCGTTAAGGCTTCCATGGAAATTGTGGAAGATTTACGCGATGAATGTCACAACAGAAAAATAAGAAAGGCAGAAGATGTAAAAGTGGTTTTGAAAGAAATTATTGAAGGGTATTTTTCTGATGCTCCACATATTGATTTGGAATATCCTGCAATTATTACCATCATTGGTGTAAATGGTGTTGGAAAAACAACGACCATTGGAAAACTTGCCAATTATTTTAAATCTTTAAAGAAAAGCGTGACTTTGGTGGCGGGAGATACATTCAGAGCGGCAGCATCTTCTCAATTGAACGAATGGGCTGGACGCACCAAAACAAGAATTATTAAACATTCAGAAGGTGCTGATGCTGGTGCTGTTGTGTTTGACGGAATTGCAAGTGCAAAAGCAAACAACACTGATGTTTTGCTTGTGGACACTGCTGGCAGATTGCATACAAAAACCAATCTTATGGCAGAACTTCAAAAGATTGAAAAAATTATTGACAGAGAATACAGCAATGCACACAAATATAATTTTATTGTGCTTGATGCAACTACGGGACAAAATGCACTTTCTCAAATAAATGCGTTTTCTCAATATGCTCACATTGATGGAATTATTTTAACTAAATTGGATGGCACAGCAAAAGGCGGGGTTATTATTGCCATTGAAAAGGAATACAGACTTCCAGTTGTTTTTGTTGGAACTGGCGAAGGCGTGGACGATATTGAAGACTTTGACCCAAAAACTTTTGTTGGAGAATTGTTTTAAAGGAATTTATTATGAGTTTAAAATTGAGTGGTAAGGTTGCAGTCATTTCAGGTGGTGACAGTGGAATAGGACTGGCAATTTCTCAGAGATTGAAAAAAGAAAATGTCAAAGTTTATGACATTTGCAAGGCGATTACCAACAACCCTATTTTTGAAAAAAGTTATCAGTGTGACATTTCTGATGACAAAAGATTGAAAGAAGTGGTTGAAGAAATTTTGGCTTTGGAAGGCAAAATTGATTTGTTGTTTTGTAATGCTGGAATTGGCATTGGTGGAAAGTTTGAAAATGCAAGTTTAGAAACAATTGACAAAGTTTTGAATGTAAACTTAATTGCACAAATAAAAATGACGAACTTGTTTGTTAAAAACATAAGGGAAGGCGGAAGAATTATTTTTACAGGTTCCATGGCTTCTATAATTCCACTTCCTTATCAAGCTTGTTACAGTGTAAGTAAAGCAGGTCTTGAAAATTTTTCCAGAGCGTTGGCTACTGAACTTAGACCACAAAAAATTAAAGTCATAACAGTTATGCCTGGTGATGTGAACACAAATTTCACTAACAGCAGAATAAAGCATACGGGAGAAGATAAAAAAGAAGCCCGCGGAATTTCTAAGATGGAAAAGGCAGAAAGAAAAGGAACAACTGCTGATTTTGTGGCTGCGAGAATTTTAAAAATTGTTAAAAAGAAAAAACCGCCACTTAGAGTTTCCATTGGTTTTATTTGGAAATTTGTTTCTTTTCTTGTAAAAATTTTCCCAATAAAGTTTGTAAACTTTTTGGTGCGAATAATCTATGTGTAACAAACCTTGGTGTGGTATGCTTTGCATATTACACTATATATAGTGTTATTTAAGATTATATATATTAATGCTCATTGAAAAACATGAGCATTTTTTGTTTTTATTATTTTTAAAATTTAGGCAAAATCTGACAAAATCTGACATATAACATTTCATAGGAGTTTTTATGATTTTTGAAAGTTTTGCTTATTTTTTCAGCCGAATTTGCATTTTTACAAATTATGTAAACACTGCTCAGGGTTTTCCAAAACCTTTGACTTTGGAAGAAGAAAAAGAAGAATTCAGAAAGATGAAAGAAGGTGACAAGAACGCCAGAGAAAAACTTATCAGCCACAATTTAAGATTGGTGGCGCATATCGTAAAAAAATATACTAATTCTCTTGAAGCAGATGACTTATTGTCAGTTGGAACAATTGGGCTTATTAAGGCTATTGACACTTTCGACTATGACAAAAAAGTTCAGTTGTCAACTTATGCGGCAAGATGCATAAACAATGAAATTTTGATGCTTATAAGGTCAAATAAAAAACATAAGAATGTCATTTCTTTAAACAGCCTTACAACCAACAGTGATGAAGACAAAGATTTGGAATTAAAAGATGTTTTGGCTTCTGATGATGAAGAAGTTTTTGTTCAAGTTGAAACAAACATAATCATGCAGAAAATCAAAAACATAATCAAAACAAGGTTGGACGAAAGGGAACAGGCAGTCATTAAACTGAGATATGGAATTGATTGCGAAAAAGCCTTGACACAAAAAGAAGTGGCGGATGTGCTTGGAATTTCTCGTTCTTACATTTCCAGAATTGAAAACAAAACTTTGAGTATTATTAAAGAATGTTTTGATAAAAATGAAAGTGATAATGGAAGAAAAAATTAGTAAAAATTTTTTAAATATCTCTATTTTGCTTGACAGAAATTTCAGTTCATTTTATTATATTTATATAACAAGATTTTTTTAAAAAGTTAAGGAGAAGGGTATGGAGAAAGCCGAATTTTATAATCTGGTTGAAAATCACATTGTCCCTTTGTTTACTGGCAGTTATTTGGCTGGTGAAATTGAATCATCTGCCAGAGATAGTGAAGTGGCTTTTGGTAAAGGCAACTCCATACTTTTGAAACCGACTAAATCAGATGATTATCGTGTGGTTTTAAAGCGTGGACTTGCATTTAAAACTTTTGAAGTGGAAATTATTCGTTCTATTATACATGAATTCAGTGAAATTTCGGCTTTTGGAATTTCTGACAAAATGTATTTAACAGACCTTCACAATGTTGCCATTGAAAAGGCGATGATTGACAGTATTGCTGAAAACGGAACTCAAACTATTTTGGGCGTTATTTCATATCTCGATGTCTGGGCTTCAAGAACTTATGAAGGTGCAAATGTTGACCTAGGAATTTTGATTAATCTGGGGGTTAATTTAGATGGACAAGCACAAGTTAATTATAACGATTTCATTTCCAAAGACTTTTTTGCACTGATTACTGATGGAATTAACTCTTTTGTGGAGTTTGACAGAAATGGGGTGTTTTTGGGTTATGTAAGTTTGAAAAATTCCAAAAATGTTCAAACCATTTCTCCACATGTTTATGAAAAAGTTGCACGCATTTGCAATGATAAGCGTGTGGGGATTGTTCTTACTAAAAAAGGCGACATTTTGGTGTTTTATGCAAGACAACTTATTTTTGCAAAAAGAAGTGGTCATTGGTGTGTTTATTCTCATGAAGAAATTATAAGACTTTTGTCAAGTAATGTTTCTTACACTGCCAAACAAATTAGACGATCGATTTATAACACGGCTCTTGACTGTTCGTTTTCTTACAAAGGTGCATGTCTTGCTTACATCAACAAAGATAAAACTTTGGCTGCTCTTTCACATATTGATGCTTCGGATATTATTTCAGAAGAACATTTTGAAATGAAAAAGAATTTAGAGTTGGAAGAAGCACAAAAACTTTATAATCTTTCTAATGCCAAAAAAATTGTGGAAAAATTTAGTCTTTCCTATCAAGACTTTTTGGTGACTAATAAATACACTAAAACGATGGCCATTCGCAAAATGATTGCTGGAAGAAAACTTTTTGAACTTGACAGAAAATTGATTGAAGAATTGACTTCAATTGATGGTGCAACCATTGTTGATTATGATGGAACAATTATTGCTGTTGGTGCAATCATTAAGATTGAAGCAGGAAGCGCAGGTGGTGGTCGTTTGGCGTCAACTACAACCATGGCAAAATATGGTGTTGCAATTAAAGTTTCCCAAGATGGAATTATGCAAGGCTTCACTGTTGACAAAAAAGGAAATTCTAAGAAAATCTTTAATGTTGGTGGAAGATAATTAATTAAAAATTTTGCAATAAAAAAACCTGTCGTTTGACAGGTTTAATTTTTTATTCTTTGTTTGATTTTGTTTCAACTGTAAACATTTCAACTTCATCTTCTTCATTTTCAGTTGTTTCAGTTTCTTCTTTGTTGTCATCAGTTGTTTCTTGGTCTTCAACAATTTCTTCTGTTTTTGTTTCTTCAACAGTTTCTTTTTGTTTAACAGTTTTGTTTAAGATGAAACCAAGTGCAACCATAAGAAGAAGGTAACCAGCAGCACAAGCAAAAGAAATGTAGAAGCATGCACCAATTCCCAAATCTGTGATGGAAATAATTAAATAAATCCAGCAGAAGATTGAAAGGGCAGGCAAAGCCAAAATGATGAGTGCCAACCAAATTTTGTTTAAATCTTTGTGTTTAAAGAAGAAAACAACAGATGCCAAACTTACGATTGTGAAAATGATTGCCAAGATAAGTGCTGCAAATCCTTCTGATGGGAGATGCGCAAAGTCAACAACAAGTGAAAGACTGTTTAAATTCATATTAACCTCCAATATATAACTAAATTTTAACACTTTTGATGTATTTTGTCAATAAGCAATTCAAATTTATTTGCAATTTTTTCTTATTTTAATAAATAATATGCAGTTTTGTTCGTTTTTAAGCAAAATAAATTGCAAAATTATGTTTTTTTAGTGTAAAATATTTTTATGAAGAAAAAGGTGCTTTTTATTAGTGCAATTTCTTTGGCGGTTGTTACAATCCTTGTTGGATTGGGATTTCTTTTTTTTGGAAACAAAGCAATCAGGTTGGTCCCTTCATTTCTTTCAGTGGAAAAAATTGATGGAAAATATAACTTGGTAAGTCAATTTAATGCCGATTATGCCTATAAATTTAGATTGGAACAATATCAAGATTTGGAAAATGGATATAAGGTTATAACGACTGTTTTAAGCAAAAGCAATGTTTTAAATTTATCTGATGAAAAGAAATTTGATGTTGTTGCTGGGAAAAAATATCGCTTTGCAGTTTGCTTTACAAACGAAAACGGAACGGCTAACGGTGATTACAGCAAATATGTGGAATGGGTTCCTTCTTGGAATTTGGATGATGTCAATTATGATTCTGTTGAAATTGAGAATGAAGTCATAACATGGGATGAAGTAAATTCGGCAGATAGTTATTCTGTAAGCGTCATTGACAACAAAGGTGATGTTGTTTTAAATGCTGTTGTTCAAGAAGAAAGGTTTGTGCTTAGCCAAATTGACAGAGTTGGTTATTTCAAAATTTACATTGTTGCTGTGTCTAATAATGCCAACCTTTTGCCATCACAAGCAGGCTTAGGTAAATCTTTTTCAGTTGTAAGAAAAAATCAAATTTTAAGTGCAAATTTTGATGCGGACCGACTTGAAATTGTTTGCAATCAAATTGTGTCTAAGTTTGAAATTTATGTTGATGGAGTTTTCGAAGCAGATTTGAATGTTGAAGAAAAAAATTGGTCAACCAATGGCAACAATATAGTTTACAACTTTTTAAATTTATCTTTTCTTGACATTGATTTTGAAAACAAAAATGTGGAAATAAAATCGTCAGAAAATTTGAATTTACATGTTTTGGCAAGTGAAAAAATTAAAATAAATGTAAGATAAATTTGTCTTACATTTTTTTGTATTTTTATGTTTTTTGTTCATACTAGCAAAAAGGAGAGAATGTATGGACATCAAAAAGCAAGAGCAAAAGTTTAAAGATAAATTACATAATTCCATCGATGTAGCATCAAGAACCATCTCTAAAAATGGCGTTGAAGTTTGCTTTGTTTATTTAAAAAGCATTACTGACAATTTGGTGTTTTCTCAAAGCATTTTTGAGCCAATTTCTAACTTTGAAGGGGAATTAACTTTTGATGTCGTTAAGCAAATTGTTAAATCCAATGATGTTTCTGACGCAAAAGAACAACAAGTTGTTGAAAAAATTTTGAAAGGTGGAGTTGCTGTCTTTCTGTCAAACAGTGAACAATATTTAATTATTGACATTCAAAAATACAACACCAGAGCACCATCAGAACCACCAACTTCACCTGTTATTATGGGTCCAAGAGAAGGTTTTACAGAAGATTTAAAAACTAATATGACGCTTATAAGACGACATTTTTATGGTGAAGAACTTGTTTTTGAAGAAATGCTTATCGGGGAAATGACAAAGACACAAGTTGTCATTGCTTATTTAGATGGTGTGGCAAGTAAAGATATTGTTAAAGAAATAAAGAAGAAATTAAAAAAAGTAAAAATTGACGGGGTTGTTGATTCTTATTATCTTATCTCGCTTCTTTCAAATCGTCCAAATTCCATTTTAAAACAAGTGGGAAACAGTGAAAAACCTGACATTGTTGCTTCTAAAATGTTGGAAGGAAGAATTGCTTTAATTGTTGATAATTCGCCTATTGTTTTAACCATTCCGTTCATGTTTTTGGAAGATTTGCAAAGCAGTAACGATTATTACACCAACTATGTTTATGCATCTTTATTGCGTATTGTCAGACTTATAGGTTTGTTTTTTGCTGTTGTTGGACCTGGGGCTTACATTGCTTTACAACTGTTTCATCACAACATTTTGCCTATTAAATATTTAATTACCATTGCCGATTCCACTCAGCAAATTCCTTTTACACCTTTTGTGGAAATTTTGTTTATCAATCTTTTGTTTCAAATTTTATATGAAGTCAGTCTTCGTCTGCCAAGTTATTTAGGACTTGCCACTTCGGTTGTAGGGGCGTTGATTTTGGGTGACACAGGTGTTAAAGCGGGACTGATTTCTCCGCCATCAGTAATTGTTGTAGCCATTGCTAAGATTGCATTATACACTGTACCAGAGCAGGCTTCACAAATTACAATTCTTCAATTAGTGTTTATGATTTTGGGTGCTTCGCTTGGCATTTTGGGACTTCTTGGTGGAATTATCTATGTAATTGCCTATGCAAATTCAGTGGAAAACTTTGGCACACCTTATCTTGCACCTTTTTCTCCATTTATTTTAAGTGACAACAAAGATGCTTTGCTTAAAGTTCCGTTGCAAGATATGACGACACGGCCGAAATCTTTTGAAAATAATGACGAGGAAAGAATAAATGACGATTAAAGATAAAAGTTTAACTGCATGGCAAGTTGGAATAATGTTGTTTATCATTTTATTTTCCAACAAAATATTGGTTTTGCCATCTTTGCTTTATGAAGGAGCAAAGTTGGAAGCATATTTTGTACCAATTATTTTGTTTGTTTTGGAATTTGGATTGATTTATCTTTTTTATCGCATGAAAAGGGCTTTTCCAACTCAATCTTTTGCAGAAATTTTGCAGAAATATTTTGGAAAAGTCGTCATGAAAGTCATTTTGTTTTTAATAATGTTGTTTTTCATTTTCAAAGCAATTTTGCTTTATAATGTGACTTATCTTTTCTTTAAAACTTTAATCTATCAAGATTCTTCCAACATTTTGTTTTTATTTTGTTTTATACCTGTCATCACTCATCTTGGCATTATGGGACTTCGTGTTATGGGCAGAACAATGCAAATTTTTTTCCCATTAATTGTGGGAGTAACTGTTTTTTGCATCGTTATTGGTTTGCTTGGAATCAAAGATTTGCCACTTTTGTTTCAGTCATCAATAGGTGACATTGCATTGACTTCCATCAAACATATTGCTGGATTTGGTGACAGTCTTTTGCTTTTCTTGATTATTGACAAAATAACCATCAAACGCGGACAATGGAAAGTGATTTTTTCTCTTTCTGGAATTTCCATGTTTTTGGTTATCAGCATAACAGCAGTGTTTTTGTTTACTTACACTTACACTTCTTTCTTGCATCCTTTTGCTTTGTTTGAAATTATGTGTTATGTGAAAGAATATGGCGGTGTGGGAAGAATTGACATGATTTCCATGCTTTTGATTGTCATTTTAACATATTTTCAATTGGCAATTTATTTGAAGATGTTTATGCTGTCTTTTTTGGAAGTATTTGGAAAAATAAACGAAATTATTTCGGCCATTTCTTTCAATTTGTTTTTCATTCTTGCCATAAGTTATGTTGTTTTAAACCTTGGCAAAGCAATTCTGTATGGCGAAAACTTTTTGCCTTATTTTGCCATTTTGCCTTTTGTTGTCGTGCCAGTATTATGTTTTATTGCACTTGTTTTACTTAAAAGGGAGAAAAAGAAATGAAAAAAGTTTGGGATTATTTAATTAAAACGCCTATGCTTTTGGTGTTTATTGCCATTTCTGTAATTTTTGCTTTTCCTGCTCTTGGGGCAAGTGCAGAATTGGACAGATATGCAGTTATTACTGCAATCGGTGTTGACAAAGGCGAAACAGAAGGAAATTTTGATGTTTCACTTCTTATGTTTGTGCCAATTGCCGAACAAACTTTCACAGAAAATTATAAAGTTGTTTCCGCAGAAGGAAGAACTCTTACAGAAGCCATCAATCTTGTTGGGCTTCATGTGGGAAGAAAAGTTGGACTTTCGCATGTTAAAACCATTGTTGTAAATGAAGAAATAATACATGAAGATATAGTAAATATTTTGGATTTTTTGGGTAAATGCAGAAATGTTGCTTCAAGTTCTAAACTTATCACCACCAATGCCACTGCAAAAGATTTTTTAACTTCTGTGGAAAAATTGGATACTGACAGTGCCATTAAGGTCAGTGAACTTGTCAATTATAATCGTGATTATGTATATGCCTATGACAGCACAATTGAATTGTTTTTCAAAAGAATGTTTGGACCAACACAAACTGCACTTGTTCCATATTTAAAATTGGGAGAACCTGAAAATGAAGGTGTTGCTGCGGCAGCAGCGACAGACGCTGCAACAAGTGGGCAAGGTGGTGCAGAAGGGCAATCTCAGCCACCACCAAAAGAAATATTAAATGATGGTGATGCATATCTATTTAAAGATGGCAGAGCGGTTGTTTTACTTGACAGCAAACAAGTGGAAGACATCAACATGGTGTGTGGAGTATATAAAGAAGGTTCAATTGAAATTGAGAACTTCTCTGACGGGGAATATAACGAAGCCAAACTTTCTTTTGAAATCTTTGACAATGTTGTAAGAAACAGAATTGTCTATCAAAATGGCAGACCAATTTTTTGCATAGATTTAACTTTGGTTTTAAATCTTGCGGAAGCGGTCAATAAAGATTATACGGTTAAAGAAAATGTGGAATTTAAAAATCTTTCTGATGCCATGATTCAAGCAATCGAAAAAAGAGTAAGAGAAAAATTTGCCAATGCAATTGGTATAATGCGAGAAAATAAAGCGGATATAGCGAATTATTACACAATTATGTATAATTCTGACAGAGCCAATTTCATGAAGTTTTTGGAAAGTTTGGAAAATGCAGACGATTATTTAAACGAAATGGTGTTTAAGATGAGTTTGAAAGTTACTTCTAAATAATTCACATGTCAATATTAGACATAAAAATTTTGGTTTGCTCTTTTATTTTGTTGTTTTATTTTTTCTTTTATGATAAAATGCCTTTGTATTATATCTAAATAAGGAGTAAGTATGAACGAGAAAAAACAAGGTGGCTTTAAACTGATTTATATTATAGGCATTCTGGTTGTCGTTTTGCTTTTTTGTTTGCTTTTCATTGATTTCGGTTACAATGGGACTGAATTAAATCAAACAGAAGTTTTCCAAATCATTCAAGAAGGGAAACAAACACAAGATGGCAAAACTGTTAAGGCTGCAACTATTTACTATGGAAGCGGAAAAGGTTACATCTTAATTGCTGGTTCTCAGTATGATGTTAAACAAATGCCTGAATATTCAGATTTTTATTTTGTTTACGACCAAAGTGGGGCAGATGGTTTCCTTGAAGAATTGAGAACTGTTTGTAGCAGTGAAGGTGTGAATGTTACTTTAAAATATGTGCCTGCTGGAATTAATGCATGGGATATTGTCATTCCTGTGTTGTATATTGGTTTTGCAATTTTTGTGTTTTGGATGTTGTTTCGCATGATTTCTGGCGCAAATAAAGGTGCCATGAACTTTGGAAAAACAAAAATTAAAACATATCAAATGAGCAAAGTTAGATTCAGCGACATTGCTGGTATGGATGAAGAAAAAGTTGAACTTCAAGAAATTGTTGAATTTTTGAAAAATCCAAAGAAGTTTACTGATCTTGGTGCAAGAATTCCAAAAGGTGTGCTTCTTGTTGGTCGTCCTGGAACTGGAAAAACTTTGCTGGCAAGAGCGGTTGCTGGCGAAAGCAGAGTGCCATTTATTTCCATAAGTGGTTCTGATTTTGTGGAAATGTTTGTCGGTGTTGGTGCATCAAGAGTAAGAGATTTGTTTGACCAAGCAAAGAAAAACAAACCTTGCATTGTCTTTATTGATGAAATTGATGCTGTTGGTCGTCAAAGAGGCGCTGGTCTTGGCGGTGGTAATGATGAAAGAGAACAAACATTAAACCAACTTTTGGTGGAAATGGATGGTTTTGAAACAAATGATGGAATTATTGTGCTTGCTGCAACAAACAGAAGCGACATTCTTGACCCTGCTTTGATGAGACCAGGTCGTTTTGACAGACAAGTTTATGTTCATGTTCCTGATGTAAAGGGCAGAGAAGGAATTTTGAAAATTCATGCAAGAAACAAACCTTTGGATGAAGCGATTGATTTCAATGTGCTTGCAAGAATTACAACTGGATTTACTGGTGCTGACATTGAAAATATGTTGAATGAAGCTGCTATTTTGGCTGCAAGGGCTGGAAGGTCTAAGATTATTATGGAGGACATCACAGAAGGCATCAACAAAGTCATCATGGGTCCACAAAAGAAATCCAGACTTTTGACAGAAAAAGAAAGAAAACTTACTGCTTATCATGAATCAGGTCATGCAATTTTGGCAAAAATGTTGAAACATTGTGAAGATGTTCAAGAAGTTTCCATCATTCCTCGTGGCAATGCTGGTGGCTACACAATGACAAGACCAGAAAATGACGACATGACACTTTCGTTAAATAAAGCAAATGATGAAATTGCAATGTGCATGGGTGGAAGACTTGCCGAAGAAATTGTGCTTAAAGACATCACAAGTGGTGCTTCTGCTGACATTGCTCATGCAACTAAAATTGCAAAATCAATGGTTTACGATTGGGGTATGAGCAAGAAAATAGGTTTCATGTCTTTGGGTTCTTCTGACACTATTTTTATTGGCAGAGATTATCAAAGCAAAAATGACTTTTCTGAAAAAGTTGCGTCAATGGCTGACGAAGAAATTATGTCAATCATGGACAAAAACTATAAACGCGCAAAAGAAATTTTGACGGACAACATTGAAATTTTGCATGAAATGGCAAAATTGTTGTTGGCAAGAGAAACAATCTATAAGGAAGAAGTTGATTTAATTATTGCAGGCAAAAAGACCGAAGAAATAATTAAACTTATGGATGAAAAAGACCGTTTGCAAAAAGAAAAAGAACAAAAAATTAGAGAAGAAAAATTGGTTGTTGACAGATTCCAAAACTATTATAAGAAAGTAGCGGAAGGCGACAGATTTCTGGCTATGGGTGTCATCAGTCAAGAAGAATATGACACAATTAAAAAAGAGTTTGACGCCTTTTGTTTGGAAAACTTTACTGGCAAAAACAGTGCTATGAGAAGATATTTATCCAACAAAGTTGAAGATTTGGAAAGCAAAATTAAAAATCTTGAATTGTCTGCAAAAACTGGTATTATCAACCAAGGCGACCTTGTTTCTGCTAAGAAAGAATTTGTTGACCTTAAAACTTTGGTGGAAAAACTTGAAAAATTGGATGTTAAAACAGAAGTCAAAAATGAATCTGTAAAAGCAGAAAAGGAAGTTGTTAAAAAGGAGCCAACTGCAAAGACTGCAAGTGAACCTAAGGCAACCAAACCAAGACAAAAAAAGACCGATGAAGGCGAAACAAAGCCAGCAGTAAAAAAGACAACAACAAAAAAGAATACTGATAAAAATGACGAGGAAGGCTGATGGAAGAAGAAAACAAATTGGAACAAACAGAAAACACAGAAAGTGTTGAAACTGCTTCACAAGAAGGGGAAGTAAGTGTTTCTGCTGAACAAAATGCTGAAAACGAAAATAATTCAAATGAAGTTGAAACAACTGTAGAAGAAGTTGTAAATTCTGAAATGGAAACTAAGCAAGAAATTGCTCAATCTAAACCGCCAAGAAAAAGCCGTAAAGAAATTAAAGAAGAAAAAGAAAAGGCAAGACTTGCTGAGTTTGAAGGTTTAAGTGATGACGAACTTTACACGAAACTTCAAACAGAAAAGATGTTGAGAAGAAAACAAAACAATCGTATTGCCACCATTTCTGGACTTTGTGCTTTGTTTGCATTTGCAGTGGTAATTATTGTGCTTGCTGTCGTTCCTGTAAGCCTTGTTCCAAGATATTTGCAAAATGATTTTGTTTATATGTCAACCAATGCAGGGGAAACTGAAAATGTAAATGGTGTGGTTGTCAGATTAAGCAAATCAAACACAACACACACAATCATTTCAAAAGATGAATTTGCCAAGTTTAAAACTTTATTTGACAAATCGTTTAGCCAAAGTTATATTAATGCCATTTTCAGTGGAAATTTGGCAAGATATGAAATTGAAGAAACTTGGAAAAATGAAAGCACAGTTTTGGACAGTTTGAATGATAAATATATAATTAGTTTAGATTTCAAACAAAACCAAGAATTTACTTACAGTGATGGTTCTAAATATAATTCTAAATATGCGGGAACTTTAACATTCAAAAGAGTGTATGTAACTGTGAATGAAAAAGATGGTTTTCAAGACACAAAACTTTATGTTGTTGCAAACAACTATAAACAAAATGATAAGATTGTAGAAAAGATTGTTGAAGTGACAATCAGAGCAAACACTTTTGAAATTTTTGATCAATGGGATGAATTTGTGACATTATAATTAAAATTTCTTAAAAAATGTTGCAAAATCGTTGACAAATTGTTTTTGCAGTGTTATAATTAAGCCGTAAAAAATCTTCCGAAGACCGCAAGTGCTGTTAAGCGTAAACACTTTGGTGTGCTTGCCGAGGAAAAGTATGGTGATATATTTCTATCTCTGTGACTTTTCCGTGGTTACAGAGATTTTTTATTTGAAACACAAAATCTTAAATAAGGAGGTTAAAACATGAGTGCTAATTTAGAAGCAAAAAAACTTCTTGTCGAAGAAATTAAAGAAAAATTTTCTAAGGCAAAAACTATTGCTTTTGTAGATTACCGTGGGCTTACTGTTGCAGAAGACACTGCACTTCGTAAAAAGTTCCGTGAAAACGGTTGTGACTACAAAGTTTACAAAAATCGCTTGATGTTGAAAGCACTTTCTGACCTTGGCATTGAATGTCCTGCAAGTCACTTTGAAGGCACTACTGCTGTTGCTATTGGTTATCAAGACGAAGTTACACCTGCAAAAATTGTTTGTAACTGCGTTAAAGAAACCAAGAAAATGACTATTAAATTTGGTATTCTTAATGGTGTTAGCGTTGATGCTCACAACATCGAAGCACTTGCATCACTTCCATCAAAGGAAGAATTGATTGCAAAATTGCTTGGAACTCTCAACAACACTGCTTCAAGTTTGTGCAGAGTTCTGTCCGCTCCAACTCGCGGACTTGTTGTTGCTTTGAATGCGGTTGCAACAAAATAACAAAACTAATCGCATAAAAAAACATTTTTAAATTTAAAAAGGAGAAAATTAAAATGGCTGATATTAAATCTATTGTTGAAGAAATTAAAAAATTAACTATCGTTGAAGTTTCTGACCTTGTTAAAGCGTTGGAAGAAGAATTTGGTGTAAGTGCTGCTGCCCCTGTTGCAGTTGCTGCTGCTCCTGCTGCTGGTGCCGCTGCTGGCGCTGCTGCTGAAGAAGAAAAGAGCGAATTCAATGTATTCTTGAAAGACGTTGGAGCAAACAAAATTGCTGTTATCAAAGTTGTAAGAGAAGTTACTGGACTTGGTCTTTCTGAAGCAAAAGCTATCGTTGATGGCGCTCCAAAAATGGTTAAAGAAGGCGTTCCTGCTGCTCAAGCTAAAGAAGTTGAAGCTCAATTTAAAGCTGCTGGCGCTGTAGTTGAATTAAAATAAAAAGGTCTGTAAAGATTTAGTGTTTCAAAAAAATACACTTTTAACAAGTGTATTTTTTTATTTCTGCGAAACTTTAATAACAACAGAATGATTTTAAAATATGTTAAATGCCAAAAGTAAGAACAAACTGGCTTCATTTTGGAAAGCAAAATTTAATTAATTTTAAAATTTAACTTTAAATATACCACTTAGTCTTTGGTTTAGGTTTTGAATTTTGTGACTTTGAAAGTGTGAAAGATTTTTCGTTTTCAAACTTATCATTATTTGAATTTGCATATTTTGTCAAAATTTTTATGTTTGTTTTGTTTTCTGGGAAATTAATTCTGAGTGTCAGTTTTTCGTGTTTATCTTTGATGTTTTGATAAGGAACATCATCTTTATAAATTTGATATTCTAAATGCTTTTGTGGAGATAAGGTAACAATTATTTGATTGTTTTCAACTTTGCAATCGGCATAAATTTGTGGTTTTTCCATAAAGTTTTCGGATATGTCAGATGGCATGTTAAAGCGAGAGAAAAGACATTCTTCGGTGTAGCGCTCTGGTGCATAAGGACTGGCAAGCACAAGCCTGTGATTTTCTTCTTTTTCAAGGGAGTCTATTTTGGCTGTTGTGACACTTGAAGGAATGGCAAAGGTTGTTTTTTCATATTCTTGTGTTTTAATATAAGATTTCACAACATTTGTTGGTTGGTTTCCACCTGCAATTTTTACAGGCGTGTTGTCAAGTGTTCCAAACCAAACTCCGACAACTTCTGTTGGTGTGTAGGAAATGTTGTAAGCGTCTGTGTTTCCAGAAGCATTTTTCTTGCCTACTGTCCCTGTTTTTGATGCAATTTCTGTGTTTGTAATGTCAGAAAGTTTGCGGGCTGTGCCTGTTTTGGCGGTTTCTTGTAAAATGTTGGTCATGAGATATGTGCTGTCTTCACGCATTACCATTTGTGGGTTTGGTTTGTGAATATAGACAAGTTTGCCATCTTTATCGGTTATGTATTGCACAAATTTTGCTTCTTCAAAATCTCCGTTATTTACAAAAACTGAATAACCTGATGCCAGTGTTTTTAAGTTTACGCCATAAGTCATTCCGCCAAGAGCAAGAGTGTAGCTTGTGTCTTTTTCATCAAATTCAATTCCCAATTTTTCGGCGTATTGTTTGCCTGTGTCAATTCCAATGTAAGAAAGAACTTTGATGGCTGGAATGTTTATTGAATTTTTAACTGCATCAGTTACGGACATATAGCCAGAAAATTTTTTGTTTACATTTGTTGGTTGATAACCTGAAATGTTGATTGGTTCATCCAAAATTTGTGTTGATGGTGTTATGACATCTTCATTTAATGCTGGGGCATAAACTAAAAGCGGTTTAAGACATGAAGCAGGTTGTCGTTTAATGTCCATGACTTTAAATTTACTGTTGCCATAAAAGGCGGTTACTCCATAAGTTTTTGGGTCAATGACAATTCCTGCATTGTCTATGTCATCCAATTTTTCTTGCGACAAAGATGTTTTTAAAGCATTTTGTTTTTCTTCGTTTAAATAAGTGTGAATGTGATATCCACCTATGGCTATTTGTTTTGCTGAAAGATTTAAGATTTTGCTGGCTTCGTCTATGCTTGCTTGTGAATAAGAATTGAGTTTATTTCCATCTGGTTGAGATATATGCAAATTAATTGGTTGTTTTTCTGCTGTAAGTTTTTCTGCTGTGGTTATTTTTCCATCTTTTTCCATTTCACTTAAAACAAGATTACGGCGTTTTAGACAGTTGTCATAGTGCAAGATTGGGGAGTATCGAGAAGGGGATTTAATTATTCCAGCAAGCGTGCAACTTTCACTTAGGTCGAGTTCTTTGGCACTTTTTCCAAAATAATATTGAGAAGCACTTTCCAGACCATAGCAATTATTTCCAAAGAAAATTACATTTAGATAACTTTCCAATATTTCATCTTTGCTGTAATTTTTTTCCAATTTTTTGGTGAGAGCCATTTCTTTAAGTTTTCTTTCAAAGGTTTTTTCACTGCTTAAATGAGTGTTTTTAATAAGTTGCTGGCTGATTGTGGAAGCACCTTCTTTAAGGCTCATGCTTTTAATGTTGTTTACCATTGCTTTGGCAATGCGTTTTTTGTTTATGCCTTTATGGTTATAAAATTCTTTGTCTTCTATGGAAATAAAGGCTTCTTTGGTGTGTGGATTAAGTGTTTCTAATTTGCAAGAATAAGTTGTAATTTGATTTTCTTCCTTGACAGGTCTGTTTTCAAAAGAATAAACTTCAACGGAAAGAGATGGGTCAGAAAGTGATTCTGTGTTAAGCGGAATGGCACTGTATTTTAAATATTGAACGGTTACAAATGTCCCGCAGAATACGCATGTGAAAATTCCAACCAAAATAAAACTTAACAGACAAATTTTGACAATTTTCTTCATTTTTCTATTATGTTTCATTATTTGCTAAAAATTCAAATTTTGGCTTGCTAAATTTTAACTTTTTTTGTATAATTGTTTTATGAAATATTACATAGTTACTTATGGATGCCAAATGAATGTCCATGAATCAGAAAAACTTGCTGCTATTTGCGAAAAAATGGGTTATGCACTTGCTGATAAAAGAGAAGATGCTGACCTTATTGTTTTCAACACCTGTGCCATTCGAGAAGGTGCGGAAGACAGAGTTTTTGGCAATGTTGGGGCTTTGAAAAAATTGAAAAAACAAAAACCTGATATGATTATTGCTGTTTGTGGTTGTTCCACTCAAAAAGAAAGCACTGCAAATTACATCATGAAGACTTTTCCATTTGTTGACATTGTCATTGGCACTTTCAATTTGCCAAATTTTGAACATTATGTCAATGCGGTGAAAACAGGCAGACAATTGGAACTTTTGTCCGAAGGTGACATTGATGAAGTGCAAACTTACAAAAGAACCAGCGGAGAAAACGCTTGGGTCAACATTATGTATGGTTGCAACAATTTTTGCACTTATTGCATTGTGCCTTATGTAAGGGGCAGGGAAAAAAGCAGAAGTGAAGAAAACATTTTAAATGAAATTCGTGGTGTCTTGTCAGAAGGAAAATATAAAAAAATCACACTCTTGGGGCAAAATGTCAATTCCTATGGGAAGGATTTAAATCCACAAGTTTCTTTTGCCAAACTTATGAAAGATATTTGTGCATTGGATGGTGATTTTAAATTGACATTTATGACATCTCACCCAAAAGATTTAACTGATGATGTAATTGATGTAATTGCAAAAGAAGAAAAGATTTTAAAAGAAATACATCTTCCTGCTCAAAGTGGAAACAACCGAATTTTGGCACTTATGAACAGAAAATATACTCGTGAAAAGTATTTGGAAATTATAGACAAAATTCACAAGCAAATTCCTGATTGTAAGATTACTTCTGATTTTATTGTTGGTTTTCCAACCGAAACAGATGAAGAATTTTTGGACACCATGAACTTGGTGGAAGAAGTGAAATACGATGGAATTTTTGCTTTTATGTATTCGCCACGCGAAGGAACAGTTGCTTCTAAAATGGAAGGGCAAGTTCCGCAAAAAGTTAAACAAGAGCGAGTAAATAAATTACTTGCTTTGGAAAAGAAAATTCAAAAGGAAAAGAAATGAGTAAAAAAAATGAACTGTCACCAATGATGAAACACTATTTGCAAGTCAAAGAACGATATAATGACTGTGTAGTTTTTTATCGACTTGGTGATTTTTATGAATTGTTTTATGATGATGCCATCGAAATTTCCAATGTTTTGGAACTTACTTTGACAGGTAAAAATTGTGGACTTGGCGATGACAATCGTGCGCCAATGTGTGGTGTGCCATATCATGCTGCAGAAGGCTATATTGCCAAACTTGTTTCGCTTGGATATAAAGTTGCCATTTGTGAAGAATTGACAGAACCAAAAAAAGGCGTTAAAATTGTTGAAAGGGGCGTTGTAAGAGTTATTACGGCTGGAACTATCACAGAACCAAGTATGTTGGAAGAAGGTAAAAATAATTACTTAATGAGCCTTTTCATCAATCAGAAAAAACTTGCTGTTGTTTATGCTGACATAACTACAGGAGAACTTAATCTATGTCATTTTGAAGGGGATTTGGAAACATTGTTTTCTGACCTTTTAAACAGAGTGCAACCTTCTCAAGTGATTGGTGACAGCAAAGTTAAAGATTTTTATGAATCATTGCCAATTTTAAGAACGGGTGCTTTCCCTAAATTTGAAATGTATTTAGATTTTGCTTTTGAATTTGAAAAAGCAAAGAAAAACATCTTTGAACAATTTGGCGACAATGCACTTAATGTTTTTGAACTTAATTTCAAAGAAGATGTTTGTGCTATTGGTGGATTGCTTGAATATTTAAAAGATACTCAAAAGCGAATGCTTAAAAACATTGAAAAGATAAATAAAATTAAAAATGATCAATTTTTAATTATAGACATGAACACAAGACGAAACCTTGAACTTGTGGAGTCTATTCGTGACAGAAAGAAATATGGCTCGCTGTTGTGGCTTATGGATATGACTAAAACAAGCATGGGGGCAAGACATTTTCGTACTATGTTTGACCAACCACTTACAAGTGTTGTGGAAATTAATGACAGACTTGACAGTGTTGAAGAACTTTCAAAAAATCTTATAATGCGTGACAGACTTTCCGAAATTCTGAATAACATTCGTGACATTGAAAGAATAAGCGGAAAAATTGCGTATGGGTCGGTAACTCCATCTGAACTTAACAATCTAAAAGATTCTTTAATTCAAATTCCAAACATAAAAGATGTACTTGCGTCAGTTAAATCAAAAAAACTGGTCTACGCAAAAGATAATTTAATTGATTTTACTGAAATCACTGATTTGCTTGCGAAAGCAATTAAAACATCTCCACCAAGTTTGACCAGAGATGGTGGTTACATAAATGATGGTTTTAATGAAGAACTTGATCAACTTCGTCATGCTAAAGACTATGCTAAGACAGAATGCGCTAAACTTCAAGAATTAGAACGAGAAAAAACAGGTATTAAAAATCTAAGAATTGAATCTAACAGTGTTTTTGGCTATTATATTGAAGTTTCAAATGGTATGACAGACCTTGTGCCTTTACGTTACATCAGAAAGCAGACTTTGACAAACGCAGAAAGATATACTACTGAAGATTTAAAGAAGATTGAAGATGACATTTTTAATGCTGACGAAAAAGCAATTAAGTTGGAAGAAAAACTTTATGGCATGCTTATTGAATTTCTTACTAAATACCTTTCAAAGTTTTTGGATAATGCAAAGTTGATTTCAGAAATTGATGCTTTGCTTTCACTTGCAAATTGTGCGGTTAAATACAATTTCTGCAAGCCAAACATTGGCAAAAATGTGAAAAAAATCAACATAGTTGCTGGGCGTCATCCGATTGTTGAAAAGTTTGCCAAAGAAAGTTTTATTGCAAACGACACTTTGCTTGATGGGGATGAAAATCAAATGATGATTATCACTGGGCCAAACATGGCAGGAAAAAGCACTTATATGCGACAAGTGGCAATAATTACTTATCTTGCTCATATTGGAAGTTTTGTTCCTGCAAAAGAAGCAGAAATTTCTTTAACAGACCGAATTTTTACTCGTGTTGGTGCAAGTGATGACCTTGCTTTTGGTCAAAGCACTTTTATGGTTGAAATGAGCGAAGTTGCCACAATTCTTCACAATGCCACAAATAAGAGTTTGGTGGTTTTGGATGAAATTGGAAGGGGAACTTCCACATTTGATGGACTTTCCATTGCTTGGGCTGTTGTGGAATATATTGTCAGAAACTTAAATTGCAAAAGTTTGTTTGCCACTCATTATCACGAACTTTCTGCACTTGAAGGCGTGATTAAAGGTGTTAAAAATTATAAAGTAACTGTGAAAGAATTAAATGACACGATTGTGTTTTTAAGAAAAATTTCTCGCGGTTCTGCTAATCGTTCATTTGGTGTTGAAGTTGCCAAACTTTCGGGTGTGCCACAGGAAGTTATTGACAGGGCAAAAGAAATCAGTTTCAATCTTGAAAAAGTAAACCAAAAACTTGACATGAACATCTTTGACAGAGATGAAGAAAGAATAAAAGCAGAGAAACAAAACAAACTTGGCACAGTGATTGTTTCTGTGCTTAAAGACATTGACATAAACAGACTTTCTCCTATGGAAAGTTTTGAAATTTTAAATGATTTAATTAATAAAACAAAGGAGTAAATTATGGCTATTAATGTGCTTTCTCCAAAAATTTATAATCGTATTGCTGCTGGTGAAGTGGTGGAAAAACCTGCGTCAGTGGTTAAAGAACTTGTGGAAAACAGTTTAGATGCTGGGGCAAATAAAATCAGAGTGGAAATTGTTGACGGTGGAATTAAGAAAATCAGCGTTTCTGACAATGGCTGTGGAATCGATAAACAAGACCTTCCACTTGCTTTTTTGCCACATGCAACAAGCAAGATTAAAGACATTGAAGATTTGGATGGAATTGCCACTTTGGGTTTCAGGGGAGAAGCACTTGCCAGCATAGCATCTGTTTCTATGGTGACTTTAACAACCAAGACTGTAAATGCCGAAAGTGGCTTTAAAGTTGAAGCAAATGGTGGAGAAATTTCCAAAATAAGTGAAATTGCAAGACTTGATGGAACAACAATTGTTGTTCAGAATCTGTTTTATAACACTCCTGTCAGAGCAAAGTTTTTAAAGAAACCAAAATCAGAAGAAAGTGAAGTTACGCACTTGATTGAAAAGTTTATGATGGCAAATCCAGAAGTAAGTTTTGAATATGTTGTTGATGATAAAGTGATTTACAACCATGCTTCTGGAACTTTGGATGAAACCATTTATTTGATTTATGGCAGAGATGTTTATGACAATCTTTTAAAACTTGACTATCTTGAAGATGAAATTAAAGTGGAAGGATTTGCAGTATCTCCAAAACTTTCAAGACCAAACAGAACTTATCAATCTTTGTTTATTAATGGCAGATATGTGGAAAATTACATGGTTTCTGCGTGTGTGCAAGGTGCTTATGAACCTATGCTTATGAAAGGCAGATTTCCAATCTATGTTATTAAGATTTCTTTGCCTTATGACAGAGTGGATGTCAATGTTCATCCAAATAAAAGAGAAGTGAAGTTTGAAAATTCTTCAAGAATTTTTGGAATTATTCGCAGGGCTGTTGAAAGGGCTTTAATTTCTTCTAATCTTATTGCTGATTTCGAATTTACAAATAAGGAAGAACAAGAATGGAGCAAGTTTAACATAAAAAATGAAAATAATCCTGTTGAAACTGGTTTTAATTCTTTTCATAAAAGCAAATTAGACAAGTTGATGGATGGAGAAGGTGCAAGTTATAAAGTTTCTGTTGATAGTGAAGAAGCGCAAGAAAAAATTGTTTCTCCTAAGGAATATCAAAAATGTGGAATTGAAATAATCAACATGCCACAATTTTCCACCGTGAAGTCTGATGAAAAGAAAGACAAAAATCGCCGTGGTGGAAACATTTTCTTTGACCATTCTGGCGACAGTTTGTTGCGTGAAGTGGAAATTTCTATTAAGAAAGACCAAGAAGAACAACAAAAACAAGAACAAATTAAAACAACAGATTATGTTGAAGAAAAGTTTTTGACTTCAAAAGCGGAAGAAATTAAAATCGTTGGTGTTGTTTTTAAAACTTACATAATTACGGAATTTGATGAAAGTATTTATTTGATTGACCAACATGCAATGCATGAAAGACAACTTTATGACAAACTTAAAAAACAAATTGAAGAAAACAACATTGCAAAACAAGATATGCTTATTCCTTATGCTTTTGACTTGGTTGCAAAAGACAAACAAATTTTTGAAAGCAAATTGTCAAGTTTAAATAAGATTGGTTTTGAAATTAAAGAAAATGGAAACACTTTTGAAATCACTGCTGTTCCGTTTGTTTTGTCTGCAATTAATCTGGAAAAGTTTGTGTCAGAAGTTTTGGTTGAAGATTCTGACAACATTACAAAAGCAAGTCAACTTATCAATGAAAAACTTTGTCAAACTGCTTGCAAGCATGCCATTCGTGCTGGTGACAGTGTGACAAAAGAAGAAATCTTTTATTTAATTGAAAAAATGAAAGATGGAGTTGTGCTTTGTCCACATGGCAGACCAATCATTGCCAAAATGACAAAAAAAGAACTTGAAAAGATGTTTAAAAGGGTTTTATAGATGAAACCAAAAGTTATATTTATTTTGGGGCCTACTGCCGTTGGAAAGACTTATATGGGTGTAAATTTGGCTTTGAAACTTAATGGTGAAATTATTTCTGCCGATTCAGTTCAAGTTTTTAAAGGTTTGGATGTCGGCTCGGCAAAAGTGACAAAAGAAGAAATGCAGGGTATAGTTCATCACGCAATTGACATTTTACAGCCAAATGAAGAATTTTCAGTTTTTGATTTTGTTGAATATACAAAAAAGAAAATTAAGGAAATAATTTCCCGTGGCAAACAGCCGATTATTGTCGGCGGAACTGGGCTTTATGTAAAGGCTTTGACACAAGGTTACAATTTTGGTGAAACTGATAAAGATGAAAACTTGCGAAAAAAATTGCAAAAATTGGCAGAAGAAAAGGGAAATGATTGTCTGTATGAATTGTTAAAGGAAAAAGACGAAGAACTTGCTTTAAAAACAGACAGGCACAACACTGTAAGGCTTATTCGTGCTTTGGAAATTGCAGAAAATGAAGGAAATAAAAAACAAAATGAAGTGGAATTTGACTTTTTGATTATTGCTTTAAACAAAGACAGGGAAAAATTGTATTATGACATAAACAAGCGCGTTGACACAATGTTGGAGCAAGGTCTTATTGAAGAAGTTAAAACTTTGCTTAATAAGGGAATTACGGCAGAAAATCAATGTATGAGAGCGATTGGTTATAAAGAAGTTTTAAGTTATTTAAACGGTCAGTGTAATTTTGAAGAAATGGTGCAAATATTAAAACAACACAGCAGAAATTTTGCAAAAAGGCAATTGACTTTTTTGCGTGGTATGGAAAATGTGAATTATATAAATGTTTCCGATAAGCAAATTGCATTAAATGAAATTTTAAAATTAGTTGATTGTTGGTTAAAAAGGACATTTTAAATGTTCTTTTTTATATTAAATTAAAATAAATATATATCATGGTCAAATCTTATAAAGCACACTCTTTTGTGGAAGGTGTCAGATTTTCTTGTGTTAACGCAATTAAAGAAAATAAAGCAAAATTGTTGATTACTTTAATTTTGGTTTTGATTGCCATTTTTACTGGTGTTTTTATTGCTGTAAAAAGCAACAATTCCTGCACGCTTGTCTATCTTAAAGAGATTAATATAAATGATTTTTATGGTGGCTTTGTTGCTTCGTCTTCGGCATTTTTTGCAAGAAGTTTGTCTTTGGTTGTCAATGTCGTGCTTTTAACTGTATTGTCTTTTTCTGTTTATCTCTTTCCACTGGCAGAAGTTTTGTTTGTTTACAGGGGTTATTTGTTTGGTTTAAATTTTACTTTGATTTTTATTTTCTATGGTTTTGGTGCAATTATAACCAACATTATAATTATTCTTCCATTGCAACTTATAACTCTTTTTGTGCTTATGATGTATTACATCATATTTCAAAAAATAAACTGTAATTGTCGAAAATTTGGGGGAACAGACTGCAACAGATTTTTGTTTTTCTTATGTGGTTTGGTGATTTTAATTCTTTTAAATTTGGTGGAAACTTTGCTTCTTTGCATTCTTAACGGCACCGTAATTTTGGTCATTTAAAGCGATTTGCATAAAAACACTTCTTTTGAAAACAATAAGCAAAAAGGAGTGTATATGAAGAAATTTTGTATATCTTGTGTATTATGCATTTTAATAGTTTCTATATTTTGTGGTAGTATGCAACTTGGTGTGCATACCACCTATGCAAAAACAGACAAAGAAATGGAAATTTCCAGCAAAAGTGCTTTGCTTATGGAATATGCAAGTGGTGAAGTTTTGTTTGAGAAAAATGAAACAGAACATTTGCCTGTTGCCAGCATGGTTAAGATGATGACAATCTTGATTGCTTTGGAAGAACTTGACGCGGGAAATGTTGGAATTGACACAATGATTACAACCACAGAAAACGCTTCCAGCATGGGTGGTTCGCAAGTTTTTCTTGACCCTTATGTTGAATACAGTTTTAATGACCTTTTAAAATCTGTGGTTATGGCTTCTGCAAATGACGCCAGCGTGGCACTTGCTGAATATTTTAATGGAAATGAAAATGCCTTTGTAAACAGAATGAACAGACGCGCCAAAGAACTTGGCATGAATGACACTCATTATGTAAATTGCACTGGACTTCCTGCTGCGGAACAATATTCATGTGCAAAAGACACTGCTTTGGTTTTGAAAGAAATTTTAAAACATGAAACTTACCACAATTACAGCACAGTTTGGATGGACGAACTTGTGCATCCTTCTGGAAGAAAAACAGAACTTGTAAACACCAACAGACTTATTCGTTATTATCAAGGTTGTGATGGCGGAAAAACTGGTTCAACCAATGAAGCAGGTTGTTGTTTAGGTGCTTCTGCCGTTCGTGATGATATGAGATTGATTTCAGTTATTGTAGGTGCAGAAAACAGTAAAACCAGATTTAATGAAAGTGCAACCCTTTTAAATTATGGATTTGCCAATTTTGAAAGCAGAAAACTTGTGGATTGTGATGTCGCTGTTGGAAATGTGAAAGTGGTTAAAGGGAAACAAGAAACTGTTGATGTCTATGCAAAAGATAGTTTTGCTGCTGTTGTTAAAAAAGGCGACAATTTTGGATATGAAACTCAGGTTAACATTGACCAAAAAATAAATGCTCCTACCCACTTTGGAAAACAGGTTGGAACAGTAACAGTAACAAAAGATGGAAATGTTGTTAAAGAAATTCCTGTTGTGATTAAAGACGAAATTAAACATCTTTCATTCTTTGAAACAGTGCATAAAGTAGTTGACAAATGGTAATTTGTTATTATTAAATAATTAAACTGCTTGTTTTAAGCAGTTTTTTTATTGCTTAATTTTTGATTATTTCATTTTAAAAATTTTTCTGTTGGAAATAATGGCATTATGAGAAAAAAAGAATATATCCAGCGTGCCAAAAACGCAATTTTAAACCGAATAAGATTTCATGCACCTGTGTTGTATGATGACAACATTGACAGGCGTGTTTTGTTTGAAAATGGCGTCAAGGCTGATTTACCAGTTTTTAAATTTGATAAAGTTTTAAATAAACGACTTATAAAGTCTTTTGAATTGGCACAAAAGGAAGAAAATTTTAACCTTTTGTTGTCATCTTCTTGCATTGAAAATGTTAAACAAAAACATCTTAAACCTTTGCAAAATTTGGTCGTTTACAGCCAGTTTAGTCCGCTTTCTTTTGTTGAAATGATTAATAAGTTAAATATAAATTATCAATCTTCTTCCAATTATAATGTGGTTTATAAGGATAAGTTTTTTAAAGTTAATGATGAAGTTCTAAATCCGAAATATGATAATTTTGCCTTGAAATCTAAGAAAAAAATTGATGGAGTTGAAATAAATTACAGCGAATTTGTGCTTAATGGAAACAATTATTTTGCAGAATTTGAGAATAAAACCGATGAAAATAAAAAGTTGGAAATCGAACTTAATTTACCTTTAAAAAAAGGTTATTATTATTTTAAAAAAAATAACAGATTTATTTTAATTGAAAACTTGCTTACAAAAGAAAAATTTTATTTTAATTTTATTTGTAAAAATGCCAAGTTTACTTTTTCAAATGTCAATGGTCTTGAAAATTCGGTTTTTTGTTGCGTAAATGTAAAAGTTTCTTTATCACTTTCAAAAGATGAAGAAAAATTTGTGTTTTTTAATTTTGGAAGTTCTAAGTTTTTGTTTAAAGATTGGGAACATTTAAAGTTATATCAAGAATTGTCGACAATAAAATGCCAAGAAATCTTTAATTTGCAGGTGTTGACCAAAAATCCTAAGTTTGACCAATATTTCAACTTTAAATTGCCACAAAAGATTTGGATAAATTGGCTTAATGGACAACCAGAAGGCTGTTTAGAAGAAAAATATGTGGCTCTTAAAAGGTTGTTTATCAGGGGAAAAGATAAGATTTCTTTTGTCAATTTTAAAGAAATTGGTGTCAGAGAGT
>CATKYT010000011.1 GCA_949841245.1 uncultured Eubacteriales bacterium | reverse complement strand
TCCATGTCACATCGGTTGCAATAGACCTTGCAGACCACATCCTTGCCCACCTAGAATTCCCCATAGGTGTCCAAATCATTGCTGTTCAAATGAACTACTTTTCTTTACAATAGGATTTATAATTGCAAGTAACAATCGTTGCAAATATATGTAAAAAGCAGGTTTTTTAACCTGCTTTTTTATTGCATGTTTATTCATTATCTTACATATTTATTCATATTTAAATTTGCATACTACATTGCATCTTGTATAATGCAAAACATACTACACAAATTATTGTGTTTAAAAGAAAAATGCATTATAACAATGCATTTTCCCAATTTTTGATATATCCTTCACAAAAACCAAAAACTTCATCAAAAGTTTCTTCTTTCAATAAGTCACAATCAGCATTTTTAAGAAGTGTAATCGGGTCTTGACTGCAACCTGATGACAAGAAATTAAGATATTTTTTTACAAAGTTTTTGTCTTTCAAAAGACTGGTTGAAATCTTAATTGCACAAGAAAGTCCAGTAGCATATTTATAAACATAAAAACTTTTATAAAAATGTGGAATCCTTGCCCACTCATATTTCATTTCTTTAATTTGCTTAACTTTTTTGCCATGATAAAATTTATTTAAATCTTCATATTTTTCACACAAAAGTTCGCAAGTCAGCGGAATTTCTTTTTCATATTGTTCATGAGCAAATTGTTCAAATTCAGCAAACATAGTCTGTCTGAAAATTGTGGAACGCATGGTTCTTAAAAAATAATCATAATAATACATTTTTTCTTTCGATGTTGTCGCCTTTGAAAGCAAATGTTGCAACAATAACATTTCATTCACAGTGCTTGCCACTTCCGCAACAAAAATTACATAATCACTTGTTTGAATTGGTTGGTTTTTGCAAGACAAAAATGTATGCATTGCATGGCCAAGTTCATGAGCCAAAGTGAAAACACTTTCAAGATTCCCTTCAAAGTTTGTCAAAACAACAGGCGTTGCTCCGTATGTTCCGCAAGAAAACGCACCACTGTCTTTATTTTTATTTGGAAAAACATCAATCCAGCGCTCTTGTTTTGCTCTGTCAATTAAAGAAACATATTCATCACCCAAAACATAAACGGCCTGTTTAATTGTTTCAATTGCTTCATCATAAGTGAAAGTCTTATTAATTTCAGAAGAAACAGGAGCCATAGTGTCATAGATGGCAAAATTATCCAGACTTAACATCTTGCGTTTGATTTCAAAATATCTGTGCAAAAGCCCGACATTTTCACGAACTTTTCGCACCAACATATTATAAACTTCGTCACTTGCTTCTTCATTAAATATGGAAGCAGATAATGCACTTTTATATTTCTTTATTTTTGCAAAAACACAATCTTCTCTGACATTATTAATATAATTTGTTGCAATGAAATTGATGTATTCTCCATATTTTCCGTTCATTTGTTTAAAAGCATTTTCACGCAAAACTCTGTCTTTACTTTCAACATAAACCAAATATTTTGAATAACTGAATTCATGTTTTTTCCCTTTGCTGTCTTCAATGTCATCAAACTTTAAGTCAACATCAGCAAAACGATCAAACACATCTGAATTTCCACCCAAACATTCACTAATTTTGGTTAAAAGCATTTCTTCACTTTTACTTAAAGTGTGCTTTTTAACCCTTTCAATTTCGTCAAAAAGACGAACATAATTTTTAAACTTTGGTTGTTGTTTAAGTTCTTGCAAACGAGAATTGGAAAATTTGTTCATTTCAATATGAATGAAAGCCGTTGCAACTGAAAACTTTTGAGATTCAAAGCCAATCATTTCAGTCATTTCCAATGCACTTCTGTCAGCATTATTTTCTGACAAGCGCAATGAAGCATAAATGCTGATTAAACTGAATTCTTTAATAAGTTTCATTTCAAGTTCAAGACAATCGAAAAGCATCTTATCATCACCCAGTTTCCCTTCAAAATTCTTAATTTCAGGAACTTTCTTAGATAAAATTTGAAGTCTGTTTTTAAAGTCTTCATCATTTTTGCAAAACTTACTTAAATCCCATTTGAATTTTTCTTCAATTTGGCTTCTTTCTTTCATAAACATTTCCTTATCTATGCAAATATTTTTCCATCTTAAACTTATTCCAAGGTTTTTCATCTTGATTTGGGCAAGCAATAAAAACCATTTTTTCTTTTGTTGTCGGATGAACAAAACTAAGTTTGCCAGCCCAAAGCCCAAGTTTACTTGTCATTCCCTTATCTTTGCCATATTTGACATCACCGACAAGAGAATGTCCGATGTTTGCCAATTGAACGCGTATTTGATGACTTCTACCAGTTAAAATTTTTACTTCCAACAAACTTTCTTTGCCATTATCTTCCAAAACATTATAAACAAGTTCTGCCTTTTTCACTCCTTTTTCAGACATCGGAGCAATTTTAACAACATTTTCTTTTTCATCTTTTTTAAGATAATTGACAAGTTTTTGAGTTTTAATCTTTACAACTCCATTTGTCACTGCATAATAAACTTTTTCAACATCATGTGTGGCAAATTGTTCTGACAAGCGTTTTGCAGACTTTGAATTTCTGGCAAAAACCATTATTCCGCCTGTTGGACGGTCTAGTCTATGAACAAGCCCAATGAAAGCATCCCCTTGTTTGTTATACTTTTCTTTAACATATGCTTTAACCATGGAAAGCATGTCAACATCCCCACTGGCATCTGCTTGTGTGGAAACATTTTGTGGTTTAATTACCACCACGATTTGATTATCTTCATAAATTACATTTAATTTTTCCATATCTTAACCCCACTTGCCCCACAAGGCAAAATAAGTTGTTCGTCACTTGGAAGCCCAATTTCATCTGCTTCAACATCATCTGCACCAAACACACTTTTTAAAATGTTGGCAATAACAGTTGGTTGAAGACCAGTTGTGTAAGAATTTATAAGCACAAAAAGCGGTTTGTTTGAAAGCACTTTTTTTGTCAACTCCACAAAATCGACCAAATCATTTTCCAATTTCCACATTTCCCCACTTGGTCCACGACCATAACTTGGCGGATCCATAATTATTCCATCATAAAAATTTCCACGGCGAATTTCTCGTTCAATAAATTTTTGACAGTCATCCACAATGAAACGAATGTTGGAAATTCCATTCAACTTAGCATTTTCTTTTGCTCGTTCCACCATACCTTTGCTGGCATCAACATGAGTGACAATTGCTCCAGCAGAAGAACATGCCACAGACGCCCCACCAGTGTAAGCAAAAAGATTTAAAACTTTGATTTCTCTTTTGGAATTTTTGATTAATTCAGACATCATTTCCCAATTAACAGCCTGTTCTGGAAAAATACCTGTGTGCTTGAAACCCATTGGTTTAATTATGAATTTCAAATTTTTCCAAGAAATAACCCACTGCTCTGGAATGGACTTTTTAAAGTGCCAAAGTCCACCGCCTTCTTTTCGTTCATAAAAAGCATCAGCTTCTTTTTTTAAATCACGCTTTTTATGCCAAATAACTTGTGGGTCAGGTCTTAAAAGTTTAACTCCTGCCCAGTTTTCCAACTTTTCACCGTCACCAGTGGCAAGAATTTTATAATCTTGCCAAGATTTTGCAACTCTCATCCTTATTACACCTTTTTAAATTTAACAATTATAAAACTGTCACCAACTTCCACATTTTTTTCAACATCAGGATTTGAAATGTCTTCAATTGCTCTGACAATTAAAACTTCTTGTTTAATCTTATCCATAAAGTTGAACAACATATTTGCAAGATTGTCGTCAGCAGTTTCAAAATAAGCATAAAGTCTGTCATCAATCAAGAAATCGGCTTCTTTTCTTAAAACTTGAAGCCCACGAACAAACTCACGATAAAGACCTTCCAAAACCAATGCTTCATCTAAGTTAACATCCAAAACCACAGTATTTCCATTTTCATGAGCAATCACAAAATCAGTTTTTGGCTTCTTTTCAAGATTGAAAAGTTCGCTATCCAAATTTTTAAATTCTCCAACATTGACTTTTCCTTTTTTGTAATCTTGCATTACAGATTTAAAATCTTCGTCTGAAAGTTCACTTAAAGCATTTTTAAGTTTTTGAACATCACCTTTAAGAACCGCACCTGCTTTTTTAAAGTTTACAGACAAAAATTCATCGTTAAACAAACTGTCATCGACTACACATTCAATTTCTTTGATGTTAAGTTCATCTTTAATAATTTCTTCAAAGTCATTCAAAATTTCCGCAGTATTTTTCACACTTGAAACATACATCTTTTTAAGTGGCTGTTTAACTTTAATTTGATTTTCGTTTCTAAGTCTTTGAGCAGTTGACATTATATCTCTTGCCACTGCAGTGTTTTCCAAAACATCAGCAAAACTTGTCTTCCAAATTTTTTCAGGAAATCCACCAAGCATGATGCATTCTGCTTCATCTTTTTCCACTTCTCTGACTAAATTTTGCCAAATATGCTCTGTCACAAAAGGAATAATTGGAGCCATTACACGAATTAAAGTTTTAATTGCTTGATATAAACACCAATAAGCAGTCAATTGATCTTGTTTGTTTTCACTTTTCCAAAATCTTTTTCTGTTGCTTCTGATGTAATAATTTGAAATGTCATCCACAAGTTTCTCAAAGTCGCGAACAACCATAAAACTTTTGTCGTCTGCATAATTCTTGTCACTTTCAACAATAAACTTATTGATGCTTTCAATAAGCCACTTATCAGAAATTGTCAAATCCTTTTCGCTTGGAGTAAAGTTTGCAACATCTGGGTTATCGATGCACGCATAAGTGTTGAAGAATGTGTAAACATTCCAAAAACTCAAAAGTTTTCTTCTTGCTTCATCGGTAAGAGAAAAACCAAAACGCACTTCATTGACAGGATTTGCACTGCCATAAAGATAACGAATGACATCTGCTCCAACTTTATCTGCAACATGGTCAACTTCCAAAGAGTTTCCGCCACTCTTATGAAATTCTCCACCATTTTCGTCTTTTACATATTGATAAGTAAACACTTTTTCATAAGGTGCTTTATCTGTCAAGACAACTCCCATGACCAAAAGAGAATAAAACCAAAGTTTAATTTGCTCTGTCATTTCACAAACAAATTCACTTGGATAATTTTCTTTAAAATATTTTTCATCTGTAAAATATTTTTTTGTGCTGAATGGTGTAATTCCTGCATCAAGCCAAACATCTCCAACTTCTGGAATACGCGAAACCACTTCCCCACAATCACATTTAATTTTGATGTCATCAATCCAAGGTCTGTGAAGATTTGGAAGTTTGTCCACAAGTTCTGGATTTACTGCACGCTGTTTCAATTCTTCCAAACTTCCGACAACATGCACATTACCACACTTTTCACAAACATAGAAAGGAAGTGGAAGCCCATAAAAACGACTTCTTGAAATGTTCCAATCTCCCATGTTGTTAAGCCAATCAAGCATTCGCTTTTTGGCATATTCTGGTTTAAATTCAACTTCTTCAACTGCTTTTAAAGCAAGTGGTCTGATTTCATCAGTTTTGATGAACCAAGCAGAAATAAGTTTGTAAACCAAATCTGTTTTACAACGCCAGCAGAATGGATAACTGTGTTTATATTTATGTGCATACAAAAGTTTGCCATCTTGCTTCAATCTTTCAACAACCAAATCCACAACATCAGTTGTCTTTTTACCCGCCAAAAAACCAGTGTTGTCAAGCATTACACCTTGTTCATTGATTGGACAAATTTCAGGAAGATTTAAAGTTTGTCCAAGTTCAAAATCTTCTGCACCACAACCAGGAGCAATATGAACCACACAAGAACCTTCTGTTTTGTCCACCATATCCCAAGCAACAACTTTATGAGTAAATTGTTGTTCCGCAAATTCTGGAAAACAAGTTTCATATTCCAAGCCAACAAGTTCACTGCCCTTAAATTCATCCAAAATTTTAACTTCTTCTTTCAAGATTTTCAAACGATCTTTTCCAAGCACAATGTTTTCGCCATGATAATTTACTTTAACATAATCAAATTCAGGATTGACAGCCAAAGCAACATTGGCAGACAGTGTCCAAGGTGTGGTTGTCCATGCAACCAATTTAAAATCCTTATTTTTGATTGGAAGCATCAAAAACACAGCTGTGTGTTCCACTTCATGATAAGATGAAGACATTTCGTGTTCGGAAAGACTTGTTCCACAGCGTGGACACCAAGCCATAGGTCTGTTTTTCTTAACAATCCAACCTTTCTCATTGCATTTTTTCAAAAAGTGCCAAATGGAAGTTATGTTGTGGTCTGTGTTTGTGAAATAACTGTTTTCCCAGTCCATCCACTGCCCCATACGAATGGATTGATTTGTGATTTCATTGGCAAAAAATTGCACCCTTTCCATACATTTATTGGTAAACTTATCAATGCCATATTTCATTATTTCAGGTTTACCATTAAGTCCAAGTTCTTTTTCAATGTTAACTTCCACCCAAAGACCTTGTGCATCAAAACCGTTTTGATATTGACAATCTTTGCCTTTAAGTGCATTGTAACGAATAGTTGTGTCTTTAAGCATTCTTCCCCAAACATGATGAACACCCATTCGATTATTGGCAGTAATTGGTCCATCCAAAAATCTGAAACGCTTATGCCCTTCATTTTTCTTTTTCAACTTTGCAAAACTGTCATTATCTTTCCAAAATTTTAAAACATTTTTTTCCATTTCCACGAAGTTTGGCATAGTTTGTTCTTTTTTCATAATTCCTCCTAAAAAACAAAATCCTTGAAAGTCACAAGAACCTTCAAGGCTTAACCACTTGTTACTTTCAGTGTGCCATCACACACCTTGCTTACTTACGGGAAGCCACCGTCTTTCTTACTGCAATTTTCAGAAAGCGACTTAAAAAGTGATAATTTTGAAATTGTTTTATTGCTTTCCACCAATCAGCAACTCTCTGTAAAAACAAACAATCAAAATCGTGTCTTTTCTCAAACGCCATTTTAATAATTTAAAACAAGATTATTCTAACATTAAACAAAGTTTATGTCAACAAAATTTAATCAGTAATTTTCCAAAATTTTGTTCATCTTAACAACATCTGTTCCAGTCATAATTCCAAGTGGTCTTTCTCTTACGCCACCCCTTTGAGTAATTATTATTGCCAGCAATTTGTTGTTTTGATGAAACATCATAAGTGCTTGTTCAACTGTGATGTCTTTATTGGCAAAAACATAATAATTGCTGTTTTCAATTTTGGAAAGCATATCTTCAATTTTAACTGCATCTAAAAATGAATTAATCTCACCGCCAGCAAGCAAAAATTTACCCATTGAATCCAAAATCTTTTGACCATTTGCAATGCCGATAATCTCATTGTTATCATTGTAAACAGGAATGTTTGAATAAGATGAAGAAGCAATAAGCAAAATGACATCTCGCATTGATTTGGAAGCATGAACAGTCAAAACATCTCGTCTTGCAACAGTTTCCAAAGCGCGTGGTGGAGTTGTTAAAATCTTTTCAATCTTTTCAATCTTTTCAACAACTTCAATGTTTGGTTCAGCAATGACAAAATCTTCATTACTGTGAACAATGGCATTTCTCAGTCTGCCATAAACCACCAAATCTTCTTCATATTTTCTGATGGTAAAGTTAAAAGCAACCGCCTTTCTTACTGCTTCTGAAAAGCCCATTGTGCGGTTTAAATTATAACGCGTTTTAATGGCATAATCAATGCTGTTAAAGGCAGATAAAAATCTTTGAGAATTTGTCTTTTTAATTTCTTTTTTATCAGAAACAATTGTCGTTTCTGCATTTTGTGTTTTCTTTACATTACTCATAAAATTATTATACAATAAAACAGCAAAAAATAAAAACAATTTCACGCAGTTTACAGAAATTTAAAAAGGAGAAAAATCTAAACTGGAATTATTTCCAAAATAAATTTGTGGAACATCTCCAATAATCACACTTTCAGCAACCAAAACTTCTGTGACACTGTCAATTGTGGCAGAATATGCAGGCAAAATCAAACTGACACTGGCAAAAAGTTGAATATAAACAGAATGATTAGTTTGGTTTATTCCAGCACTGACAAAATAATTTTTAAATGTGGAAGTCATTGCTCCTATGGAAACCAACTTTAAATTAATTTTAGGACCAATTCCTGACATAAAAGGAATCCCTGTAAATGTTCCAAGTGCAACATCAACACCCATGTCGCCCATTCTGTCTAAATAAACCTGAGCCACTTGATAGAATCTTCTGGCAATAAGATTAAGTTTAATTGTCTTTAAAGAAATTACACTGACATTGTCATCCTTATCATACTCAATTTCCACAAGTTCATTATAAGTTAAATTTTCTTCTTGCAAAACATCATAAACTGCATCACTGACAGCAGAAGTTGACAAAGAAAATATGCTGTGTTTCGTGGCTTCCAAAACCACAGGATTTACAACACAAAACAGATAGGTCAATCCCAAAGAAAAAAACAATAAGAAAATGAAAAGCAATAATCTTGCTTTTCTTCGTTTGCGTTTTTTGTATTTGTCTTGATAATACTTCATTCGTGATATATATATGATTTAAAAATGAAAATTTTTCATAAAGTTTAAAAACACTATATCTTGTGTATTATGAGTTGCATATTACACTAGCCAAAGTATTACGCATCAATTTTTTGTGTGAGAACGGAAAATCAATGAAAAGATGAAAGCAAACCCAATTGCCGCTGCAATGCCACCTGCCGTGGCAGTAAGACCACCAGTAAATATTCCCAAGAACCCATGGGTTTTAACTGCTCCAATTGCTCCTTTTGCCAGAGATGCTCCAAAACCAACAATAGGCACATTGATTCCCGCTTTGGCAAAATCAGAAATATAATCAAAAACATTAATTGCTTCCAAAAACACGCCAATAAGCACAAAAGTAACAAGAATACGCGCCGATGTTATATTGGTTGTAATAATCAAAAGTTCACCAAGCGCACAAACAGCACCGCCTATTAAAAACACCCATAAATAATCTAAAAATATTTCCATAAAATCTCCTTTATGCTTCAATCACAATGGCATGACACACCGATGGAATTGTGTCACCTTGCTGAGTTGAAGTTGTGCTTAAAAGAGCACCAGTAGGCAAAAATAAAATCTTTTTATATTGTTTTTCTCTTAATTTTTGCATGATATAAGAATTAAACACAGTTGCACAACAACCAGCACCAGAACCACCACAAAGTGTTTTTTGTTGACGCTTGAAATACATTTGACCGCAATCTCCATAGTTTGCACCAAGCGTGACACCTTCATCATCCATTAAATCAATCAAAATTTCACTGCCAAGTTTTCCAAGGTCACCTGTTAAAATTAAGTCATAATCATCCGGTTTGGTCTTAGTCGCCGCAAAGTGTCTTAAAAGAGTATCTCTAACTGCGGGCGCCATTGCCGCCCCCATGTTATTTACATCGCTGACACCCCAGTCAATTACTTTTCCAAATGTCACCATTGTAACTCTTGGACCTTCACCTTTAAGGGACAAAACACAACTTCCTGCACCTGTAATTGTCCATTGTGATGTTGGTGGTCTTTGATTTCCAAGTTCTAACGGAAATCTGTATTGTCTTTCAGCAGTTGAAAAGTGAGAACCAGTGCAACAAACAATGTTGTCAAAATAACCCCCATCAATCAACACAGAAGCCACAGCAATGCTTTCCGCCATTGTGGAACACGCTCCATAAACCCCTAAAAATGGAAAAGGATACATTCTTGCAGCATAAGAAGAACTGATAATCTGATTAAGCAAGTCACCTGCAATCATCAAATTGATGTCCTTTGTGGAAAGTTTTGCCTTTTCAATCACGCCCGTTATGGCACTTTCCAACATTTTTCGTTCCGCCTTTTCAAAAGTGTCTTCTCCAAAACAATCATCTTTCATTACATAATCGAAATATCTTCCAAAATTTCCTTTGCCTTCTTTTGGTCCAACAATGGAATAAGAGCCAATAATTCTTGGCTGTTTTTTTAAAATAATAGTCTGTTCTTTTTCTTTAATCATTTTCACCCCACAACATTAAATAAACAACCCAATAATCCAATAAATAAAGCCTACAAGCATGCTTGAAACAACACCAAAAACAATGACAGGTCCTGCAATGGTAAACATTTTTACACAAATTCCATAAATAATTCCTTCACTTTTAAATTCCACAGAAGGGCTTGTAATGGAATTTGAAAAACCTGTAATTGGCACAATAGAACCACCACCAGCAAATTTCCCAATCTGGTCATACACACCTACCCCTGTAAGAAAAGAAGCAATAAAAATAAGAATAATCAAAGTGCATGCCCAAGCTGATTGCTGTGACAAATAAGGAAAAATAAGCAAGATAACATCATTAATGCCTTGCCCCAACACACAGATTAAACCACCCACCCAAAACGAGTTAAAAAGTGATGGCCAAGCCTTTGTTTTAGGTATTTTTTCTTTTATATATCTGTTATACGCTTCATTTCGTTTAATGTCTTCCATGTCCCCCTCCAAACACCATAATTTTTGCCAGAAATTTTATGTTTAAACAAATTTTAACTTAAATTTGCATAAATCTTTCCTTTACGCAAAAACTAGAAAAAATGGAGGTTTTTATGAAAAAATTAGTTTTAGGAATTCTTGCTGTTTCAATGTGTTTAACTCTTACAGGTTGCAAAAACGAACAAGATGGAGCAGTTACAAGTCTTGGCAACCAACTTGACGAAACTGCCAATACTTTATCCAATTTTTCAACCATCAATCCGAACGACATAAATGTTGACAAAGACACACTTGACAAAATTGCAACCAATGCCAGCAAAGAAAACATGTATGACAATCTTATAAGCACCCAACATGCGCTTTTAAATGAAGAATATTACAAAACAAACATTCTAGATAAGACAGCAAAAATTAAAAACAACTTAAATTCCGATTTAAAACTTTCCAAAGCACAAATTTCTGCTTTAAAAGAACTGACTTCAAACTTACAACGCTATACGACATCCATCAATTATTCTAAGAATGAACTTAACAACTCTGTAAAAGCAATTTCCAACATGAAAAAGAATGTCGACAAAAATGCCGACAAAATCAATGTAAAACTTAATAAACTTGCTTGCAATTCCAATGTTCGTTCCACTTACTATGAAAACATCATAAACACTTTAAATCAAATTGAAGGCTATATAACTTCTGACGAAATAAATTCAAATTCAAATGAAGAAACAACTGAAAACAACACTTGTCAGAATTCAGATTGTTATGAAAATAATTATCCATCATATAACCCTTATCAACAACCATTCATGAATAATTCTAATAATCAAACAAACTTTGGTGAAAACCAACAAACTCAACAAAACAACGATGAAAACCAAAACCAAGAAAAAACAGAAAATAAAGGAGCATTTGGGCTTCCAATCAACATTGACACCTATGGTCCAACTAATAAAAACATTGACACCTATGGCGGAAATGATTTCAATGGTTTTAACAACTTCAATGAAACAAATGGATTTGGTTACTATGGAAATAATTTTGGTGGATGCTATGGAAACAATTGTGGTGGCTATTATGGTTTCAACAATCGTGCAAATGGCAATTATTGTGGGTTTGGATATGGATATAATTCCAACAATTTCAACCGTATGAATCAACCAAATATGCGTCCTGCAACTTATGTCAGCATAACAGTTCCTGAAAAAAGATTGGAAGAATATGAAAAAATAAATGAATCTGACAACACCATTGAAAAGGTTGAAAATGAAATTGACAAAGAAACAAACAAATCAGAAAACACAGGAAACATAAACCCAACACCTTTAATTCATGTAATGGCAAGACCATCAAAATCACATGATGTCGTTGCACATTAAAATCCCCAATAAAAAAAACACAAGCAAAACTTGTGTTTTTTTATCTTCTTCTGAAACCGCCAAAATTACTTCCGCCTTTTGAACCACCACTGCCATTATTTGAACCCAATGAAATGGCACCCTTAGCAATCGCTCTTATAACCATCGCACTGCCATTCAAAAAGACAATATGTGATAAATAGTTGTTTTTGAAAATCAAATTATAAATAAGAATATTTGTAAGCAAGTTATCAGTAACAAGGTCAGGTCTGTCAACTTTTATAACATCCAAATTCTCAATCCATTTATCACTTACACCCAAAACTTGAGCGTAAGGCAAAATCTCATAAAAAATTTCTGGATTTTCTTCCACCAACATTTCCAATCTTTCTTTTTCAGCAACTTTGATAAATTCTTTAAATCCCAAAATTTTTCCAAGTTGAGCACTGCCTTCTGCACTGTAAATGTTTATAAATCTGACTAACAAACAAAATATAAGCATCAACACACAAACAACAAGAAGAAAGATAACCTGATAAAAATCTGTTAAAAAGAAATAAACGCAAAGCCCAGCAACAATTGACATGAAAATTGCAAAAAGAATTAAAGAAACAAGATTTGATTTCAAAGCATTGTTTTTAAATCGATTATCATAACTGGAAATTATCCAATCTGCAAAAACCACAAAAAGTGATGTAGAGATAACAGCAAAAATCTCAATAATTGGAACAACATCCACAAAATATTCCAACCTAAAATAACAAACTGTAAAATAGAACAAAACAGCATATAAAATTACATAAAACTGTCTAAGCCAAGTTGCTTTTAAATCGAAATATTTTTTCCCAACAGTATTATGAATTTCTGTTGAAATTTTTGCAGTTCTTTCGTCATTCAACAATTTAGGAATAATGCTTACTGCAACTTCTTTTTCTTTTTGTTTTCTGAAAATACTTGCAAACAAAAATTTCTCATAATTTTTGCATTCATCTGGAAGTTTATCTACAAGTCTTATAAGTTTTTGATTGTCTTTTTCGCCAGAAATTTCTATATATTTTTTGCTTGCCCAATAAACAAACATAGCCGACACATCAGAGCCATCCAAAGAATTATCCACCAAGAAACCCACTTCAATAGGAGTCATGTCATCAGGTGCTTTAAATTCCACAGTTTTAATCAACTCTTGTTTTCTTTTTTTAAGCAAAATATGAATTAAAGAAACTGCAAATAAAACAACATATAAAACGCCCAATACAATGCACATGACATCAAAATTACAAGCAAGCCACAACAACTCACTTATCGTATAAAAACCAAACATAATTTCTGACAGAAAAATAATGTTTAATAAAACAAAAACTAAAAGAAAAGATTTTAAAAGAACATTTTTCATTCAAGCCCCAATTAAAATTGAACTTTTGGATTAACTCTTTCTTCCCTGTTTTCAAGTTCAAACAAATCTCTCTTTTTAAACTTGAACATTTTAGCAACTAAATTAGATGGAAACATGTCAACTTTATTGTTGTAAAGTTTGATGCAACCATTATAATATTTTCTTGAATTGGCAATTTCATCTTCCAATGATTTTAAAGTGCCTTGCAAATCTAAAAAGTTTTTATTTGCTTGCAATTCAGGATAGTTTTCTGTAACTTTAAACAATTTACCAAGAGTTCTTGTTAAACTTGTTTCCCCTTTCAATCTTTCATCGATGTTTCCAGCATTCATGCAAGAATATCTTGCTTTCATAACTCCTTCCAAAGTTTCACTTTCGTGTTTAGTATAACCTTTAACAGTTTCAACCAAATTTGGAATTAAGTCATATCTTTTTTTCATGTAAATATCCATTGTAGAAAAACTTTCATCACCATTGTGACCAAGTCTAATAAAACTGTTGTATGTTGCAATCAACCAAACAATTAAAACAAACAACACAACAGCAACAACAATGACAGCAATTAACCAACCTTCCATAATATAATCTCCTTTTTTAATATAATATATATTAACAAATTTTAACTTAAATTACCAACAATTTCATCACTTTTTCAAAGATTTTTTTGGATTTTTCTTATCTTGTGCCTTTAAGACAAAATATAAAATGACTCTGCCAACAATATAAACAACAATAATAACCAAAAGCACAATTATATATTTAATTGCAACACCCGATGTGTCACCAAAAATTCCGTTTGAATCTTTAAAAGAAATGACAATATCCGAATTCCCTGGGTCAAGATAAAGAGTGTCGCCAATTAAACTTACAATTTTTCCATTAACCATGACAAATTCAATTTCATAACCTTCATTTGCCACAATTCTTATTTTGGAATCATCGCCGATTTGTTTACTGTAAGTTCCACCTTTTCCCAAAGAAAGCGAATTGATGTTGTAAACCGCTTTGTCAAAAGCAATAACTATATTCAAAGTTTCATTAACATTTCCAACAACATAAACACCATTAACACTTTCCAAAGCCTTATCATTTACAGTAACATAAGAAACCACATAACCATCAATAGGATATATTTTAAACTGCAAAGTTTTGCCTATATTAATTTTGGCAAGATTTTCATTAATTTTTTCACCAAATCCATCCATTACATCAAAAGAGCCGAACTTAGAATCATAAGTAAAATTAGCATCAACCTTTTCCAATCTGACAAGTTCGTCCATGCTTATAGTCACATCTTTATCAGGTTTAAAAACAACTTTTCCATCTTTTAAATTAAAATTAGTTCCGTTGATTTTAACACTTGCAGGAAGCCCATAACCATTATCTGCCACAAACTCAAAGATGTATTGTTCGCCTTGATATAAAATAGTGGAATCTTTATATTCTTCCCCATTGATGAAAACTGTAAAATGAGAATTTAAGTCATATTCCAAAGAAATTGTTGGAGTGGTGGAAGAAACCACTTTAATATTTCGGCTTAAAGTCAAAACATCATTAAATTCATCTTTAAAATTCATTGTAACAGCATAATTTCCCAACACATTAAAAGTCGAACTTGGAATATTTACCATAATGTTATATTCATGAGCATCAACATCTGAAATCGAAACATAAGATGATGGCAATCCAACACTTGAACCAACTTTATCCAGTTTTATATTTGTCATTTCAACATTTTGTCCAGAAATAACAAAACTCCAAGTAAAATTATTTCCTAAACTTATTATGCTGTTTCCATTGACATTTCTTGCCGTTCTAAGTGTCATGTCAAAAAATTCAATGTTGTTTTGGTAAGCAAAACTTTCTGCAACTGTTCCCCTATGACCATACAATTCTTGAATTCTTAAATAATTTTGAATCCCTATACTTTCAATGTTAGGTCCAAGATGCAATTTTGAAAGTGAAAGTTTTGAAAAAGCATATTTACCAACTTTTTCAATCGACAAAAATTCCATTCTGTCAAATCCAGAGCAATCAGCAAATGAATAATCACCTATTTCTTTGATATGTTCCACTTGCAAATTTGGAAGTTTTGAAACATAACGGAAAGCATAATGTCCCACATCAATAAGTTTATTTGCTCCCCAATTTATATTTCTTAAATTTGTGCAACTTGTAAAAGCATAGTTACCAATTGTGATATCACCAGAAACTTTTGAAGCATCAATTTCTTCAATCTTGGTGTTGTAATAGAAAGCCTTTTCTCCAATTAAAGTTAAATATTCTGACAAAATTACTTTCTTTACATTTGTTCCATTAAAAGCGGAAGAAGTTATAGATGTAACCCTTACTCCTTTGACATCATTAGGAATTTTAACAGTTTCAAGTTCACCATAATAATCAATCAATGCACCATCGGTTGTTACATTGTAATTCATCGAAATGTCAATGTCATCTAAATAAACAATCTTACTAAAAACTGCATCATTAGTGTCTTTATGCACCACTTGACCAGTAAGATTTCCATCTTTATAAATGTAAACAGTTGCAGAAATTTTTGTAGTTTGGTTTATAGGGATTTCTCCGCCTCTGTAATATTCCACACCGTCACTTTCTTTTGGTGGAATAGAAACAACTTTTTCTTCTTTTGTAAAATAAATTCTGTAATTTGGTTCGCCACTGTAATTTAATTTAACAGTTTTATAGGAACCATGATCAACAACATCAAAATTAACTTCTCCAACAACATTTTTAAGTGCAACATTTTCCAGATTAATTAATCCCCAACCATAGTAAACATCTTTTCCATCTGAACCAATGTCAATTGCATTTTGTTCAAACAATTTGTTTACAGCAGAGATGGAATTGTTTTCCAAGTTACCATTTGAAAACGCCAAAGCAAAAGCAGCCGAAACATGTGGTGCAGCCATGGAAGTTCCATCAGCACTTACATATTGCCCCTTATATTTTCCGTAATAAGAATTGCAACTTATAATGCCTGTCCCAGGAGCACAAAAATCCACAGCAGTTCCATAGTTGCTGTAAGAAGCATCAAAACTTAAAACACCGGTTAAAGATTTTTTCAAAGCAGAAACAGTAACAGCATTTGCAACATTTGCAGGACAAACATTGACAGTGTTTTTTCTGTCATTACCAGCAGAAACAACTGGCAAAACTCCACAATTATATACATAATTCACAGCACTTGACAAACTTGAAACAACAGACGCACTTGCTGTGCTTTTAAGTCCTAAACTCATGTTGACAACTTTAAGGTCATATCCTTTTTTTGCAACATCATTTCTAATTTTTGCCACATATTGCAGACCTTCAACAATGTCAGAAGCATAACCATCGCCGTTATAATCCAAAACTTTAACAGGAATGATTTGAACATTTGAATCTGTGGCTTGAACTATTACACCACCTGTGTGTGAGCCATGGAAATTCAAGTCTTCATAAGCATATCTTGTTGGAGAACTTTCGCCTGTGCAATCTTTACCAAATTCGTGCAAAATTCTTCCATTAAATAAAGGATGCGCAGTGTTTATTCCAGTGTCCAAAACTGCAACAGCAATTTTATATCTTGAACCTGTAAGCACCAAATCAGAATAAGATTTGAACCCCATATAGTCCAAACCCCAAGACTTATAAACCGTGGAAGCATTGACACTTACATCGCTTGCAACTTCCGCTTCTTCCAATTCCTGAACTTTGACACTGTCAGCATGAACAACCACATCATAACAAACATTTTCAACAGTGTTTAAACTTAAATAATAATTGTATGCGCTTTTTGCTTGGTTTTCATTTTCATACTGAAAAACATGCCAGCCATTATATTCTGCCGACATCACCGCTCCAAAATTGTCAACATCATTGTTTGAACAAACAATCAATCTGTTGGTGTTTGGAGTCCATTTAACATCCACACTATTTTCATTTTGAATAATTTGAACATTGTCAGAAACAATTTCATCAGACAAAACAAAATCTTGACTTAAATCATCAATGACGCCGTAAGAGAAAAGCGACTGAGCATTTAAATAAAGTTGGTTTCCATTTAATATGTATTCATCTTCATTTAAAGTATAAGTTTTTGAGCCTGATTTAACATCATAATCCTTTTGCATTTGTGAAAGCGTTTTTCCAAAAGCATCAAAACTTTCAAATGATTTGAAAGAATGATTTTCCACAAAAAACAAAACACTGAAAGCACAAAAAACCACAACAATCGCTGTAATCATAATATGCAGAAAATAGTTTCGTTTTCCCACATTTCCCATGTTAATATTATATCACGAAATCGATTAAAAATCAATATTATTTATATAAATTTCAATAACATTTGGTATTGGAAATACATAAAAATTTATTGTAAAAAATTTTTACGACAAAATAAAAAATTTTGTTGACAATCTGATGTAAATAAGATATAATAAGAGAGTTGTAAAATTGCAGGTGTGGCGGAATGGCAGACGCGCATGTTTAAGGGGCATGTTCGAAAGAGTGTGGGTTCAAGTCCCACCACCTGCACCAAACATAGCATCAAAAAGAAGTGTTTTACTTCTTTTTTTATTTTTCTTATAAATTGTTATAAATGTAAAATTATTAAATCAAAATAGAAACAAAAACTTAAAGCTTCAACTATTACTTTTTGCTTAAAAATAAAATAATCTGAATTAATCAGATTATTTTTTAATCTAAATTTAAATTGTTTAAATCTTCAAACAAAGGATTGTCAAAAATTATTCTGATGATTTTTAAAAAATCTTTATAATTGCAAACCAAAATAGACAATTAAGAAAACAGCAACTGCAACACTTGCAATATAGATTGCAAGTGCCACCCAACCTATTGCACGCTTGTTAAGCCTTATTTGATATAATATTTGAAGTGGACAAGAAAAAACTAATCCAACAATACTGTAAAAAAGCAAAATCCCGCAAGTGATACATCCCAATACAGCAAGTAAAATATGTAAATTATTTGATGTAAAAGACTTTACACAAAAAATTAATCCAAAAGCAAAAAGTGCAGTTAAAGCAGCAAAAAATATAGTTTTAATCAAAGCGATAACACCAAAATAAACAGATTTTTCCCTTTTTTCAGGATTATTTTTAATTGATAAATATTTATTTCTCTGATTAAAATATTTAAAAATTGTTGAAAACATTTCTTTTCCTTTAAAGGATTATACCACATTAAAACAATCTCACAAAATGTTCTTTACACAAATATAAATAAACATTTATTTTTTAAATAAAAAAGAATTGGAAAGTTTCCAATTCTATTTTTTGTTTTCAGGTTTATATTTCAAAGCACGCAAAGAATTTAAAATGGCAATAAGCGTTACGCCAACATCAGCAAAAACAGCCCAAAGCATTCCCGTAACACCAAAAGCACCAAGTGCAAGAAAAGCAACTTTAATAATTGCAGACAATGAAATATTTTCAATGACAATCTTTTTAGTGAACTTTGAAATCTTCACTGCTGAAATAATTTTTTCAGGATTGTCATCCACAAGCACCACATCTGATGCTTCAATGCTGGCAGGACTGCCGTTGATGCCCATACTGATTCCAACATCAGCCAAAGTAAGAGATGGTGCGTCATTTATTCCATCTCCAACATAGCCAATGACATTCGTCTTAGATTTGTTGTTTTTAATCCAGTCATATTTATCTTGTGGAAGAAGTTTTCCAAAAGCCTGTTCCACACCAATTTCATCTGCAACCTTTGAAACAATTTCTTGATTATCGCCAGAAAGCAAAACGGTTTTAACTCCCATTTCTTTCAATTTTTCACAAGTTTGTTTTGAAGTGTGTTTAATTGTGTCATGCAAAGTAATTTGCCCAACCTTAACATCATTTTCGAAAAGTTCCACAACAGTGTTAGACAAATTTTCACTTTTTCTTCCAACAAAATATTTTTTCTTTTTGCAAATAAATTCCACTCCATGACCAGCAATTTCTTTAACAGAAGTTGCTTTATACGGTTTTTGCTTGCAAGCATCACAAATGGTTTTTGCAAGTGGATGCAAAGAATATTGTTCCCCAGTTGCACAAAGAAGCAATAACTCTTGTTCTTTTTTCGATTTATCCAAAGAAACAATCTGTTCTATTTCAAATTTTCCTGTGGTTAGAGTTCCAGTTTTGTCAAAAGCAACAGTGTTCAAATGTGAACAAGCATCCAAAAAGTTAGAGCCTTTTATAAGAACACCATTCTTAGACGCATTGCCAAGTCCAGAAAAGTAAGCAAGCGGAACAGAAATTGCAAAAGCACAAGGACAAGAAACCACAAGAAAGATAAGCCCCCTGTAAATTGCCACATTGAAATCTTTGGTAACAGCCCAAACTACACCCCAAACCAAAAGTGCCAAAACAACAATTGCCAAAGTATACCATCGTGTAATTTTTGAAATGAATGTTTCTGTTTTAGATTTGTTTTGAGCAGCATTTTCCACCAAGTTCATAATTTTAGTTGTTGTGCTTTCTGCATATTCACTTGTTGTCTTAATTTTCAGAACACCATCAAGCACAATAGAACCAGACAAAATTTCCTCACCAACTTTTCTTGAAACTGGCACACTTTCGCCAGTCAAACTTTGCATATCAATCATGCAATTACCATCAACCACAATTCCCTCCAGTGGAACTTTTTCCCCTGCTTTGACAATTGTTACTGTTCCCAATTTTACACTTTGTGGAGAAACTTTTGTTTCGTTTTCATTTTCATCTAAGATTACGGCATATTCTGGTTGCAGTTTTGCCAATTTTTCAATGGATTTTCGTGACCTGTTGACAGCCAAACTTTCAAACACTTTTCCTATTGAATAAAGTGCAATTACCATCAACCCTTCCATATGTTCACTGACGAAAGTTGCTCCAATCACAGAAATTGTGACCAACAAATTTTCATTTATTATGCCACGAAATAAAAGCCTTACTGCTTTGTAATATGTTTTGTAACCAAGAAGTAAAGCACTTATGACATACAAGGTCCAATAAGCCCACAAAGGCATTTCAAGAAGAAAAATCAAAATTCCAACAGCCACACCGATTGCAATTGCCACAACATCAAGCACAAGTTGCTTTTCAACTTTCTTTTTGGGAGTTTGATTTGTAATTATTCTTGCATCAGGTTCAATTTTTTTGGTGAGAGAAATGATTTCTTGCAAATTATGTTCTTCATCTTTACCTTTAAAAGAAAGCGAACAATTTACAAAATCAATTTCTGCTTCTTGCACACCATCAATCTTATTTATTTCATTTTGCAAGGTTCTTGCACAATTTGGACAATCCAGCCCTTCAATTCTTACTTTCATTTTTCCTCCAACACATGTTCTAAGCTGATTTTAAACACTTCTTCCACATGTCTGTCTGCAAGAGAATACCAAACTTCTTTTCCTTGTTTTCGGCTTTTAATTAAATTCATCTCTTTCAAATTTTGAAGTTGATGAGAAATTGCTGACTTTGTCATATTCAAAATAACAGAAATGTCGCAAACACACAATTCATGCTTGAAAAGCAAATTTAAAATTTTAATTCTTGTGCTGTCTGCCATTGCCTTGTAAAAATCAGCAACACAAATAAGAGAATCTTCATCCAAAACAGATTGTCTTGCTTTGTTCACCGCTTCTTCATGAATTATATTACAGTCGCATGATGACGCATATTTAGTCTTGCCACATTTACAACTTGTGTTGCATCCACAACTGTTATCAGATTTTTTGTTCATATAAACTCCTTTGTTCAATTGAATAATTGTTCAACTGTTATTATTATAGTTGAATAATAATTCAACTGTCAACTATTTTTAACAAATTTTTCAAAAAATATTTAAAAATAAAAAACTTGCCTATAAAAGCAAGTCATTTTTTATTTTGCCATTCAAAGAATTTTTGGTAAAAGAATGTTTGATTTCTAGATAATTCTCCATTTTCAATCATCTGCAAGATTTTTTCTCTGGAAAACCATGCAACAGCTTCAACTTCTTCTGGTTATATTACAAGTTTGTCAATATCCAAATCTTTTTTACAATAAAACATTTCTCTGCAAACTGTATCGCACCCCAAGAAAAAACTTTCAATCTTGTCATTTTGAATATCAAGTCCAAGTTCTTCTTTAACTTCTCTTATCATACCCTGCACATTAGTTTCATCAAAACAAGGGTGCCCACCTGTTACCGTCCAAGTTAGAGGAGAAGTTTTAAATCTTGAACGCTTTTGCATCAAAAAATCACCACGACTGTTTTCAATCGCAATCATAACAACAATAACCAAACAGCCTTCTGGGACAACATCACCCGGGTAGTAATATTTTCCAGTTGGTTTGCAATTCAAGTCAAAAAATTGACGCTTCTCTTTCATAAATCTCCTAAAACTTAATCAACCAAACTTGTAACATGATAAGCAGAAAATCCTTCTTTTTCTGCGGCACGAATATTTTTCAAACTGTCATCAATCAAAACCACATCAGAATGAGAAATGTTATATTTCTTACAAAAAGTTTCCATTACTTCATGTTTCATTAAAGGAAAAGCAACAAAATATATGTTTTCTCTTTTAAACTGTGGATAATGAATTTTCAACCATTCAATTTTTTGGTCAATTTCATTATTTGTTAAAACCCAACCTAAAATAAAGATGTTTTCCCAATCAAAGTTGTTCAAAAAATTCTTAACAGTTTGCAAAGGTCTCGCTTTAAAATAAGCATCACCGAACAAAAGTTCTTCTCTTGTTTGTCCAGTTAAATCCCACAAATCTTCATCTCCACCTACATGGTCATTATATCTATATTCACATAATGTCCCATCAAAATCCATAAAAATTTTCTTACCTTGAAATTTCTTAATATAATCTTGTGTAACTTCGTTCATGAAACAATTTCCTTTTAACCTTTAAGACCCCTTGCTTGTCTGTCCATATCTTCAACAACAATGTCACAAATTTCGCCAAGGCTGGCACAATATTTCAAAACATCCCATGGTTCATTGGTGTGAAAATGAATTTTAATAAGTTCACTATCACCAACAGCAATTAAACAATCGCCTTTAAAGTTGTTTAAAAAATAATCTTTAACCTTTTCTTCATCCAAATTTTCGCCTTCAATCAAAAGTTGTGTGTCATATCTAAATTCCAACATAATTTTTCTCCTTTAAATTTTGTTTTCTTTAGTTAATTTTTCAATAACTTTTCCAAAAATTCTTTATTTTTGGCAAGTTTTTCTTTTTCTGCTTCCACAAGAGAAACTGGAGCTTTCGCCACAAAACCTGCATTTGAAAGCATTTTTTCGCTTCTTGAAATTTCAAATTTCAGTTCTTCAATTTTCTTCGATAAGCGTTCTGATTCTTGTTTTTCATCCACCAAATCTCCCATTGGCAAAAATATATTGCAAATGGAAGTGGCAATTTTGGCTGTCTTTTCTGTTGGTTCCTTGCAAACAATCTTTGTTTCACTTCCCCCAGCAAGTTTACCAATAATTTCCAAAGATTCAGTCAACAACTTTTCTTCGCTTACAGGCAAAATGTTTATAGTCACTTTTTTGTTGTCAGGAATATTATATTCACTTCTTGTCGCTCTTATCGCTTTCACAACAGAAATAATTTCATCAAATTTAAGGTTTTTAAAACATAATTTTTCATCAACCTTAGGAAATTCTGAAATCATGATTGACTTATCATGAACAGCCAAATTTTGATAAATTTCTTCTGTTACAAAAGGAATAAATGGATGGAAACATTTTAAAATTGTCGTAAGCACATAAAGCAAAATGTTTTGTGCTTTTTCTTTTCTTGTTTCATCGCCACTGTTTAAATCAAGTTTACTGATTTCAATATACCAATCACAGAAAGTGCCAACAGTGAAATCAATAAGATTTACACTTGCAACACCAAAAGCATATTTTTCAAGATTTTTAATTGTTGACTTGATGATTTCTTGTGTTTTTGTCAAAATCCATCTGTCTTTTTCATCAAGTTTAAACTGTGTGAGTGGTTTCGGTTTTAAGTTTTCAGTGTTTAAAAGCACAAATTTGCTGGCATTAAACAATTTATTAATAAAGATTTTGCTTTCTTTTGCCTTATCCACACTGTAACCTATATCCATTCCAGTTGAAGTTCCATTGACGAGAGAAAGTCTTAAACTGTCAGCTCCATATTGTTCAATTACATCAATTGGGTCAATTCCATTACCAAGATTTTTAGACATTTTACGGCCTTGAATATCTCTGACAATTCCGTTTATGACAACATCCTTAAATGGAACTTGTTTTGTAAAGAACAAACTGCTGAAAACCATTCTGATAACCCAAAATGTAATAATGTCATATGCAGTGATAAGCACATCTGTAGGATAATAATATTTTAAAAATTCTGTTTCTTCTGGCCAACCAAGAGTTGAAAATGGCCACAAAGCAGAACTAAACCAAGTGTCAAGAACATCTGGGTCTTGTGAAATATGTTTGCTACCGCAATTTGGACAAACTTTCAAATCTTCTTCGCAAGCGTCAACAAAACCACAATCATTGCAAGTAAAAACAGGAATTCTGTGTCCAAGCCACAATTGTCTAGATATACACCAATCTTGAATGTTGCAAAGCCAGTTAAAATATTGTTTTTCATAACGCTTTGGCACAAATTTGATGTCGCCGTTTTTAACCGCTTCAATGGCAGGAGTTGCAAGATCTTTCATTTTAACCCACCATTGTTCTGAAACTCGTGGCTCAGTCATGCTTCCACAACGACAGCAAGTTCCAACCTTGTTTTTATAATTTTCCACCTTAACCAAAACGCCAAGATTTTGCAATTCTTTTTCAATCGATTTTCTGGCTTCAATTCTGTCAAGTCCGGCAAACTTACCCGCATTCTCATTAAGTTTTCCATTGTCATCTATGACAGTAATCATTTCAAGATTGTGTCTAAGCCCCATATCATAATCGTTTGGGTCATGTGCTGGTGTAATTTTAACCGCACCCGTTCCAAACTCCATTTCGCAATATTCATCAGCAATAATTGGAATTGGTCTGTTTATAATTGGCAATATAACATTTTTACCAATCATATCTTTATATCGTTGGTCATTTGGATTAACAGCAACAGCAGTGTCACCAAACATCGTTTCAGGTCTTGTGGTTGCAACCACAATTCCACCCACACCGTTTTCAAAAGGATAACGAATGTGCCACAATTTTGTGTTTTGGTCTTTATATTCGTTTTCAATGTCAGAAATTGTGCTGTGACAATGCGGACAATAATTTGTCACCCTTTTGCCTTTATAGATGTAACCTTGTTTATAATATTCCACAAAAGCATGACGAACTGCACGACAAAGATTATCGTCCATGGTAAAAGCCAGTCTGTCCCAATCACAAGAAATTCCAAGTTTTTCAAACTGCTTACAAATTGTTGAACCATATTCGGCATACCACTTATAACCGCGTTCTATAAACTTTTCTCTGCCAACTTCTTGTTTGGTCAAACCTTCTTGTTCAAGTTGAGCCACAATTTTTGCTTCCGTAGCAATTGCAGCATGGTCAGTTCCAGGAGTCCACAATGTTTCAAATCCGCACATTCTTTTATATCTTGACATAATGTCTTGCAATGTGTTGTTTAAAGCATGTCCCACATGCAATTTACCTGTCACATTTGGTGGTGGCATGCAAATTGAAAATTTCTTTTTATTTTTGTTTGGTTTAGTGGAAAAATATTTTTCGTTGCACCACTTTGCATAAATTTGATTTTCAAATTTTGAAGGCTCGTAAGTCTTTTCCATAAAATCTCCTATTCTTATTAAGTATACACCATGTTATTAATTTTTCCAAACATTTTAGCAAACTCTTAACCAAATTTATGCTTTTTGCATATTTTGAATTGTGTAAGGAGGAAAAATGAAAATTTTTAAAAAGTTAGGATTGTTATGTGTCACATGCATGCTTGCAATCACAGGTTGTTTTTTTGTCGGATGTGGCAAAGACTACAACACCATCGAACTGAATGAAGTTACCCACAGCATTTTTTATGCACCACTTTATGTTGCAATAAACCAAGGTTTCTTTGCAGAAGAAGGTTTAACAGTAAACTTGACAAATGGCGGTGGTTCTGACACATCAATGAAAGCACTTGTTGCAAATTCTGCTGACATCATTTTGGCTGGTCCAGAAACAGCAGTTTACACTGAAGCAGAAGGCATTGCTGATGTTCCAAAAGTTTTTGGTCAATTAACTCACTGCGATGGTTCTTTCATTGTTGCAAAAAACAAACATGACAATTTCACTCTTGATGACCTTGTTGGAGAAACAATCATCGGTGGACGCAAAGGCGGACTTCCTGCAATGACACTTCAATACATCATCGAAACAAATGAAAAAGGCTATAAAATCGGCACTGGCGAAAATGAAATTAATTTCCGTGATGATGTTGCTTTCAACTTGACAGCAAGTGTTTGGTGGGAAGATTCAAGTGTTGAATATTGCACACTTTTTGAACCTACTGCAACCAAAATGGTTAAAGAAGGCAAAGGTCACATTGTTGCCAGTCTTGGCGAACTTTCTGGAAGCATTCCATATACATGTTTCATTGCTAAATCAAGTTACTTGAAAGATCATGGCGATGTTGCAGAAAAGTTTTTGAAAGCAGTCATCAAAGGATATAATTTCATCCACGACAACGACTCTGAAATTGTTGCAAATGCTCTTAAAAATTCTTTTAAAGACAACAGCATAGAAGAACTTAAAGTTGCCGTAGAACAATATCTTGCAATCGATGCATGGTCACAAGATATGGCAATGACACCAGAAAGTTTTGACACACTTATGAATGTCATGATTAATGCAAAACACTTGTCAGAAAAATCAGTTTTTGAAAATGTTGTAGACAACACAATTGCAAACAAACTTAAAGCATAAAATTTGTTTTTAATTATTTAATTTAGCCAAAAAATTGTTTTAAAATTTTAAAAAACATTTTCAAAAAAAAGTTGTTTTTGCTCAATTTAATTTGTTGCAAAAATAAATAAAATTATAAAAAAAACAAAAAAAACTCACAAAAAATGTGAGTTTTTTATTAATAATACATGTTTTTAAAGTCTTTTTTCTTAAATGAACCACCTGATGACATTCCACCACCGCCACCTTTTCTTTTAATAAAGAACACGATTAAGAAGATGGCAACACCAAGTAAAATTGCTCCGCCTACTGCACCAACAATAATCCAAATTAAACCATTGTTAGAATTTCCTTCGTCCATCTTTGTTGTGGAAATGGTAAATTTAAAATTGCCATTATTGTTTTTGTATTCATCTTTTAATGCAGTCATATCAAGCAAAAATTTATAGGTTGTGGTTGCATCATTATCATTGATAACTCTGTCTAAATTTTTGCAGAAGAATTGACTTTCCGAATTTTCATTTTTATATAAATTTAAGGCGTTTACAAATTCATCTACATTAAAATTATAACCATCTAAAACTGTAACTTCCAAAGTCAATTGACTACTGCTTTTTGAAAGTGAAATTTGTTGATTTTTATTGTAAACAATGTCATCAAATTTAACTTTTGAAATCCCACTGTCAAAAGATAATTCTGCAACACAAGCGTCATCACTGTAAAGTGCATAAATGTCACAATCATCTGAAATCAACTCTTTACCAAAAGTAAATGATAAAGTTTGATCTTTTGTGATAAGCACATCATCTTCACCATCAACTGACAAATACCAACCAATGCAAGTATAAGCCTTGCCAGAAAGTGCAATCGTTCCAATTTCATAAGAAGTGTCATAAACTGGGTTTAAAGTCAAATTAGAATATCTTAAACTGTCATTCCCTGCACGGAAAACATAACCAGGTTTTTCAGTTGAAACTTGTCCATTTTCATCAAAAATTTTGGTTGTAAAATTCAGTGCAAAAGTTGTCTTAGGTTCTGTTTTAATTCTGTAATTTGTGCCAGCAGTGTAACGATTTGCTTGCAAAATTGTGATTTCGAAACCATTTTCAATTGCTTTGATTTCATAAGGACTTGATTCTTCATTGACAGTATAGAAAACATTTCCACTTGCATCAACACTTGTGGTGATTGCCACCTTTTCAGTTGAACCAATCATGACAGCCTTTATGTCATAAAACTTGCTCATACTTTCACTTTCTTCATTTTCTTCGTCAACTTTACAGAAAGCAAATGTCATCTTAACTGAATCTCCATAACGACAACTTGTCGCTTCAAATGAAGATTTCAAGATTTTAGAATTGGTGCTTAAATCTACATCAAAATTAAAATTGCCAATAAAAGTTTGAAGCCCTGCTTGTGTTCCAGAAAGATACCAAATTTTTTCAAAATCCCAAACTTCAAAAGAGTTCCATTTCAATTTTTTAAAATATGTAAGTTCGTTTGTCAAATTGTTTGGATTTTCTTGTGTTGAAATAATGTTGTCATAATTGTTTGAATTTAAATATTTATAATCATTAAGTTTGGCAATTCTTTCATGTCCATTATTGTTGAAATGAATGTCTGATAAGTTACCTTTTGTGATAGTTCCAAAAACTTCTCCAAAAACTTCCCCTACATTCGCCCCAGCCAAAGTTTTTCTGTTGCAAGAAATCAAATCATAAAGTGCAACATTTACAACACTGGCTCTGTTTCCTGCAACTGTTCCTGCAACACCACCAACATTAACATTGCCATTGAAATCTGTTGTTAAATCACAATTAACTCGGAAACCAACAACTCCAAAAAGAATTTTAGAACTTGTTAAAGAACCAACTAAACCACCAAAATTAGCTTTCTTTCCATCATATTTTTCAAAATTGAAATTGATTACATTAGAATTTGCTTGTCTTGCAATCACATGAGTTAAATCACAAAGTGTTGCATTTCCAACAAGAAGCCCAAAATCTAAATTAGAATTTACATTAAGATTGTTGTATGTAAATATGCCTTCAAATTGCAAATTGGTTAAATCACAATCATCGGCTTTTCCAACCAAAGCACCAACATAATTGTCTATTGCCAAACCAGACGTAATGTTTACATTTCTTAATGAAAAGTTTTTGATTGTCGCATGATTTGCACTGCCAAAAAATCCAACCGCTTGCGAATTTTCTGAATTTTCACTTAAATCCAAGGTTAAATTGGAAATTTCAAAACCACGACCATCAAAAACACCTTGATATGGATTATCTTTTGTGCCAAAAGTTGTTGTTAAAATTCTTCCTGACATATTGATGTTTTCAGTCAAAACAAAATTTGTTTTGCTGTAATTGGCAGAATTATAATTATTGAAAATTTCTTCCAACTTATCTGCACTGTCAACAGTTTCAGCATTGACTGTTTCCATTAAGGTTGCAGAATTTTCTGCAAAAGCCAAATTTTTTGCCACATTGAAAGAGATTCCACCAAAAGTGAAAGCGATGCAAAACACAAACAATATTGGCAAAATCAACTTTTTCATGTCAACCCCTTTAAAATAATTATACATATATACAATTATTTTTCCAAATATATTTGCAAATTATTTATAAAAAGCGATTTTGATATTTCAATTTTTTAATCATTTTTTCTTTGTCACGCTGAATTTCATTCTTAACTTCAATTTCTTTTTTAGGCGACTTACTCATGATGTAATATCTAAGTTCATCCAAAGCGTGGTCATCTTTTTTAATCGGATTATCACCATTTCCCCACCAATAACCTTTTATTTCACGAATTAAATTTACACAATTTTTAAAAATAAAAAGCCTTGATCTTCCATCAGCACTTTTTAAAAAGGTTTTAACTTTAGAAATTCCTGAAAACAAATCCTTGTCCACCAAAGGGTTGACAATAATTCCATTATCATAAAAAAGGTCGACTACATTCTTTTCACTGGAAAGAGTTTTTTGTTTTGCCGCACTGTCAATAAGTGCATAAAGCCTGCCTTGTTTGTCGGTTTTCCAATCCAAACTTTTGGCAATAGCTTTAATTTTAGAAGAATGTTCTTCCACCGTTTTTTCTGCTTCATAATGTTCTGCAACCACATAAACATTGCCGTCATAGTCCTCGGCATAAAAATGCGCTGAAAGTGGATTATGCAAACCAGGGTCAATGGAAATTGTGTCTTGCCAATCTTTTGGAACATCAAAAGGTTCTATGACATGCACATTCTCGTCAAACTCATTATAGACCATTCCGCCCACTTGCATAAACTTGCCATATCTTCTGCTTTCAATTTCATCGGCTGACATACTTTTCGTCATGCTGTCAATTTCTTTCTTGGACAAATATGGATTATCCGCCCATTCCATGGTTTCGCACCACACTTCTCCATCGTTGTTTTCATTTAAATAAATGGTGTTGTAAACCCAAGTTAAACCTTTAAGTGGTGTCATAGTTCCAAAAATTTGCCCACATCTGTCCAACACACGCATTTTGCATTCCATATAAATGTCAAAAGGCGGTTCTTCATCAAACCAAACATAGTCAAGTGAAGCACCTTGAAATTTATCGCGACCTTGGTCACAACTTTTAAAACCAATTCTGCTTAACCCACCCTGAGATGACCTGACCAAAATAAAATCAATAACACCATTTTCTGCACTGTTTTTTTCTCCACTGACCATGACAATCTTTTCAATGCAAGAAAGTGGAAGATATTGCAAAACTTTTCGCTGAGCGACATCTCTTTGCACTTGTCTTGAAAGACTGACAACCCACCCTTCTGTAACCTTATTTTTTTGATATGGATGTTTACCACAAGCAAGATAGACAACTTCCACAGCACCACATTCGGTTTTTCCCGAACGATTACCGCCAAAAACCCAACGATTTCTTTTCTTACACTTATGAAATGCCATTTGTTTTTTATGAACTTTCTTCTTATTATAAAAATTTAAACGATTACTATTATAACGAAAATTAATTTCCTTTTCCAATTTCAATATATTTTTAACTAAATTTAGTTCCACAACTTTCCCCTTTAACAAAAAGAATTAAAATTTGTCAAAATTACCCAAAAATCCCCTATCACAAAGAAAAAATAAGCATTAAAATAAGGTCATGAAAAAATTAAGTATCATTTTATCCATAACCTTTTTAATTTTGTTTGCACAAAGTTTTGTGCCAAATTTCTCTGCAAAAGCAGAAACCACTCAACAATTTTTTGCCAAAGTGCAAACAACAGGAGTGCAATTTTGTGCTTCGCCAAGTGAAAATTCAGCGTTGTTTGAAATTCCATATTCTTATTTTGTCAAAATTGACTATTCTGTCGATGACTATTACAAAGTTTTCTATCAAGACGTTGCAGGATATGTCAGAAAAGACAAAGTTACCTTAATGAATGGCATACCAAATCAACCTTATGCTCAGGCTTCTTTCAGTTTGGTATTTCCTTTTTCCCTTTATAAAAGCACAAGTCAAAGTTCCCAAGTTTTAACCACACTTGACACAACAGCAAACATCAAATACTATGGCACAAAAACAGGAGATTCCATTGGTTCAAAAGGCAATGTTTGGTATTACGCCAGCACTGAAATTGACGGACTTGTTCAATATGGCTATATCTTTTCTTACTGTGTAGACATAACTCCAACAATAACAATCAACACAGAAACATTTGATGTAATAACAGAAGACTTTTTAAACACTGCCTCCAAAAGCGAATTTGGTGGACTTTCCACAGGCACAAAAATAATTCTTATTGTGGCAATAAGCATTCCATCAGTTTTAATTATATATTTTTTAATAAAACCTACAAGAGTTTTGCAAAATGCCAAAACAAGAAAGCAACCAAAAAGTCAAAAACGAAAAATACGACATGGCGACTATTTTGAATTTGATGAAAGTGAACTTTAAAAATCACATAGAAACAACTTTGGAAAGTTCGGAAGTGGAAAGCAAAACATCTTCACAATCAGAGTCGCAAAATCTTCTGTAAACATTTTTAATCCATTCTTCATCACTTATAAATTCTTTCATTTTAAAATCATTATAGCCTTTAAAATGCAATTTCAAAGTAAAAGTTTTTTCAGCATCGGAAATCTTGCGAAAGACAGTTCTGATGCTGATGTTTCTTTTTTCTGCCAAAACTCTGGCTTTTGAACCATCAAAATATCTTTCAATCAAAAGTTTGGCTTCATCTGGATTCATTTCAGACAAAACATCTTCAATAAGCACTTTCAAATTTATAAGTGTCACCTTTCGCTGAGATAAATCAATCAACTTTTGAGTAATTGTGTAAACATTGTTATAGAAATAATTTTGCCCGACAATGTTGGAACTGCCCAAAGCACTTTTCATCATTATTTTGTCGACTGCACCACAAATTCTTTCTAAATATCTGTAAACTGTAAGCAATGTTTTTGTCCAAACCAATTCTTTTTTCATTTTATCCTTCTCCTTTGCGTATAACATGATTATAAGTCTTGCATAATTCATAGTCAATTTTTTATGTCAAAAATTATTACAAAATTTACAAAATATTACAATATTTCAAAATTTGCCGTCATTTTGACACCATTTTTGCGTCAAAAAATACCAAAAATCGACAAAATGTAGCAAACCAACCCAAAAATTTACAATAAAAAAACCACAAATTGTGGTTTTAATATCAATCAACAAGTTCTTTTAAATTAGAATTTTTAAATTCAGATTTCACACGATTTAAAGCAAAAATTTTGGAAGCCGCCAATCTTACATTTTTTGCTAAAGGAGAATTTAAGTCCTGTTCATCAATCTGCATATCAAGGTCATATCTTTTATATAAAGAAACATCAAAATTATTTGACTTCACACTTTTGTCATCAACAGTCACATAAAAAGCCGAAACAACTTTATCAGTTGATTTTTTATATAAGTTTATAAAATGGTCAATATTATCTAAATATTTATTTTTAAACTTATAAACATCTTTGGCAAGTTGTTCAAAATTAATATTTTTTAAACCGCAATTTTTATATTTCAAAAGATTTTTATTTACAAAATACAAATTCCTTTCTGCATCTAAAACCCAAGCAAAGAGTTTTAAAAATTGTTTTCTGCTGTGTGTCTTTATATCTTTTGGACACCACTCTCTTGAAAACTTACCAGTTTTAATATCCACGCTCATCAATTTAAAAACAGGACACGCAACACTATCATACCACATTCCAAATTCTGCCACCGTTTCAATTCCAGCACCAATAATTATTGAATTTGGAATGTCTTTCAATGTTAAATTTTTCATTATTTCTCCTTAGTTTTTCAAATTGATTTTATCACAGCAATAATTTGCTGTCAAGACCAAATTAAAAAAAAGAAGCATTATTTCTTTTTCTTTGCTTCTTTTTTAGCCAATTTTTTATTCTTCTTTTCCAGTTTCTTATCTTGTTTCAGTTTTTTCTTCAACTCTTTTCCAGTAAGTTCAGGTTCTGGAAGTCTTTCTTTCAAATCATTTGGGTTTTCTAAATATTTACGCACAAGTCTTACACTGTTGCTGTAATAAAGCCCGTCACAAACTCTTTCGTCCAAAGTGAAACCTATGTTCATTTGTTTTCTGACAGAAATCTCACCAGAGCGATCAGAAACAGGCACATATTTAATTTTGCCTAATGAAGCAAATATAGTTGTATTTCCAAAATTGTAAAGATGATGATAGATTTTGTCAAGTTTAATAGAACGAAGATCAGTCACATACATACTTGTGTGGAAAGGGCTGGCATGAATAAGCGACTTAGGCAACATATTATGTTTATCCAAAAATCTGAAAATTCGCATAGCAAGTTTAAACATCCATCCAGGAAGTTTTCCTAACAAAGCAGCCGTTTTGGTTGTTGTGTGTTCAGTTGCATTCTTAATGTTTTCAAAAATTTCTTTTTCCATAATTTCTTTAACTTCTTGAATGCTTTCACGACCAGAAAAATAGAATTTCAATGTAAGTTCATCATCGTCATCAGTAAGTCTTGGTTTAACATTCATGCTTATGCAAATCCATTTTCTTTGATAAATCACACAATCATTTATAAATCTGTTTGTTTTTGGTCTTTCATACAACATTCTTACTGCCGCAGCAATCAGAAGTTCTGTATAAGTATAATGCACACCATTTTTTCTTTCTTGTGCAATAAATTCATCTAAAGGTTTACAATCAATGTCTTGCGTAAAAAGATTGCAAGCATCAATTCTTTGTGGCATAAAATAAGGTCCAGCCTTTTCAATAATCAATAAATTTTTAACCTTAACTCCGTCTGATCTTTTCCCAAACATTTTTTAATCTCCTTTCTTATCCTTTGGAACAAATCCATTTTTTGAAAATTTCTTTCTTATTAAATTTTTTTCTCGTCCGTTTTCACTTGGAACATAATAAATTTTGTCTTTAAGTGAATCAGGCATATATTGTTGTTTTGTGTAACCGCCAAAATCATGCGGATATTTATATTTTCCATGAGAATCTTTATTGGTGCTTGGATGATTTTTCAAATGATTTGGCACAATGTCATCGCGTTCATTTTCAGCATCTTTCATTGCCAAATGCATCGCTTTCATTACACTGTTAGATTTCTCGGCTTCACATAAATAGATAATTGCATGAGCGATGTTTAAATAACATTCAGGTGCACCCAACTTTTCACAAGCAAGCATGGCATTCATCGCCATTAAAAGAGCATTGCTGTCTGCCATTCCGATGTCTTCCGAAGCATGCGCAATCATTCTTCTGGCAATTATTTGTGGATCAATCCCCGCTTTAATAAGTCTGAAAGCGTAATATAATCCAGCATCCGAATCAGAGCCACGCAGGCTTTTGCAGAAAGCAGACAAAAAGTCATAATACATGCTTTCATCAATGGAAAGTGGACGAACATTTAAACATTCTGACATAATGTTTTTGTCAATATGTATGACTTTATCTTTTCCGCATTTTGTGGAAAGCACAGCAAGTTCCAAACTGTTTAACGCCGTTCTAACATCTCCATTACAAGCAAAAGCCAAAAAACCCAAAGCATCATCATCAATTTGAACTTTAAATTGACCCAAGCCTTTTTCACAGTCAGAAAGCGCCCTGTTTAACACTTTTTTAACATCTTCCACTTCAACCTTTTTAAATTCAAACACACTGCAACGAGAAACAATTGCCCTTGTCATGCTTGTGTAAGGATTTTCTGTGGTTGAACCAATAAAGAAAATGCTTCCTTCTTCAATGGCTTCCAAAACACAATCGCTTTGTGCTTTACTCCATCTGTGACATTCATCTAAAAGAAGATATGTGTCAGTGTTAAACATTTGCTTTTGACTTCTCGCGCGTTCAATCACAGCCTTAGCATCACCAACTCCGCTTGAAACTGCATTCAACTTTTCAATGTTTGCATTAAGTTTCTTTGCAATAATTCCCGCCAAAGTTGTTTTTCCTGTTCCAGGTGGGCCATAAAAAATGCAACTGCCAACTGTTCCTGTTGAAATGGCACGATAAAGCAATTTGTTTTTTCCCACAATATGCTGTTGACCAACAAAATCTTCAAAAGAAGTTGCTCTCATTCGTTCAGCAAGTGGAATTCTTTGAACATTCTCCATAGACAAGTCAATTATAACAAAAAAAATATGTCACTTCCAAACAAAAATAAAAAATTATTTAAAAAATTTTAACATTTTTTTACAATTTTTGTTGTGCGACATATTTGTTTAAAAATTAAAATAAAAGATTGGCAGAATTACAAACCAAATGAAAGACAAATTGGTTCCCTGCTTTTAAGAGAGTGTTCAGTAACTCCATTTATGTTGTAAAAAGCTGTTTCTCCCACACGCAAAAACTTATTATCCGACTGCACTATTACAATTTTTTTGTAATAGCGACCATTAAAAATTCCCAACTCTCTGAC
>CATKYT010000010.1 GCA_949841245.1 uncultured Eubacteriales bacterium | reverse complement strand
ATGGATTCGAAGTTAGAGATAACTTCAAAGAATAAGTATAAGGCTAGATAACTTGCGAAAATCTAAAACACTGTTTATTCAAAGAAAACAAAAAAGACTAAGTTCAATCCTTAGTCTTTTTTTTCGTCAGTTTTAATTATTAGAAATTATATAAAAATTTCCATTAATTATCGGCTTTATTTTAGGAAATTTTCAAAATTACTTGACAAATCCCCCCCCGTGTATAATTGATCTTGAAATCAAAACGGGGAGGGATTTTATGAAAGTATCACCATATAGAATTATTGCTAGAAATGCTTTAATAAGCTGGAATGGATTGGCAGAAGATGAGGCGACAAAGACTGTCATTGAGTCTAAATTTGATGAACTTGAAAATCAAGTTTGGGCAACAAATTCAATTAAATACGCTGTATCAGCAATTTCTTCATACTTAGAAATTGAAGAAAAACAAGAATTATTTTTGGCTGCGGTTTTAGGACAAGATGACCCAAAAGTTACTGCGGAGCAAGAAGATGTTTTAAACCAAATTACAGAAAAAATTAAGAATGTTAATGTGAATGAATTGACCATATATGCTCTTAAATGTATTCATGACGGTTGGGTGGTTGATAACGCTAAAAAATTTGCTAAAGAAGGTAGAGAAAATAAAAAGTATCAACATTTACCACTTGAAATGATTGGTTGGACAGAAGCAAAAGCGGATTTATTGTTTTTAGAACCTATTCTTAATTCGGTGGGACTGGAAATTGATTCTGAAAAGTTAAGAAAAGATTATTTAAAAGATGTGGAAACTTTTTTTAAAAAGAACAACTTCGTAGATGAAAAGAATTATATTCAAGGAAATAAAATTAGTGAAGCGATTTTGAAAGGCAAAGATTTTTACAATGTTTTGACTGATGTCAATACTGCAAAAAGTAATGAAGAAGCACATGCAATTTCAAGTCAAGTTTATGGAAAAGTTAGTATGCACAGAGATTTTGATGGTATTTTAAATACGAATTAATAAAAAAGACTGAGTTTATCAGTCTTTTTTATTCGTCTTCATTTTCATCATTTTTGCGTTTTGGTTTATTTTGTTGATGCACGCGCCCTATGACAAAGTTTCCTTGTTCTGTGTCATCAGTCACTGTCGTGCCTGCACATATATAAGTGTCATCTGCAATGTTGACTGGGGCAACAATGTTTACATTACAACCTATAAAAACATTGTTTCCAATTGTTGACCTTTGTTTTATTTTTCCATTGTAGTTTGCAAACACAACTCCACAACCGATGTTGCAGTTTTCTCCAATTTCAGCATCGCCAACATAAGAAAGGTGGGGAACTTTTGTTCCTTTGCCTATTTTAGAGTTTTTGATTTCCACAAAAGAACCAACTTTGATGTTGTCTTGTAAAATGCTGTTTGGACGAATGTGTGTAAAAGGACCTATTGAGCAATTGTTGCCAATTTCTGATTTTTCAATTATTGCTCCGTCCAGAATGCAATTATTACCAAGATTAGTGTCTTTCAGGCGACAGCCCGATTTTATTATTGTATAGTCTCCGATTTTGCAAGTGCCAAGAATTTCAACATTCTCTTGAATCTCAACGCCCTTACCTAAAATAACAGTTTTGTCAATAATTACATTTTTTCTTTTCATATAAAATTTATATGACTGTTTGCATAGTGTTGTGACGCTTTACATGCAAATTTTTGAATATGTGGATGAAGTTTCAATTTGTTCTTTAAATTTGTTGTATTTATCAATTGTTGACAACAGATAACGCTCCTTAGCAGTTTCGTCCATGTTTTTCAAAATTTTATCGTCCATAAGATAGTGAACAGGATTTGTTATTACATCTTCTTGTGACAAAAGAAATTCCACTTTGCTTTTAAAGTCTTCATCTTCGTTTGTTATTATTTTAATCTTGGTGTTTGATGCAGTTTCTTTTCCCACCAAACGGCGTTTAGCACGCAAAGCCACAGTTTTTAAAAAATCGTTTTTACTCATGATTTTCTCCTTTTTGTTTTTACAAAAATATTATATAATAAGTAAAAACATGAAACAAACAATAACTTTTCTTAAAGTTTCTTATTTTGTCGAATTATAGATTTTTATGTGATTTTTAATAAAAAAGTATAACTTAATTTAATTAGTTATACTTTTTATTTTATTTATTCAACTGAAATTTCTATATTTTTAGGTTATTTTGTTGTTAAAGGTGTTATAGTTGTTTCAACAGGTGTTTCAGCAGGATTATATAAACTTGCACGTGCTTTTGCAACTTTATCTTTAAAACATTCTTTTAAAATTTTTCTTACAAATATTTGTGGATTAAAAGGGTATCCAAAGTTGTAGTTGCATTCAGACAATTCCAGCGAAATATTATTTTTGTTTATTTCTATTTTCTCTGGAGTGTTAAGCAAAATTGGAACATTTTCTTCTATTTTAGTCAAGTGTTTATCAACAACATTTAATTTTATTCGACCTTTAAAATGAAACTTAGTGCCAATGTTAAAAATAACAGGGATTTGATACGGATTAATATGATATTCTACATAATCTTTTAATAATTGTATATCTGCTTGACACAAGAACACTGTTGCAGTTATTTCTTTTGGATTAAATGGTAATTTAAATGTTTCCATAACTTTTTTGGCAAAATCGCCAAATTTTATATCTAATGTCCCATTGCAAAGTGCTTTATTTTCATTGTTATCTATTTCTTTTTCTAATGATTTATATCGTTCCATTAAAGCAGTCATTTCTTTTCTTACTTGTTCTTGTTTTAAACGAAGTGATTTTTGTTTATCTGAAAATTCTATTATATCCATATGTTAATCTCCTTATGTTGTGAGTTTAACATAGTATATATTACTTGTCAATAGGTAAATAAAAAAATTATAATTAAAAAATTATAGTTTTTTTTGAATTAGTATTATTATTTTGTGAATCATTTTCTTTTATGGATAAAATTTTATCATAAATGCATTTGTCAATCAATTTATTTTTAAATTTGTTTGAATTGAAAGGCGAACCATAGTTATATCTGTTTGCACGATTAGATAATATCAATATATCATTTGAATTGATAAGTGTTAAGGAATCTTTGTTTATTTCAATTTTTTCAGGATTTTCTAAATTTATTTGTGTATGTGGCGGGAAGTCGCTTAATTTCTTTCCTAAATGATCAACACTCATTTTATTTTCAAATAGTATTGATTTTATTTTATTATAAATTATTTCAATTGTGACTGTAATTGTTGGGTCTATTGCAGGCTTTGTCGTTAATATGTAATTATCTGAATAAAATCTGTAAACTGTTGCTTTTATTGTATAATTTTTAATGTTTAACTTTTTCATAAGTTTTTCAGCAAAATCTCCAAATTTTACATTCAATAAACCTTGTTGCATTGCTTCATGCTCATTTTCATAATACTCTTGTTCTAAATTGTTACAAAAATAAATCATTAAATTAAACTTTTGTTTCATTTCATTTTGAGTAATGTATTCTTTATTTTCTTTGTAATAATTTAATTTTGTAATAAAATTATCTCTTTCTTCTTTTTGCTTTAAACGGATTGCTTTTTGTTTTTCATAATAATCAATCAAATTCATGGATTTCTCCTTTTTGAAAGTTTAACATAAAACAATTATGTTGTCAATATCAATTATTTTTAAGATTAATTTTCTTTCCTATTATATAGGAAGAAGAATGTTTATTTTTTGCTGTAAATTAATGTTTTAAATTGTTTAAAAAAGTTTTCAAAAACCGTTGACATTATGGGAATGGTTTGTTATAATAAGTGTGCTGTTATTTATGGAGCGAAACGCAAGGTTACTTACATCTAATCAAGCGGTGTTAAGAAAATTTGCGTGGACCTAGTCTTAGCCAAAGATGCTAAGGTGACCAAGATGACATTTTTTTAAGTCAAACAGCATGACACACACGGGGTAGTGTTCGAAATGTAAAAAGTTTGTTGTGGGAACAAATATTTGCACAAAACACTTAAAAACCGTTAAAAAAATGCAACATTTTGGATTTGCTAATACAGGAGGTAATAAAAGAAATATGGCAACACAAAAAATGAGAATTAAACTTAGAGCCTATGAACACACACTTATTGACGAAGCATGCAAAAGAATTATTGACACTGCTGGCAAGAATGGTGCAAAAGTTTCTGGCCCTATTCCACTTCCTACTGATCGTGAAGTGGTTACAATCATTCGCAGTCCTCACAAATATAAGGATTCACGCGAACAATTTGAAAGTAAAACCCACAAAAGATTGATTGATATTTATAATCCAACAAACAAGGCTATTGACGCTCTTATGAAACTCGAATTGCCAGCAGGTGTTGAGATTAAAATCAAACTGTAAGGAGGTAAAGCAAAGTGAAAGCAATATTAGGTAAAAAACTCGGCATGACACAAGTCTTTACCGATGATGGCTTGGTTATTCCAGTTACTGTTGTTGAAGCTGGCCCTATGTCAGTTGTTCAAAAGAAAACAACAGAAACAGATGGTTACAACACATATGTTTGTGCTTTTGACCAAAAGAAGAAAAATGTCACAAAACCTGAAAAAGGTTTGTTTGACAAAGCAAAGGTTGAACCTTGCAAAGTTTTAAAAGAATTTGCTCTTGACGGAGAATTGGAAGTTGGTTCAGTTGTTAAGGCTGACATCTTCGCAGTTGCTGACAGAGTTGATGTTATTGGAACATCTAAGGGACACGGATTTTCTGGTGTAATTAAGAAATGGAATCAACACAGACTTAAAATGACACACGGAACTGGACCTGTTCACAGAGAAGTAGGTTCTATGAGTGCAAACTCATCTCCATCTCGTGTTTTCAAAAACAAACACATGCCAGGTCACTATGGCGTAGAAAGAGTGACAATCCAAAATTTGGAAATTGTTAAAGTCGATGCAGATAGAAACTTGCTTTTTGTTAAGGGTAATGTTCCTGGTGCTAAGGGTTCAATCCTTACTGTAAGACAATCTGTGAAATAATAGGAGAAGATTGACATGGCTAATAAAGTTAAAGTTTATAATATGAAAGCCGAAGAAGTTGGAACTAAAACATTAAAAGACGACATTTTCGGTGTGGAATACAATGAACCTCTTATTCACGAAATGGTTGTTGCTTACAATGCAAACCAAAGACAAGGAAACAAAAGCACACTTACAAGAAGTGAAGTTAGAGGACATGCTGCTAAGCCTTACAGACAAAAAGGAACAGGTAGGGCAAGACAAGGTTCTACAAAAGGACCACATTTTACAGGTGGTGGAGTTGTTTTTGCTCCAAAGCCAAGAGACTTTTCTAAAAAAGTCAACAAACAAGCAAAAAGAGTTGCACTTCTTTCTGCTCTCAGTCAAAAACTTGCTCAGAAAGAAATTACAGTTCTTGATAAATTTGAAATTGCTTCTGCAAAGACAAAAGATGCTCAAAATTTCTTAAATGCATTTAAGTTTGACGGCTCTGTTTTGGTAGTTACTACACAAAACACTGAAAATGAACTTAAAGCAACAAGAAACATCGAAAAACTTTCAACTGCATCAATCGAACTTCTCAATGTTTATGAAGTTGTTTCAAATAAAAACGTTGTTTTGACAGAAGAAGCAATCAAATACTTAGAGGAGGCTAACGCATAATGGAAGCAAACGAAGTTATCATCAGACCACTTCTTTCTGAAAAGAGTTACAGCGGAATTCAAAACAAAATTTACAGTTTTGTTGTAAACAAAAAATCAAACAAAGTTGAAATTGCACAAGCAGTTGAAAAGATGTTTGGTGTTGAAGTGGCAAAAGTAAATACCCTTATTGTTAAGGGACATAAAAAATCACAAAATACAAAGCAAGGAAGAACAGTTGGCAGAACAAGTGACTATAAAAAAGCAATCGTTACACTTACAGAAAAGTCAAAGCCAATCGCATTCTTCGAAAGTTTATCTTAATTAGGAGGAGAAAATGGCTAACATAATTAAAACTAAACCAACTTCTGCCGGAAGAAGACATTATTCAAAGTCTTCAACAGAAGAATTGACAAAAAAAGCACCTGAAAAATCTCTCCTTGCTGTTAAGAAAAAACATGCTGGAAGAAACAATCAAGGTCGCGTAACCGTTCGTCATCAAGGTGGTGGTAACAGACAAAAATATCGTATCATCGATTTTAAAAGAAATAAAGACAACATTCCTGCAAAGGTTGTTGCAATCGAATACGACCCAAACAGAACTGCTTATATCGCCCTTCTTTCTTATAAAGATGGAGAAAAGAGATATATAATCGCTCCTGTTGGACTTAAAGTTGGTGACATTCTTATGAGCGGAAGCGGAGTTGAAATCAGAGTTGGAAACAATCTTCCACTTTCTGACATTCCTGTTGGTTCACTTATCCACAACATTGAACTTGAACCTAAAAAAGGCGGTCAAATGGCTCGCTCTGCTGGTGCAGAAGTTCAACTTATGGCTAAAGAAGGCAAATATGCTACACTCAGACTTCCATCTGGTGAAATGAGAAAAGTTTTACTTACTTGCCGTGCAACTATCGGCACAGTTGGTAACCTTGACCATGAACTTGTTTCACTTGGTAAGGCTGGAAGAAAAAGACACATGGGTATTCGTCCAACCGTTCGTGGTGTTACGATGAACCCTAACGACCACCCACACGGCGGTGGTGAAGGTAAGAGCCCTATTGGTATGGCTACACCAGTTACACCTTGGGGTAAACCTGCACTTGGTTTGAAGACCAGAAAGAAGAAAAACAAATCTAACCGTTTAATGGTTAAGAGAGTTAATTAAGGAGGCAATTTCAAATGAATAAAGAAGTTAAAAAGCCTTATGTCAGCCCAAGACTTTTGAAGAAAGTTGCCGAAATGGCTGAAAGCGGTGTAAAAAAACCTATTAAAACTTGGTCAAGAAGTTCAACTATCTATCCAGATTTTGTTGGTTTTACATTTGCTGTTCACAATGGAAAGAAACATATCCCTGTTTATGTTACTGCTGATATGGTTGGTCATAAACTTGGAGAATTCTCTTTAACAAGAACTTTTAAAGGACATGCGGGTCAAAAGAAAGCCGCAAAAATGAAATAAGGAGTGAGAAAATGGCTACAAGAATAAGACAAAAAGCGGAAAAAAGAAAAGCAAATAAAGATAATCGTCCTTATGCTGTTGCGAAAGACATTCGTATGAGTTCTTCAAAGGTTAGAATTGTGTTGGACAATGTTAGAGGTAAGAAAGTAAATGAAGCAGTTGCTATTTTGACATATATGCCACAATCTGGTGCTGCTGAATCTCTTAAAGTTTTAAAGAGTGCAATCGCAAACGCTGAAAACAATAAAGGACTTTCTGCTGACAACTTGTATGTTGCTGAATGTTATTCAACACCTGGTCCAATCATGAAAAGAATTTCTTTCAGAGCAAGAGGAAGAGCAGATAGAATTTTGAAAAGAACTTGTCATATTACAATAATCCTTGACGAGTTGAAGGAGGCAAAATAATGGGGCAGAAAGTTAATCCATACGGACTTAGAATTGGAATAAACAAAGACTGGCAATCAACTTGGTATGCCAACAAAGAAGATTTTGCCAAAAATCTTAAAGAAGACCACGATATTCGTGCTTATTTTAAGAAAAAACAAGCAAATTCTGGAATTTCTCTTATTGAAATTAAGAGAACAGAAAACAAACTTGAAATTGACATTTACACAGGAAAACCTGGTATGATTATTGGCACAAAGGGCGCTGGCATCGAAGCAATTAAGAAAGACATCAACAAAATTGTTCGCCCTGTAAAAGTGCTTGCAATCAATGTAAAAGAAATTAAAAAGCCTGATCTTGATGCAAAACTTGTTGCTGACTCTATTGCACAACAACTTGAAAAGCGTGTTGCTTGGAGACGAGCATTGAAACAATCTTTGCAAAGAGTTATGAAAGCCGGAGCTAAAGGTTGCAAGGTTCAAGTAAGTGGTGTTATTGATGGTGCAAACACTATCGCAAGAACAGAAAAGTATATGGAAGGTTCACTTCCACTTCATACTTTGCGTGCAGATATTGATTATGCAGAATCAGCAGCATACACAAACTATGGAAAACTTGGAATCAAATGCTGGATTTACAAAGGCGAAATTTTGTCTAAACAACCTATAAAGGAGGACAAAAACAATGTTAATGCCTAAAAGAGTAAAAAGAAGAAAGGTTATGCGTGGCAGAATGACTGGTAAAGCACTCAGAGGCAACACACTTGCTTATGGAACTTACGGAATGATTGCCACAGAACCTTGTTGGATTAAATCTAATCAAATTGAATCTGCTCGTATTGCTATGACTCGTTATATCAAGAGAGGTGGAAAAGTTTGGATTAAGATTTTCCCTGACAAACCAGTAACTAAAAAACCTGCTGAAACTCGTATGGGTTCAGGTAAAGGAAACCCAGAATTTTGGGTTGCTGTTGTTAAACCAGGCAGAGTTCTTTTTGAACTTGAAGGTGTAACAGAAGAAATTGCCAGAGAAGCGTTCAGACTTGCTGGTCACAAACTTCCATGCAAAACAAAATTCATTAAGAAGGAAGATGTCAAAGAAGGCGGTGATGCAGAATGAAAAATGAAGAAATCAAAACACTTTCTCTTGAACAATTAAACGCAAGACTTAAAGAACTTAAAACAGAACTCTTTAATCTTCGTTTTTCACATGCAACAAGAAATTTGGCTAATCCACTTGCAATCAGAAATGTAAGAAAGGAAATTGCCAGAGTTCAAACTGCTTTAAGAGAAAAAGAATTATCTAACGGAGGAAACAACGATGGAAAGTAGAAATAACAGAAATACAAGACAAGGTGTTGTTGTAAGTGCTGGCACTATGGACAAAACTGTCGTTGTTAAGGTTACTTACAGAGTTAAGGACTCCCTTTATAAAAAAGTCGTTCAAAAATCAGTAAAATTTAAAGCACACGATGAAAACAATGAATGTGGAATTGGCGATACTGTTTTAATTATGGAAACTCGCCCACTTTCAAAAGAAAAATATCACAGAGTTGTTAAAATCATCGAAAAAGCGAAATAGGAGGAGAGAATATGATACAACCTCAAACAAGACTTAAAGTTGCTGACAACACTGGTGCAAAAGAAATTATGTGTATCAGAGTTCTTGGTGGCTCTTTCAGAAGAAGTGGAAACATCGGAGATGTTATTGTTGCTTCTGTTAAAAAGGCTATTCCAGGCGGAAATGTTAAGAAAGGTGATGTTGTTAAAGCGGTTATTGTTAGAACCACTAAGGGTCTTAACAGACAAGATGGCTCTCACATCCGTTTCGATGACAATGCTGCGGTTATTATTGATAACCAAAAACAACCAAAAGGCACTCGTGTGTTTGGACCTATTGCAAGAGAACTTCGTGACAAAGGTTACATGAAAATCATTTCTCTCGCACCAGAAGTTATTTAAAAGGAGAAAACGGATATGAGTATGACAGTTAAGAAAGGCGACACCGTTTTGGTGATTTGCGGAAAAGAAAAAGGTAAAACTGGCAAAGTTATGGAAGTTTTCCCAGAACAGCACAGAGTTTTAGTTGAAAACATCAACATTGTTACAAAACATAAGAAAGCAAGAAATCAACAAGAAAAGAGCGCTAAGATTAAAAAATCTGCTCCTATTGAAGTTTCAAACGTTCAAGTGATTTGTGGCGCATGTGGAAAAGCAACAAGAGTTGCCCACAAAGATATTGACGGAAAAAATGTCAGAGTTTGCAAAAAATGCTCTGCTTCACTTGATAAAGAGTATGTAAAAGCAACAAAGAAAGAAGCAAAGAAAAATGCTGGAAAGGCAGAAGTTAAAACTGAAAAAGTTGCAACTGAACCTAAGGAAAAAGCAGTAAAATCTGCTCCAAAAACAGAAAAAACAGTTAAAAATACTGAAATTTCAGCAGAAAATGCTGAAAAAGCAGTAAAAACAACAAAGACTGCAAGCACAAAAAGTGCAAGCAAGTCAAGTGGAACAAAAACCACTACAACACAAAAGTCGACAAAGAAAACTTCTAAGACAGAAGCGTAGAGGTGGCTAAATGAAAGAACAAAATCAAACTGCTAAGCGTTATAAAGAAGAAGTTGTGCCTGCTCTTGTTAAAGAGTTCGGTTACAAAAATGTTAATGAAGTTCCTAAACTTGTCAAGATTGTTCTTAATATGGGTCTTGGCGATGTTAAAGACAATTCAAAGAGTTTCAACACTGCTGTTGACGAACTTACTTTGATTGCTGGTCAAAAACCTGTTGCTACAAAAGCAAAGAAAGCGATTTCAAACTTTAAAGTAAGAGCAGGAATGAAGATTGGTGCGAAAGTTACACTTCGTGGAACAAGAATGTATGAATTCTTTGACAGACTTGTTGGAATTGCACTTCCACGAGTAAGAGACTTCAGGGGAATTTCAGATAAATCTTTTGACGGTAGAGGAAATTACTCTATGGGCATTAAAGAACAACTTATCTTCCCAGAAATTTCTTATGATAAAGTTGAGAAGATTAGAGGTCTTGATGTTTCATTCATCACTACTGCACAAACTGATGCAGAAGCAAAAGCACTTTTGAAGGCACTTGGTTTGCCTTTTGCTAAGTAAGGAGGAATTCAATGGCAAAGAAATCACTTGTTGCAAAACAAAAAAGAACTCAAAAATACAAATCCAGAGAATACACTCGTTGCTCTATCTGTGGCAGACCTCACGCAGTGCTTCGTAAGTATGGAATTTGCAGAATTTGTTTTAGAGAAATGGCTAATCGCGGGGAAATTCCTGGCGTAAGAAAGTCAAGTTGGTAAGGAGGGAATTATGTTTGTTACAGACCCAATCGCAGATATGTTAACTCGTCTTCGTAATGCCATCAGCGCAAAACACAAGACTGTTGAAATTCCTGCATCAAAAGAAAAATTAGAAATTGCAAAAATCCTTTTAGACGAAGGTTACATCACAGAATATAAACTTGTTGATGCTGGAAACTTCAAAAATATTGAAATTTCCGTTAAATATGATGAAGATGGACAAAGTGTCATTCAAGGTTTGAAAAGAATTTCAAAACCTGGACTTCGTATTTATTCAACAAAAGACAATCTTCCAAAAGTTATAAGCGGACTTGGCATTGCCATTATTTCAACAAACAAAGGATATATGACTGACAGAGTTGCTCGTTCTTTGAATGTTGGTGGCGAAGTTATCGCTTATGTATGGTAAGGAGGCTGCTATGTCAAGAATAGGAAATAAACCAATCAAAATTGAAAGTGGTGTATCTTTTGAAAGAGTTGGTGATGAAATCATCATTACTGGACCAAAAGGAACATTGAAACAAGTAATTGATAAAGAAATCAAAACAGAACTTAAAGAAGGTGAACTTCATTTCACTTATGAAAAAGAATCTTTAAGTGCGAAACAAGGCCTTGCAAGAGCACTTGTAAACAACATGGTTATTGGTGTTACTAAGGGCTGGGAAAAGAAAATGATTATCGCTGGTGTTGGTTACAAAGCATCAGTTTCTGGAAGTAAACTTGTTATGAACTTGGGACTTTCACATCCAGTTGAAGTTGTTATACCTGCTGATGTAAAAGTTTCTTGTCCAACAGTTACAGAAGTTCTTGTTTCAGGAATTGATAAACAAAAAGTTGGTCAATTCTGTGCAATGTTAAGACAAAAAAGACCTTATGAACCATATCATGGCTATGGTATTCACGCAGAAGGTGAACGCCTTGTCAGAAAAGTTGGTAAGGCTGCTAAGGGCAAGAAGTAGGAGGTTGAAGAATGATTACTGTTAAAGATAAAAATCAAGAAAGAATTGTTCGTCACAAGAGAGTAAGAAAAAATGTCGCTGGAACAAGCGAAAAGCCAAGACTTTGTGTTTACAAAAGTCTTAACCATATCTATGCTCAAATTATTGACGACACAAAGGGTGTAACCATTGTTTCTGCTTCTACTTTGGATAAAGAAGTTGCTGATAAAATTAAAGGCAAAAACAAAACAGAAGCCGCAAAGATTGTTGGCGAAACTGTTGGTCAAAAAGCAAAAACAAAGAAAATTAAAGAAGTCGTTTTTGACAGAGGTGGATACCTTTATACAGGACGAGTTCAAGCAGTTGCTGATGGTGCAAGAGCATCAGGGCTTAAATTTTAGGAGGAAATCATGGCAGAAGAAATTAAGAAAAATAAGACAGACAAACCTCAAAACAATCGTCGTGAAAGACCTGTTAAAAGAGAAGACGATGGAATGGACAAAAGACTTGTTCATGTTCGTCGTGTAGCCAAGGTAGTTAAGGGTGGACGCACAATGCGTTTCTCAGCTCTTGTTGTTATCGGTGATGGCAAAGGAAATGTTGGAATGGGAATTGGCAAAGCAAACGAAGTGCCAATCGCAATCGACAAAGCAACAGTTGTTGCAAAGAAAAATATGAAACCTGTTGCAATTGTTGAAGGAACTATTCCTCATCAAACAACTGGCAAATACAGCACAACAAGCGTGCTTATGATGCCAGCAGAAACAGGTCACGGTGTTATTGCCGGTGGTGCTGCCAGAGCAGTTTTGGAATCCGCTGGAATTAAAAATATCGTTACAAAAATTCATGGTTCTACAAACAGAATTAATGTTGTAAGAGCAACAATCAATGGGCTTCTTTCTCTTAAAACAAGAGAAGAAATTGCCACTCGTCGTGGCAAAAAGCCTGAGGAAATTTAATTGGAGGGCATCATGAAAGAAAAAAAGACATTGAAAGTTACTTGGGTTAAAAGTGCGATTGGTTACAATAAAAACCAAATGAAAATTTTGGAAGCACTTGGCTTTAAGAAACTTAATCAAACAAGAATCTTACCAGACAATGAGAGCATTCGTGGAAGCCTTTTCCATGTTAAACATCTCGTTGAAGTGGTTGAACAATAAGGAGCAAGGCTATGAAATTAGAAAATCTTAAACCTGCACAAGGTGCAACAACTAAGAAAGTTAGAATTGGTCGTGGTATCGGCTCTGGAATTGGCAAGACTTCTGGTAAAGGTCATAAAGGTCAATGGGCTAGAAGCGGTGGCGGAGTTAAACCTGGTTTTGAAGGTGGAAACATTCCAATGATCAGAAAAATCCCAATTCGTGGATTTAACAACTATAACTATCGTAAGTTCTATTCAACAGTAAATGTTGGTGACCTTGAAATTTTTGATGCTAACACTGAAATTACAGAAGAACTTTTGTATGAATACAGAGTCGTTGGCAAAAGAATGCCTTATGGTCTTAAAATTTTGGGAGATGGAGAAGTTACAAAACCTTTGATTGTTAAGGCTAATAAAGCAACAAAGTCTGCTGTTGAAAAAATTGAAAAAGCAGGCGGAAAAGTTATTATTGGCGAATAATTATTTGCTTTTAATATGCTGAAATTAAAAAATGTACTGATTTAATCATCTTTTTAGTTGTTTTAATCAGTTCCCTAAAAATGTTCAAGGAGTAAATTTATGTTTAAAAGTCTTATAAGTGCTTTTAAAATCAAAGATTTAAGAAACAAAATCTTGATTACACTCGGACTGCTTATCCTTTACAGAGTTGGGTGTGCTTTGGTGTGCCCAGGTTTCAGTTTAAAGAATGCCATGTCCAATACAACAGGAAACACATTCTTTTCTTTGATGAACATGCTTAGTGGTGATGCTTTGTCAAATGGTTCCATTTTGGCATTGGGTGTTTCGCCTTACATCACATCTTCAATTGTTATTCAATTGTTGACAGTAGCAATTCCATCACTTGAAAGAGTTTCAAAACAAGGGGAAGACGGAAGAAGAAAAATTCAGTTTTACACAAGAATTTGTGCCTTAGTTTTGGCTGTTGCTCAGGCTATTGGCATTGTGGTTTCATTTAGTGGTTACATCAACACATCTATTCTTAATATGCCAACTTGGGTTATTGGAGCTGGAATTGTTTTAATGTTGACCGCTGGTGCTATGTTTACAGTTTGGCTTGGAGAAAAAATCACTCAACTTGGAATTGGTAATGGAATGAGTTTATTGATTTTTGTCGGTATCATTTCATCTGCTGGTAATGGCATTTCAAGTGCTATTTCACAAGTTGGAGATAACATTGAAAATCTTTGGATGATTATCATCTATTTGGTTGCTTTGGTTTTAATCTTTGGTCTTATCGTATTTATGGATAATGCAGAACGCAGAGTTGATGTCAAGTATGCAAAACAGATTAAGGGAAGAAGAATGTATGGTGGACAAGACTCTTACATTCCAATTAAATTGAATGCTTCTGGGGTTATGCCAATCATCTTTGCTACTTCTCTTTTGACACTTCCACAACTTGTTATAAGCATTTTCTGGCCAGAATCTGATGCTTTCTATTGGTATCAAACATGGCTTGGAACAAGTTCTTGGATTTACATCATCATTTTGGCTGTTTTGATTTTTGCATTTGCTTTCTTCTATGCTCAAATCACTTTTGACACTGACGATGTTTCAAGAAGAATTCAACAACAAGGTGGATTTATTCCTGGTATCAGACCTGGTAAATTTACTTCTGACCATTTAAAGAAAGTTTCAAGAAGAATTACTTTATTTGGTGCAGTGTTCTTGGCATTCATTGCTTTGATTCCAAGTTTGGCATTTAAAGCGATTGATGACAGCACGCTTACAAGTCTTATTAATGCTTTCAGCACAACTGGTCTTATGATTATGGTTTCAGTTGCTTTGGAATTTGATAAGAGTCTTGAAGCACAAATGTTTATGAGAAATTATAAAGGATTTCTAAATTAGCGAAGACTGCGTTGCTTGCTCGATTTCGAGCAAGCACAAAAAGCATCGCTTTGACACTCACTTTCGCCATAAATCTCAATCACAACAATTGCAAAAGTTTGGCTTGTTTTTGGCAAGCGCTGGGGAAATGGGGAGTTGAAAAAATTGGTATTAAACAGAAATGTTTGATATATAAGCAACTGAAAGCGACATAATTTAAAGTTTAAAACTTTGAAATTAAGTTGCAACAAATTGAAGATTGAAATTTAATTTGTTTAGTCGCAAAAATACACCATATTTGGAGGAAAAATTATGAACATACTTCTTATGGGTCCACAGGGAAGTGGAAAAGGCACATTGGGCAACAAGATTGCCAGAGATTTTGGACTTGTTCCAGTTTCAACAGGTGACTTGTTCAGACAGTCAATTGCCAAAGGTGAAAAATTGGGATTGGAAGCAAAAACCTATATGGACAAAGGACTTCTTGTTCCTATTGAACTTACTCTTGGAATTTTGGCTGACAGACTTAGACAACCAGATTGTCAAAAAGGAGTGATGTTTGATGGTTTCCCAAGAAGCATTGAACAAGCCGAAGCACTTAAAAAAATTACTGACATTGATCATGTAATTTTACTTGATGTTCCAAAAGAAACTTGCATTCAGCGTATGATTGGAAGGAGAGTTTGTTCTAAATGTGGTGCAATTTTTAATGTTGAAAATTATAACAGTGAAGATTGCGACAAATGTGGTGGAAAACTTGTCCAAAGAGATGACGATAAATTGGACGCTATTAAAACTCGTCTGGAAGTTTATGAAAAGACAACAGCACCACTCATAGACTTCTACGCTGACAGGGTGTTTGTGGTTAAAGGTCAAGAAGACCCAGAAGACACTTACAGACCTGTAAAAAACTTTTTGGAAGGATTGAAAAAGTGATACAAAAAACGCCTGCGGAAATTGTTTTAATCAAGAAGGCTTGTGAGATTACTCGTGATGCCTTGATTTATGCAAAAACCCTTGTTAAAGAGGGCGTTTCAACTTATGAACTTGACAAATCCATAGAAAAGTTTATAATAGATAGTGGTGGTTCGCCTGCTTGTCTTGGCTATGAAGGTTTCCCAGCAGCAACTTGCATTTCAGTAAATGATATGGTTGTGCATGGAATTCCAAGCAAAGATACAGTTCTTCAAAAAGGCGATATTGTCAGCATCGACATTGTTGTGGCTTATAAAGGTTATCACGGAGATGCGGCAAGGACTTATCCTGTTGGTGAGATTTCAGCAGAGAAAGAAAAACTTGTGAAAGTGACCAAAGAGTGTTTTTTCAAGGGTATTGAGAATTTACGAATTGGTGACAGACTTGGCAAACTTTCTCATGCCATTCAAACTCATGCAGAAACAAACGGATTTTCGGTTGTTCGTGAACTTTCAGGACATGGAATAGGTCGCAGAATGCACGAAGCACCATCGGTTTTAAACTATGGTAAAGAAACTGATGGACCTGTTATTTCTGAAAATGCAGTTCTTGCAATTGAACCAATGATTAATGCGGGAAAGAAAGAAATCGGAATGCTTAGTGATGGATGGGGAATTGTCACTCGTGACAGAAAACCATCTGCACATTATGAAAATACTGTGCTTTTTACTCGCAATGGTTTGGAAATTTTGACCTTGGAGAAAGATGATGAATATTTTTCAAGGTGATGTTGTAAGAGCAATTGCAGGTAAAGAAAAAAATGGTCTTTTTGTTGTTTTGAAAATTGAAGAAAATTTTTGTTTCTTAGTTGATGGAAAACGACTTAAATTAATTAAACCGAAAAAGAAAAGCCTTAAACATGTTCAGAAGGCTTCAAAAGAAAGTTTTGATGTAATCAAACTTCAATCTGGACAAGAAAATGTTAATGCAGAAATCAGAAAATTTTTAAAAGAAAAGGAGTCTTTATGTCCAAAGAAGATGTAATTGAATTCGAAGGCGTTGTCACAGAAGTTTTGCCAAGTATGACATTTTTGGTTACTTTGTCAAACGGTCATGTGATAACTGCTTATATCTCAGGTAAATTGAGACAAAATTTCATCAGGATTATTGAAGGCGACAAAGTAAAAATTGAAATGAGCCCTTATGATCTTTCCAAAGGAAGAATCACTTGGAGAGAGAAAGGCTGATTTTGACAGATGTCATTGTCAATTTAAAAATTGACAGGCAGATGTCGTTACATTTTGCAGTGTAAAGATTTGAAATTAAATAAATTGCAATAAACACTGCGTGAAATAAAGGAGCAAAAAATGAAAGTCAGAGCATCGGTTAAACCAATGTGTGATAAATGCAAAGTCATCAAAAGAGATGGAAAAGTTATGGTTATTTGTTCTAAGAGCAAAAAACATAAACAAACACAAGGTTAATAAAAAGGAGATTATAAGTAATGGCAAGAATTGCTGGTGTTGACCTTCCAAGAGAAAAAAGATTGGAATATGGTTTGACTTATATTTATGGAATTGGTGTTGAAACATCAAGAAACATCTGTAAAGAAACAGGTCTTTCACTTGACACTCGTGTTAAGGATTTAACAGAAGACCAAGTTGCTAAACTCCGTAACTATATCGAACACAATCTTGTAGTAGAAGGTGAACTTAAATCAAAAGTAAGCATGAATATCAAGAAACTCAACGAAATTGGTTGTTATCGTGGTATTCGTCACAGAAAAGGGCTTCCAGTTCGTGGTCAAAGCACCAAGAACAACGCAAGAACCAGAAAAGGTCCTAAGAGAATTGTAAGCGGAAGTTCTAAGAAAGGTAAGTAAGAGGTAAGGATATGGCAAAAGTTAACACAAAATCAAAGAAAACTACAAAAACCAGAAAAAGAGTTAGTAGAAACATTGAACAAGGTCAAGTTCATATCACGACCTCTTTCAATAACAACATTATCGTTTTTACAGACATGCAAGGTAATGTTATTTCTTCATGCTCATCTGGAAGACTTGGACTTAAAGGTTCCAAGAAAAGCACACCATTTGCTGCTCAAACTTGCGTTGAAGAAGCAGGAAAGGTTGCTATTGACAACGGCGTAAAGTCTGTTGAAGTGTATGTTAAAGGCCCAGGTAATGGCAGAGAAAGTGCCATTCGTTGTCTTTCAACTCTTGGCTTTAATGTAACACTTATTAAGGATGTTTCACCAATCGCTCATAACGGTTGCAGACCTCCTAAAAGAAGAAGAGTATAAAAGGAGAACGAAATTATGGCAAGAACTATTGAACCTGATTGCCGTCAATGTAGAAGAGAAGGTCGTAAACTTTTCCTTAAAGGTGAAAGATGTACTTCTAAAAAATGTGCTATGGAAAGAAGACCAGTTATTCCTGGACAACATGGTGCATCAAGAAAGAGAGTTACTGAATACGGACTTCAACTTCGTGAAAAACAAAAAGTTAAAAGAATGTACGGTATATTAGAAAAACAATTCAGAAAATATTATGAAGACGCTGCTGCTGCAAAAGGCGCTACTGGTCCTAAAATGTTGTCTTTGATTGAAACAAGACTTGACAATGTTATTTACAGAATGGGCATTGGTGCTTCCAGAGCAGAATGTCGTCAAATTGTTAATCATGGACACATCTGTGTAAACGGCAAAGGTGTAAACATTGCTTCTTACAGAGTTAAAATTGGTGATGTGATTACAATTAAAGAAAGCAAGAGAGAACTTGATATGTTCAAACAACTTAAAGGTATGAAAATTGTTATGCCAAAATGGTTGGAATTTGACACAGAAAACTTGACTGGAAAAATTCTTGCACTTCCTGAAAGAGAAGATATTGATTCAGATATTAAAGAACAACTGATTGTCGAATTGTATTCAAGATAATAAGTAGGGGGAAATTTATTATGATGGAAATGGAAAAACCTAGAATCACTTGCGAAGAAACCAATGGCGGAAATTTTGCCAGATTTGTTGTTGAACCACTTGAAAAAGGTTATGGAATCACTCTTGGAAACTGCATGAGAAGAACTTTGCTTTCATCTTTGCCAGGTTCCGCAGTAATCGCATTCAGAATTGCAGGTGTTGCTCATGAATTTTCAACAATTCGTGGAGTTACAGAAGATGTTGTGGACATAGTTTTAAACTTGAAAGGTTTGGCTGTTAAGTGCACAAATCAAGATAAGAACTTTATCACATATCTTAAAATCAGAAAAAACACTGCTGGTGAAGTTACTGCAAAAGATTTTGAAACAAATGACCAAGTTGAAGTTTTAAATCCAGACCTTCACATCTGCACTATGGATGATGGCGCAGTTTTGGATATGGATGTTATGATTGGAAACGGTCGTGGATATGTTTCCAGTGATGACAACAAAAACAAATTTGATGATATTGATTTCATCGCTGTTGACAGCATTTTCTCACCTGTTAAAAAGGTTAATTTCAATGTTGACACAACTCGTGTTGGTCAAAGCATTGACTATGACAAATTGACTTTGGAAGTTACCACAAATGGCACAACTTCTGCAAGAGAAATTGTCAGCCTTTCAGGCAAGATTATTCATGAACATGTTGATTTGTTCATTGAACTTTGCGCTCAGGTTGGCGATATGTCAATTTTGGTTTCTAAGGAAGAAGACAAGCAAGTGAAATTGATGGAACTTCCTATTGAAGAAATGGACCTTTCAGTTCGTTCTTACAACTGCTTGAAAAGAGCAGGTGTTAACACTATTCAAGATTTGCTCAAAAAATCTAAGAATGATATGTTCAAAGTTAGAAATCTTGGTGCTAAATCTGTAGAAGAAGTTATTCAAAAACTTGAAAGTTATGGTTTAAGTCTTCGTAAAGACGAAGAATAGAGTTAAACCAAACTTAAACTCTTTGTTTTGAAATGCAAAGATTGCCAACATGTGACTATGTGAAAATTGTAAGGTAACACATATTTTGTTGCGATTAACTGGATGATTTAGTTTTTATGAACGGTTTGTTTGTAAATTTTCCAGTGGTTTGGACAAAACATGTTTCAAATTTTTCATGTTAACATTTTTGGGTTTTGTAGTTTAAGTTAAGATGAATTTTTCAAGTAATTAACAAATAAAAATTTCGGATTAAAACCGTAAAAGGAGCAATATTATGGCTAACGAAAAATTGGGCAGACCTTCAAAAGAAAGAAATGCAATGATTCGTGGACAAGTTTCCACTTTGCTTTGGTATGGAAAACTTGAAACAACTTTGGCTAAGGCTAAGGTTGCTGCTAGACAAGCCGAAAAAATCATTACTCTTGCAATCAATTCTTATGAAGACACTGTAAAAGTGACAAAAAACATTAAAGAAAAGACCAAGACTAAGGGTAAAGACGGTAAAGTTGTTGTAACTGAAACTAAAGTTGCAAAAGAAGTTCTTAATGATGGACCTAAGAAACTTGCTGCAAGAAAGAAAATCATGGGTTATGTTTATGATTTGCAAGAACAAAGAAAACCAAAAGAAAGCATTGATGCATTCCACGCTCGTGTTGAAGGAATCAATCATCCACTTTTGGAAAAGATTTTCAATGTTTATGCACCAAAATATGCAGAAAGAGCAAAACAGTCTGGTCAAGGTGGCGGATACACAAGAGTTATCAAACTTGGAATGCGTCGCGGTGATGCAACTGAAATGGCTGTTGTTGAATTAGTTTAATTCAATTTGTTTTGATGGACTAAAACATTTCTTTTAAAAATTTTAAATTATATAAAAAATCTCCTGTGTTTAGGGGATTTTTTATTATTTAAAACTTTAAGATGTTATAAAAAACAAAAATATCAAAAAAATGATATTGACAATTAAATATATTTATAGTAATATTATTTTAAACTTAGCAGGAGAAAAATGAATATTACTTTGGAAGATTATAGAAAAATAGTTGGAAATAATAATAACATTTTAAATGAAACGCGTAAAAAAATTCAGAACCTTGCAGGTTCATTAAAAGAGCTTGATGATTCAAGTGAAGAATCAAAAAAAATATGGGAAAAAATTGATGAATTGTCAAATATGGAATTTTATTTTAACAATGAAAATTCAATTATGGATAATGAAGCAATTAATAATGGAATTTTTGAAATGAGCCTTGAAGATTTAACAAAATCTATCGAAGCTGTTTATCCTTTTACAAAAGGTAAACTTCATGTTTCCTTATTTAGTATTCATTGCGAATTAAATAAAACAGGCAAAGCATTAATTTCTGAAATGACGACTAAAGAATCTTTAAATGCTTTAAAAGATTCAAAATTTATTTTTGAAAACAGCCAAAATAAAAAGGTTAGATTGTGGCTTGATTGTGATGGAAAAACCTTATGCATTTTTAATGTTCCTTTTAAATATAATGCACAATTTACTGATGGAAGAAACTTTTTAGATGGCGTTGAAGGTGTAAGAATAAATTATTGGAATACAAATAGTATAAATTTCAATTTGGCAAGCAAAGAAGATATAAACAAGTTGAATTTAAGTTTTATCCCTAACAAAGAATACATTGAAATGGGAGACAACTCTAAAGGCATGGGTGTCAACCTTGAAGGAGTGCAACAAGCGATTTATAATGTTGCTGAGAAAAATGCAAAATTAGATGCTGATTCAACCAAAGATGTAACAATAAAAAGATAAAATAGAGAGTTTTTACTCTCTATTTTTGTTTCAAGAAAAATTTTTTAAACATATAAAATGCTATGTTCGAAAATTTTGATGTCAAAGAATGGGCAAGTTTAAAAGATTATTCCACAATAAAAATTGGGGGAAAGGCTAGGTGGCTTATTTTTCCAAAGAATGCTTTGGAAGTTAAAAAGATTTTAAAGATTTTAAAGAAAAACAACTTAAAATATTTTATATTAGGGAATGGAAGTAACACACTTTTTGATGATAATGGTTATGATGGAGTAATTATTTCATTAAAAAAATTAAACAAGATTGAATTTGATGGTGATTGTGTCTATTCAGATGCAGGTGTAAACTTGTTTGTTTTGGGGCAAAAGTTAAAAATGCATGGGTTGAGTGGTTTGGAATTTTGCCATGGCATTCCAGCAAGTTTAGGCGGTTTTGTTTATATGAATGGCGGTTGTTTTGGTCATGAGATTGGAGAGTTTGTTGAAGAAGTTTTGGTGCTTAGAGATGATAAAATTATCACTTTAAAAAAAGACCAACTTAAATTTTCTTATCGTAAATCAAATTTACAAGATTGTGTCATTTTGAAAGTCTTATTGAAATTGACGCAAAACAGTCCTGAGATTGTGAAAGAAAATATGGATAATTATTATGACAAAAAGAAAGCATCTCAACCTTGTGATTTGCCATCGCTTGGGAGCATTTTCAAAGCAGTTTATGGAGATAAGACCATTTATGTGTCTAAAATGATTGACACCTTGGGTCTTAAAGGTGTTAAAATAGGAGAAGCAGAGATTTCAAATAAACATGCTGGATTTATAGTGAATACTGGAAATGCCACAAGCAAAGATTTTAAAGATTTAATTGCTTTAATTCAAAAAGAACTGGCAAAAGTTAATGTTTATCCAGAACTTGAAATCATCATGTTGGAAAAATAAGGAGAGTTATGAAAGCAGTTATTCAAGTGGTTGGACAAGCAAGCCTTTTTATAGATAAAAATTTGATTTCTGAAATTGGGAAAGGTTTGGTGGTTTATTTTTGTGTAGAAAGTGGTGATTTAGAAGAAAAACTCTTATATTTTGCAAAAAAAATAGCTAATATGAGAATTTTTCCAGATGAAAATGACAAAATCAACTTTTCAGTGAAAGATGTTGGCGGAGAAGTTTTATTGGTTTCACAATTTACTTTGGCGGGAAATTGTGAACATGGTAACAGACCAAGTTTTTTCACAGCGGAAGAACCTGTGCGTGCAAAAAACCTTTATCAAGAATTTGGCAAAATGTTGCAAAATGAATATGGTATTCAAGTCAAATATGGAGTTTTTGGTGCAGACATGACTATTCAACAAACCAATCGTGGACCATTCACAATATGTCTGGAAAAATAAATTTTTTTAAGTTTTAAAAAATTTTCAATTAAAATCATCTTATTTAATAAAATTTTTGAAAAGTCGCGTTCGTGGCTTGTAAAAAAAACATAAAACTGATACAATATAAACAAGGAGTTTTTATGCTTTTATATGGCGATTATCACACACATACAACCTATTCCAGATTAAAGCACGGAAAAGGCACTGTTTTGGAAAACGCTTCTGTTGCGGCAGATAAGGGTTTAAAACAGATTGCGATTACTGACCATGGATTTAATCATATGTGTTTTGGAATTAAGAGAAAAAACATTCCACAACTTAAAGAAGATATTTTAAATGCCAAAGAAATCACTGGTGTTGATATTTTGTTGGGAGTGGAAGCAAACTTAATTTCTCTTGATGGAGAAGTGGATGTTAAAGAAAGTGACTATGAATATCTTGACATTTTTGCGATGGGCTATCATAAACTTGCTTTGCCTACAACATTTAAAGATTATATGCTTAAAGATGTTTCCAACATTTGTGACAAAGTTTTTAAACCGAGCAAAGACCGCATAAACAGAAATACGACAGCCTTTTTAAAAGCATTGGATAAATATCCTATTGATATAATTACACATCTTAACTATGGTTTCCAAACTGATACAATTGCTGTGGCAAAGATGGCTAAGCAAAAAGGTGTTTTTGTGGAACTTAATGGCAAAAGAATAAATTTTACAGAAGAAGAAATTTTGGCAATGATTGCCGAAGGGGTTAAGTTTATTGTCAATTCTGATGCTCATTCACCAGAGCGTGTTGGGGAAGTAAATCGTGGAATGAATTTTGTTTATAAATATAACATTCCGCTTTCACAAGTTGCGAATGTTGATAAATTGCCGAAATTTCATAAGAAAAGAGGATATTAATGAGTTTTTCCAGAGAATCAAAAGAAGAAATTTTAAGGACTGACATTGAAGACGATGCTTGTGCACTTGCTTTTATGTCAGGACTTTTTCGTTCTTGTGGAGAGATTGAAAAAAACGGGAACAAAATTTTTGTGAAGATTGTAAGTGATGTGGACAAACTTTTTGGGTTTTGCCAAAAACTTATTAAAAGACTTTATGGTGATGAAATTGTGCCAGAAGTCGGAGAAAATTACAACATTAATAAAAACACGATTTATGAAATTTCTTTTGAAGTGGAAAAGTTTAAGCAACTTCTGTTGGATGTCGGTGTAATTGATTATTCCACAGATGGTATGCAGTTTAATTTTGAAATTGAAAAGAATTTGATTTTGGAAGAAGAACCACGCAGGTCTTTTATTAAAGGTGTATATATTGGGGCAAGCACTTCATCAATAAAACTTTCATCTGACACAACCACAAGTTGTGGGTCGGGTTATCATATGGAATTTGTTTCGCAAAGCCACAATTTTTTGTTGGAACTTTCGGAATTGCTGGCTGAGTATAACATAATTGGAAAAATCTTTGAAAGAAAAAACTCTTATGTTTTATATGTTAAAGATGTAAACACAATTCAAGATTTATTGGCACTTGTTGGAGCAAATCAAAGTGTTTTGGATTTGTCCAATGAAATTGTTACAAGGGAACTTAGAAACAAAGTTAACCGACAAGTTAATTGCATCAATGCCAACATAAACAAAACTGTGGAAGCAAGCATTAAACAGGTCAATGCAATCAACACAATAATAAACACGATTGGGTTGGAAAGTTTGCCAGAAGATTTGCAAGAAGTTGCAGTTTTAAGATTGGCAAATCAAGAAGAAAGTTTGGATGAACTTTTAAAACTTTCAACAATTAAACTTACTCGCTCGGGGCTTAATCACAGATTTAGAAAACTTATTAAAATTGCTGATACTTTGGAGGAATAATGAAAGATTTTGTGCATTTGCATGTTCACACTGAATATTCGCTTCTTGACGGAATTGCAAGAGTCAATAAACTTGTAGAAATAACCAAAGAACGTGGTTACAGTGCTGTGGCAATTACTGACCATGGCAATATGTATGGCACTTTGAGTTTCTATGAAGAATGTGTTAAAGCGGGAATTAAACCGATTTTGGGATGTGAATTCTACATTTGCAGTGATTTAACAAAAAAACAAGGAAAAGATGACATGGGTCATCTTGTTTTGCTTGCCAAAAATGAAGAAGGTTTTCATAACCTTTTAAAACTTAATGAAATTGCCTTTGTCGATGGTTTTTATTATAAACCAAGAATAGACTATAAAGTTTTGCAAGAACACAGCAAAGGTGTAATTTGTCTTTCTGCTTGTGTGGCTGGTCATATTCCACAACTCATTTTGCAAAGACAATTTCAAGAAGCAGAAGCCTTGGCTCAAAAGATGAAAGACATGTTTGAAGAAGGCGACTTCTATTTTGAAATTCAAAATCATGGACTGGCAGAACAAAAACTTGTAAACCAACATTTGGCTGAAATGTCTAAGAAAATGAACATTAAAATGGTTGCCACAAATGATGTGCATTATTTAAATAAAGAAGATGCCGAAATGCAAGATGTTTTGATGTGCGTTCAGATGGGTAAATTTATGGACGACCCTGACAGAATGAAATTTCAAACTGACGAGTTTTATTTAAAAACTTATGATGAAATGATGGAAGCCATGGTTGGTTTTGAAGAAGCAGTTGAAAACACATTGGAAATAGCCAACAAATGTGAAGTTGTTTTAAAAACAAAGTCACTTGGAGAAGTTTACGGCATTGATGAAAAATATAAATTGCCTGCTACACAAAATTACATTCCTATTTACAGACCATCAACAGGCGAAGAACCATATGAATTTTTAAGAAGAATTTCCTTTGAAGGCTTACACAATAAATATAAAGAAGTAACTCCTGAACTTATCGAAAGATTGGAAATGGAACTTGGTATCATCAGCGAACAAGGCTTTGTTGAATATTTCTTAATCGTTTGGGATTACATCAATTATGCCGAATCTGTCGGTATACCTGTTGGTCCTGGTCGTGGAAGCGGTGCAGGAAGTTTAGTTGCATATTGCTCTGGGATTACAAAAGTTGATCCTATGAGATATAATTTGTTCTTCGAACGCTTTATCAATCGTGAAAGAGTTTCCATGCCTGACTTCGATGTCGATTTCTGCATGGACAGACGCGGAGAAGTTATTGAATATGTTAAGAAACGCTATGGTGAAGACCATGTTGCGTGTATCGTTACTTTTGGTTGTATGCAAGCAAAAAATGCCATTCGAGATGTTGCCAGAGTTTTAAGATTCCCATCACCAGAAGTCATGAAAATCACAAAACTTATTCCTGCAAAATTGCCTGATGGAATTAAAAAACCACCAGTTTTGAAATATTATTTTGGAACAACTGGAAAGCCTGAAAATGAAAAATTTATCATTCCAGAACTTCGTGAAATGTATGACAATGATGAAATGATTAAAAAAATCATTGATATGGCAATTAAATTGGAAGGAGTACCAAGAAACACTTCTACACATGCATGTGGAATTCTGATTGCTCCAAATTCAGTTTCAGATTTTGTGCCTGTTGCAAGGTCAGAAGATGAACGAGTTACGCAATACAGTATGATTGAACTTGAACATCTTGGTCTTTTGAAAATGGACTTTTTGGGGCTTAGAACCTTGACTGACATTAAAAAAGCCTGTGACTACATTTATGAAAATCATGGCAAAAAAATTGATTTTTATAACATGGAATACAATGATCCAAATGTCTTCAAATTGATTGCAAACGGTCAAACTGACGCCGTTTTTCAATTGGAAAGTGCGGGGATGAAGAAGTTTATGAAGGACTTGAAACCTTCGTGCATGGATGATATTATTGCGGGAATTTCGCTTTATCGTCCTGGTCCAATGGATTTCATTCCAAAGTTTGTTAAAAACAAACAAGACCCTTCACAAGTTGTCTATGATGACGCTTGCCTTGAAGATATTTTGGATGTCACTTATGGATGCATTGTCTATCAAGAACAAGTTATGAAAATTGTTCAGGTCATGGCAGGTTACAGTTTGGGGCAAGCAGACAACATTCGAAGAATTATGGGTAAGAAACAAGTTGAAAAGATTGACAAAGAAAGAGAGAAGTTTGTCAATGGTTGGGAAGACCCTGCTGGTAAAAAGTCAATTCCAGGAGCAGTAAAACTTGGACATGATCGCGATGTAGCAGAAAAAATATTTGATGAAATGAAAGATTTTGCCAAATATGCGTTTAACAAATCACACGCAGCAGCATATGCGTACATTTCTTATCAAACGGCATATTTAAAGTGTTATTATGAAACTGAATTCATCACAGCCATTTTAAACGACCGTATTACAAATGGAGATGACATTACAAAATATGTTTCATTTGCTCGTGGAAGCGAAGGAATTGAAGTTTTGCCACCAAATGTAAACAAAAGTTATTCTTATTTTAAAGTTGAAGGAAAAGCCATTCGTTTCGGACTTGGTGGTCTTAAACATGTGGGAACTGCTTTGACAGATGTCATCATTAAAGAAAGAGAAGAAAATGGCGAATTTAAAAGTTTTGAAGACATGGTTTCCAGAATGGTCAATGTTGGGACAAACAAAAAAGCAATTGAATGTTTAATTTTAAGTGGTGCTTGCGATTTGTTTGGAAAAAGTCGTTCTCAACTTATGGCTGTCTATGAAAAGGTGATTGAAAGAGCAATTCGTGAAAAGAAAAGCAACAAATTGGGGCAATTTTCTTTCTTTGGGGAAAATCAACTTGAAGACACTGTTGACTATCCTGACATTAAAGAATTCAACCAAAAAACTTTGTTGAAATATGAACGCGAAATCATTGGTGTTTACATGTCTGGACACCCTTTGCAAGATTATGTTAAAAAGTTTGAAAATTATACTTTAAGTTCGGATATGCTTGCATCAAATGTTGAAGAAGATGATGTTGAAGACTCTGATTTTTCAGAAGAAGAAAATGTTTCTGAAAGCAATTTACAAGACGGGCAACCTTTTGTTTGTGGTGGAATTATTACTTCGGTAAGCAGAAAACGCTCTAAGGCTGGACGAGAAATGTGTTATGTTAAATTGGAAGATTTGAAAGGTGTCATTGAATTAACTTTTTTTGCCAATGCTTACAGCAAATATCGCAATGTCATTGTTGAAGACGCACTTGTAACAGTTAAAGGAAAAATTAACATCCGTGAAGGTATGCCTATGTCTGCTGTTGGTGAAGTTGTCATTCCTTGGAAAGAAGAAGATTCTGAAACAAAAGTTGCTTCAAAAGAGCGTTTATGTTTAAGATTTGACACAAAGAATCCTGACATTTACAGCAAAGTTAAAAACAGCATAAGTTCATATTTAGGCGACACACAAGTTGTGATTAAATGCACATCGTCAAACAAAAGTTTTGTATATCAAGAAAAAGTTAAAATAAACAACTATTTGCTTAATGAATTGAGTGGAATTATTGGAAATGAAAACATCGTTGTGCAATAAGGAGAAAAAGATGAAAATTTTGTTTTTATGTAGTGGCGGAGATGCCCCTGGCATGAATAGATATATTTGGGAACTTTATTCAAAATTTAAAAAAGATTTATATTTTGCATATGCCGGATTTGATGGCTTGATTAAGGGGAAAATATTTCCACTTTCATCAGTGATTGACAAAAGTTTGAAAGATGAAGCAGGCACTGTGACAAAAACATCTCGTTGTCCAGAATTTAAACAAGCAAAATATTTTAAAATGGGTTTGGAAAATGCTAAGCAATTTGATGTTGTCATCGTGTTTGGTGGAAATGGTTCACAAAAAGGTGCAAAACAGTTGTTTGAAAATGGAATAAACACGATTTTTGTTCCTGGAACAATCGATAATGATGTTTTAGATTGTGAATATTCCATAGGTTTTTCAACAGCCGTTAAAGAAGGTGTTTATGCCATTGATAACAGTATGCCAAGCAATGATGCTATGGATTTGGCTTGCATATATGAAGTTATGGGGCGAGAATCTGACAGAATTGCATTGAAAGTTGCAGAAATGGTATGTGCAGATTATTGCATCTCAGATAAAAAATCTTTAAATTTGGAAAAGCTGAAAAAAATTATTGAAATAAATTATGAAAATCAACTTTCCACTTGCATTGTGTTGAGAGAAAATCTTATAGACCCAAAGGAACTTACTGATAAACTTAATCAAGAATTTCAAAAAAAGATTGTCAGATTTCACATTGTTGGCAGAACACAAAGGGGTGGAAAACCAACAGAAGAAGAACTTAACATGGCAACAAAATATGCTAAAAAGACTGTTCAGTGCATTAAGTCAAAAACTTACGGTGTTCGATTGTTGGCAAATTTGGATTTAGATGTGGAAACAAAACCTTTTATTTAAAAAAATGACGCAATAATGCGTCTTTTTTTAATTTTCCAACAAAATTTTGCAATAGGTGAATTTAATCAAGGAAGAATAACTTTGTGTAGGGGTGACTGACTTTTCACTTATAAGCAAAGACAAATGATTGTAAGTGTTTTCCAAACTTTTATGCAAAGTTTGAAAATTGTCTGATTTAAGTTTTTCAGCAAAAATTGTTTCAAAATTACTTTTAATTGTCACAAGTTTTGAAAAGGTGTTGTTGCAATCAAGTTTTGCTTGTGTTTTGTCTGAAACAGATGTGTCAAGGCTTATGGCAATGTCATAAAGTGCTTTAAATATTGTTTGCTTGGCTTGCAAAGCATTGGTCAAAACATTTTTTTCATTTGCAGAAAAGTTTCCAGAAAACTTTAAAGTGGGGATTTCAATTTTTAATATTTCTGGCGAATAGCCGTTGTTTTTAAGGTTGGTTTTAACAAGTTCTGCATCAGCCAAATTTTCATATACGCTTGCCAGAAGATGATATGTGTTGTCACGATTATAGACATAACCTGCACCCGTTGAATTTTGAAGTGTCGATTTAAGATCATTCAAATCTGTTACATTGTCACTTGATTGCATGTCTATGGCATAGACAGTTATTTGATTTGAGCCTATGTTTGCCACGGACTCAAAAAGCCCTGTTGAAAGAAGTGTTGTGGAAAGCAAATAACCTATGGATACGCAGACAGCAAGTCCAAAAATTAAAATCATTGTGCTTAAAATTGAAAATCTTTTCATGTCATATTATATTAATTTCAAAAAAATATATAACTGCTTGTATAATGTGAGATTTTATTTTTAAAATGAATTATTTTTTGATATAATTAATATTATGAAAAGAAAATATGGTTTTTTTGGAAAAAAATTGAAAATAGGTTTGGCTTTTGGCGGTGGTGGCACAAGGGGATTTTCTCATATCGGTGCCATTAAAGCGTTTGAAGAATATGGTTTAGAATTTGATTTTATTGCTGGAACAAGTGTGGGAAGCATTATTGGTGCTGCCTATGCAAACGGAATGACATCCAAAGAAATTTATGAAATTGGAAAAAAATTAAAAATCAAAGACATCAAAACCAATAAACTTATTTTCATGCCATCTAAATCAGACGGCATTGAAAGTTTGCTTAACGAAACTTTTGGCGACATTAATGTTGAAGACTTGAAAAAGCCTATGGCAGTGGTCGCTGTGGACATTAAGTCGACAAAGGAAGTTTGCATTACTCATGGCAATCTTGCTCAGGCTGTTGCTGGAAGTTGCAGTGTCCCAGGAATTTTTCAACCTGTGGTTTTTGGTGACAAATTGCTTTGTGATGGTGGATTGCAAAACACCATTCCTGCTGATATTCCAAGATTGTTTGATTGTGATTATGTGGTGGCAGTTGATTGCAACAGCACAAGAAACTATGGCACTGACAGTTCTAAGGTTTTGGATGTGCTTGCTTCTTCTATAAGAATATTGATGAAAAGTAATGCTGTAAAAGGCTATATTAACGCAGATGTAATGGTTGCCACTGACAATAAAAGATTTAAACAAACCAGACTTGAAGGAATTGATGAAATGGTGGAAGAAGGCTATAAAAACGCCATTGATGTAATGCCAAAGATTATCGAACTTTTTAAAGGTAAGGCACCTAAGAAAAAATTGCAAAATTTAAACAGGGAAGAAATTGAATTGATATAATGAAAAACTTGATAGACAAAATTAAATTTATAATTTATGATAAATATGCCTTTAAAAAGGCAGTTTTTATTGTTTGTTTAGTTTTGTTTGCTTTGTTTTTATTTTTAAATCAGACTTATATAAACTTTGTTTTTAATGGATTTTTCGAAATCTTTTCCAAAAACTTGCAAGTTTATGTTTTGGATGTTGGACAGGCAAATGCCAATTTAATAATTTTTCCAAATCGTTCTTGCATGATTATTGACACTGGAAGCGGAGAAAGTGAAAACGATTTCTTAAAATCTGTGGAAGTTATTTTAAGTGCCAATCACATAAAACAAATTGATTTTTTGTTGTTGACACACAGCGATGAAGATCATGTAGGCGGTGCGGTTTCTCTTTTAAAATCTTATCAAGTCAATAATGTTTTAAGACCCAAAATTTTATCTCGTGATGAAACCAGTGAAAATTCAAATTATCTTGTTTCTTCAACTTTTACATATGCCAGTGTAATCGATGCAATCTATCAAGAACCCAATTGTCGAGTGGAATTTATTGATGACAAATCTTATAATTTCCCCGGCAATGTCAGTGTGAAATTTTTTGCAGGAGAAGAAGATTATTACAAAGACACAAACTCTTATTCTCCTTTTGTTTTGGTGAATTATGAAGATTGTTCCTTCATGTTTACAGGTGATGCATCACAACTTCGTGAAGATGAATTTATCCGCAATGTTCAAGGCACGTTAGAGTTAGATTATTTGGTGGTTTCACATCATGGCTCTAAATACAGCACATCTAAATTGTTTTTGGAAAAAGTTAATCCAAAAAATGCCATCATAAGTGCAGGGGATGACTTGCATCCATCAAAAGATGTTTTAGACAGATTACAAGATTTTGGAGTGAAAGACATTTTTGTGACCAAATCGGTTGGCACTGTATCGATTGCAGTGGAAACTGGTGGAAAAGTGACAGTAAAAACTTTGACAGGCAGATTGGATTTTGCTTTTATATTGGTTCTTGTAAGTCTTTTTGATTTTGTTTATTTAAAATATTTGAATGATAACAAAAGAACTAAGTTTAATGTTTTAAGAAGAAAAACAATTTTTATTTAATAAAAAAGTTTGTAATAATGCAACTTTGTGATAAAATAAACTTATGGTAGAGTGCTTTAACAAAATTATTTTAGTGTCCCTGTGTGATAAATTTTCCACAGAAGTTGGAAAAACTTTATCTCAAAGTCTTGACATGATGTTTTGTAATGCGAAAGATTTAGAAGAATATGAACTTATCGATAAAGACACTCTTAAAAAAGTTTGCTCAAAAGATTATTTTGACAAACGCGAGAAAAGCGTGGTTAAACACATAGCAAGTTTTGAAGATGTTTTGGTTTCAATAAACTATGACTATTTGATGCATAACATCCAAATCTTGAAAAAGAACAGCCTTATTGTTTTTTTAAATTTGTCTAAGGAATATGTAAAACAAAACGGCAACATCATTGATGTAATCGATTATGAAAATCGTGTGGAAATTTTGAAAAATATTTCAGTTTTAAATGTAGACATTGATTTGGTCGATGTCAACATAGTTTGTGAAAAGATTATATCTCAACTTGGAGGAATTTTATGAAAATCGTTCAAAAAGCAATAAATTATCTTAAAGCACTTTCTGCGGAAACAATTACAAATGCTGGTTCTGGGCATTTGGGAATTTCTTTGGGTGCTTCAACAATTCTTTTCAGTTTGTTTAAAGACCACTATAATTTTGATGCTTCTGACACAGATTTTTTAAATCGTGATCGTTTGGTTTTGTCAGCAGGTCATGCTGGTGCTTTATATTACAGTTTGCTTTCAATGTTTGGTTTTAATGTTTCGTTGCAAGATTTAAAAGATTTCAGAAAGTTTGGTTCCAAAACACCAGGACATCCTGAATACAGAGTGACAGAAGGTGTGGAAGTTTCCACTGGTCCACTTGGTCAAGGTGTGGCAAATGCTGTTGGGCTTGCCATTGCTGAAACAATTATGGAAGAACGCTTCAACACAGTTGGTTTTGAAATGTTTAATAATTACACTTATTGTTTTGTCGGTGATGGTTGCTTGATGGAAGGTGTTGCTCAGGAAGCAGTAAGTTTGGCAGGCAATTTAAAACTTAAAAAATTAATTTTGCTTTATGACAGCAATTCAGTAACAATTGATGGTTCTTTAGCTTTGGCAAATCGTGAAAATGTTGCAAAGAAATTTTCTGCTATGGGTTGGAATGTTATAAAAGTTTTCAATGGAAACAGTTATTCAAGTTGCACAAGTGCAATTAAAAAAGCCAAGAAAAGCAAAAAGCCTACCATAATTATTTTCAACACAACTATTGGCATAGGAACACAAAAAGAAGGAACTTCTGCGGCACATGCCAATGTGTTGTCAAAAGAAGAACTTGCTTCATTTAAAGAAGCGTTGAAAGTCAAGGAAAGTTTCTTTATTCCAAGTGATGTGCGAGAACTTTGCATGGCAAGCACAAGACATGGAAAACTTAATCATGAAAAATGGAATCAAAATTTGGCTATGTATTCCAGCACTCACCCAGAACTTTATAAGTCACTTATGTCTTTCTTTGATCGCAAAAAAATCAATTACGAACGAATTTTGAAAAACATTGCCAAATATGACGGAACAAGTACACGCAAAGTAAATCATTATGCGCTGAACGAACTTGCCTACCAATGCCCACAACTTGTTGGGGGAACTGCTGACCTTGCCCCTTCAACTATGGCATACATCGACAATGCTGGCAATTTTTCTTCTGGCTATCGCCGTGGCAAAAACATTCATTTTGGTGTCAGAGAACATGCTATGTCTGCCATCGTCAATGGAATTTCTTTATATGAAGATTTCTTAACTTTTGATTCAACTTTTATGGCTTTTTCAAATTATTCAATTCCTGCAATCAGAATGCGTGCTTTAATGAACACACCAGTCATGTCTTTCTTTACTCATGATTCTGTTGCAGTTGGTGAAGATGGTGCTTCTCATCAACCAATTGAGCAAATCGGTCAGTTGCGTTCCATAATTGGAAACTATGTTTTCAGACCATGCGATTACAAAGAATTGGTGGCAGGCTATCGCACTTGCATAAACGATTATGTTCCAGTTGTTTTTGCCCTTACAAGACAAGATATTCCACATATTGAAGGAACTTCTTTTGAAGGTGCAATTCAAGGTGGTTATCTTTTGGAAAACAACTCACAAAAACCAGATATTGTTTTGGTGGCAAGCGGTTCGGAAGTGGAACTTGCGGTGAAAGTTGCCAAAGAACTTAAAAAGAAATTTGATGTTAATGTTGTGTCTATGCCAAGCATTGAAGTTTTTGAGAAGCAAAGCATAAATTACAAAAACAAAATCATTAATAAAGATGCTAAACTTGTTTTGTCAATCGAAGCAAGCAATGACACAAAATGGCTTAAAGTGCTTGGAAAGAATGGTGCATCTTTCACAATTGAAAGTTATATGTCAAGTGGAAATGGAAAAATTGTGCTTGAAAAAGCAGGTTTTAATGTCAAAAATATTGTCAAATTTATTGAAAGTAAACTTAAATAAAATTAAGAAAATAGATGCTTTTCGCATTTATTTTCTTTTTTAAGTCACTATTTTTAATTTTTTCGATGTTATTTGCGTTTATTTGACATAATTTTATAAAAATTACATTTGAGCATAAAAATCTTAGAACTATAATATTGTGTATTGAGAGGTTTTTATGTTCAGCAAAAAAAGTATTGTTCTAAGTGATGTAGAAAGCAGTTCAAACAGAAAAGCGGTGTTGACAATCGAAGAAGTGTCAGAAGGTCTTAAAGGTTCATTAAGGCTTTATAATTTCAATAACGAACTTGCAGGTATTTCATCACTTGGATTTTATATTGACAAAAAAGTTATAAAAGCGGGTTTAACTTTTAAATCTCACATGCTTTATGAGTTTTTTATTGATTTGAATTCAATTCCACAAAAATTTTCGTGTGCAGTGATTAATTTTCAAAATGCTCAGGCATCTCCAATTCTTTATGGGTCAAGCAATGGCAGTGATGATGAAATTTATGCCAGCATAATAAATGAAATTTCCCAAGAAAATTCTTTTAAAAACACCAAAAATGTTTTGGACAAATATGATGTGGATTTTCAAGAAGATGAAAAAGCAGAAATTGAAAAAGAAATTGATAAAGCAATGTGTCAAGATTGTGGAAACTGTGTTTATAAAAAATATTTCTATGAACACAATCCAAATGTTAAAGCGGAAAATCTTAAAGAAGAAAAGTCTGAAACTGTGGAAGATAACATATATGAAATGCCAAAACATGAAGAACCTGTAAATGAAAATCTGGATTTTTTCTTGCGTTTGAAACCACAAATTGACAAATTGTTTTCCACAAATCCAATCGAAGATAATTTACAAAAACTTATACCTTCTTCAAAGTTTATTAAAGTTGAATATGAAGACGATGGCGACTTTTATGTGTTTGGATTGTTGTATGACAATGATGAAAATATAAAATATGTATGCTATGGTGTGCCTGCTGTCTTTGAAGAAAATCCACCAGATGAACTTTCTGGCTATCCTATTTGGCTTCCGCTTGACAAAGACAACGCCAAAGGTTTTGGTTATTGGTTGACATATCAAGATGCTTCCACAGGTGAACCTGTAAAGGCGATTATTGATTGAGGTGATGATGAGAGTCTTAGCATGGATTGTTCTGGCTTTAATTTTGCTTATTATTTTAGGCATGGTCTATTATCTTGTTGTGGGCGAAATTTTGTTTAAATTTGCTTTTTCCAGAAAGAAAAGCAGAGTAAGAAAAAAACAAATTGACAAACAAATCAAAGATTTTAAGATTGACTTGTGTTGGTGGCAAAAACAAAAGTTGGAAAAAGTAAGCATCAAAAGTTTTGATGGATTAAAACTTTCAGGATATTTCTTAAACAATGACTCGCAAAAAACTGTGATTATTTTTCATGGTTATGGTGGTGAATATCATGAAATGCAACAATATTGCAAGTTTTTCTTTGACAAGAATTTCAATGTGCTTCTAGTGGACAACAGAACGCACGGAGAAAGTGAAGGTAATTGTATAGGTTTTGGTTGGTTGGACAGAAAAGATGTTTTGTTTTGGATTGATTTTTTAAACAACAAAATTCCTAATTCTAAAATTGTCTTGTTTGGTTTATCAATGGGTGCAACTGCTGTTTGCTGTGCAAGTGGGGAAGAATTGCCAAAAAATGTTGTGGCAATAATCTCAGATTGTGCTTTTGCAAATTTAAAAATGCAAATGCAATATGTCATGAGAAAACATAAAATTTTGTGGAAAATTTTTAAAAACCATTTGTTTAGTTTTGTTAAACATATTCATGACTTTGACATAAATCAAGCAGATGCAATTAAGCAAGTTAAAAACACCAAAGTTCCAATTTTGTTCATTCATGGACAAAGTGACAGTTTTGTTCCAGTGGAAAATTTAACGGCTTTATATAATGCCACTCCGGATGGCAAAAAAAGTAAATATGTCGAAGCAAATGCAGACCATGCTATGGCATATTCTGTTGGCGGGGTTTTGTATGAAAAAAAGATAAACGACTTTTTAAACAGTTACACAAATTTATGAAATTTAAAAAAGACACTTTAATTTAAAGTGTCTTTTTGTGTTTGTTTGTGCTTTTTAAATTTGATTTTTTTGTTTTTCATAAACATCCAAGCAAAAATAATTCCAAGAAGTGCCAAAATTAAAACAATGCAAGTGATTAAAAGCGGATTAATTCCATCAGGATTGATGTCTTTTGATTTTAAATAGCCATACATTACACTGTGAGTGCCATCTTGGTTATTTAAAACAAATGTGATGGCAGTGTATTCTTTTTTGCTGTCGAAACCTTCATAAAGAAAAATTCTTTCTTTGTTTTTCAATTTCAATCCACTCTCTTTAATTTGGTTATCTTGCAAAAAATAAACGGTTGCTTCTGTGTTTGTCTGAGCGTTGAATGAAGGTATGTTTGTCAAAAACTTTTGTTCAGGGACAAGTAAGTCGGCAAACATAAAACCTGTTGTTTCTTCAAATGTAACTGTAAAGAAAACAAAATTGTCTTTTAAAGTTTCTGTGGGATTTCCATCTGTTAATTCAACTTTAATTATGGTTTTGTGGTTGAGAGTTTTCAAAATTTCAGATGAAAAACTGGCTTCTTTAAAGATGTTTGCTTTGTTGGCGGTTACAACATAATTTTGTGTAGTTGTTTCAAAACTGCCAACATCAAAGTTTGCAGACTGAATGCTTGCTGTTGCATTGTTTGCTGTGAAAGGAAGAACTGTTGGACAGACAGAACAAAAACAAAATATTAAAATAAATAGAAGTTGTTTCATAATCATATTAAACAACTTTTTTAATGTAAAAGTCAAGAAAATCTTTTGTTTATGTGTTTTTAAGTCAACAAAAGTTAATTATGTAACTTTTACTATATAAAATTTAAAATATTATTATTTTATTTTTTTCAAGTCTTTAACATTTACTGAAATGCAATCACCATAATATTCTCCATTCTTGTTAATTCCAGAGAAATCAACAAGGATGCTGTTAGAAACCATATAATTTATGGCTATATATCCAGTATCACCTTTGTGAATGCCATGTTTAGCGTATTTTTCATTTTCAACAAGTAACTCAACCATTTCACATTCTTTGAAAGTTAACTTTTCTAGACTTTGTTTGTTGTTGATGTTTTTTTCAGCAAGTTTATCAGATTTTTTTAACTCAGAAATAAAATTAGATGGTAGTTCTAAATTTAACTTCTTTACATCAATTTTATCAACGACTACTACTGCGTAATCTCCAATAATGTTATCATTAAAAAAAATAATTTGCAGTTTGTCATATGGTAAAATTTTTAAAATTACTCCTTTAACATCTAAATATAAATTTTTTAATAAATAATCTTTTTTTAGATTAATTAAAGTTACAATATCATTTTCTTTCATTTAATCCAACCTCCAAATGGTGTCGTATTTCTTATTAAACCTTCTGGACACAGCATCCAACCACTATAAAATTTATGACCGTTTAAATTTATTGGAATGGATAACCTTTGACCATAGTCATCTAGTGTATTTAAAACATAATTTCCTTTAATATAATTTTCATATGCTTCTGATTCAAAGGTTTTCTTTAACTTTTCAGAATCATCAACTGTAAATCCCCAAGATTCAAATAAATATTTTTTACTTTCGTTTTTAAAAATATAATGTGTGAACTTAATTAACGGACATTCAACAGAAATGCTTTTTAATACTTGATTTAAAGAAATATTTTTAATTTTGCAATCGCAATTAAGATGTAGTGGTTGTTTTGGTCTGTTGTTATCAAGTAAATAACATCCATCAAGTGCACTACACTTTTTACAATGTCCTGAAAATGCTAAAAAATCTCGCATTATGTTTCTCAATAGTTCTGGTTTATTTGGAATTAAAAAATGGTCCCATTCAATCCAGTTGTTGTAAACTATATTCCCTTGGCTGTCAATTTTTATTAAATCATCAAACATATTCATTCTATCATAACTCCTTTAAATTTCAAAAGATTTTTATTCTTTGGCAAAAATATAACATTGTAAAAAGAACAAATGCAATGAAATATGTCAAAATTTTAAATAAAAAATCATAGTATATAGAATTTGTAAACGAATAACAAAATAGATTATTATAACCGAATTTTGAATAATAATGTTAATTGAAAAATTTAATTTTCTATAAATCTAGTTGATATAAAGTTTTCTTTTGAAAGATGCGGGGCATTAGGACAAATGTTTGTTGACAAAAAAATAAGTATATTATCTTATATACTTAATTTTTATCTTCTTCAAATTTAAATTCAAGTTTGTTATTTGGATACTGTTTTACGAATCTTTCGAATACTTTAATAACAATTCCATATTCATAATCATCATAGTTTTTCTTTAAAGCAATTTTTTCTTTGTCAAAGTTTACGAAAACATATTTTATATTATCATTATGGCAATACCATAAAAATTCATCTAAAAGTCCAGCATTATAGTGCAAATAATCATAATCTTCCCAGTCGGGAATTTTTTTACCTTCTAATTCATTATATAATTGTATATAAAAATCCTTATAACTTGAATAGTTGTTTTTATCAAATATTATTTCTTTCATAATTTTCTCCAAAATCTTTTCAGGGCAATACATAAGTTTTATTGCAAGAAAGCGAGTAAATTTTTATTATTCTTCTGTTCTGAATTCAAGTTTGTTGTTT
>CATKYT010000009.1 GCA_949841245.1 uncultured Eubacteriales bacterium | reverse complement strand
ATGTGTTGAATGAAGAAAAACTTAAACCAACAGACAGAGTGCTTATAGTGGATGACATATTGACAACATGTTCCACAGTGGACTATTGTGCCAGTCTAATAAACCAAAAAGTGAAAGATGTCTATGTTTGTGGCATTGCTCGTAATAAAATTAAACAAAAACAAACAAACGAATATTAAAAAAGACCAATTAATGGTCTTTTATTTTTTTAAAACGTCATAGCCGTCTTTTGTGTCTTTGATTTCAAAGCCAAGATTTAAAAGTTCGGCTCTTAAATTGTCAGCGGTGACAAAGTCTTTGTTTTTCTTTGCATTCCAGCGAAGTTCTGCTTTTTCTTTTATTTCTTGCGGAATATCGTCTTCTTCTAAGTTTAAACCAAGCACTTGGTTAAACTTTTCAAAAGTTTTATAAACATCAGAACTTCTTTCTTCTTTTAACATTCTAAGCACAGTTGCAATTGCCTTTGGCATGTTAAGGTCATCATTTATACTTTCCAAAAATTCCGTTTCATAAGAAGTTGTATCAACTTTTACTGAGCCATTTTTATGTTCTTTAAGCAAATTTTTCAAACTTTTAAGAGTGTTTTTTGCCATATCCAAAGCATCAAAAGTGAAGTTTTGTTGTTTTGCATAGTGTGCCATAAAATAGAAATATCTGAAATCTTCTGGCGAATAACCTTTGTCTGTAAGGTCTTTAATGGTGTAAATGTTGTTTAAACTTTTACTCATTTTGCCGTTGTCAATTTGCAAAAATTCAATATGCATCCACTTATTAACAACTTTATGTCCATAATAGCAGTTGCTTTGGGCGATTTCATTTTCATGATGAACAGGTTTATGGTCAACACCACCTGTGTGTATGTCGATATGTTCGCCAAGAAACTTATCGCCAATTACAGAACATTCAATATGCCAACCAGGATAACCTTTTCCCCATGGGCTGTTCCATTGCATGATGTGTTCTTTTGGTGCTTTAACCCACAAAACGAAATCGTAAGGAGAACGCTTTTCTTCATCGACATCAATTCTTGCACCAGCAAGTTTTTCGTTTATATCCATGCCAGAAAGGTGACCATAGTCTTTAAACTTTTCTATATCAAAATAGATGCCTTTGCTGGTTTCATAAGCATAACCTTTTTCCATAAGGCTTTCAACAAACTTTATCATGTCTTCCACCACACTTGTAGCTGGAATAATATGTTCTGGCAAGTCAATGTTTAAAAGTTTGGTGTCGTTCATGAAAATGTCGGTGTAAAACTTGGCAATTTCCCAAGGAGTTTTATGTTCGCGTTTGCTGGCAAGCAACATTTTATCTTCGCCTTCATCGGCATCAGATGTAAGGTGACCGACATCTGTTATGTTCATAACGCCATTCAATTTAAAGCCATTATATTTAAGCACACGGCGAATGTTATCCATAAAAAGATATGCCCGCATATTTCCAATGTGTGGGTAACTGTAAACTGTTGGACCGCATGAATACATTTTGACAACATTGTTTTCATGTGGAATTAGTTCTTCTTTTTGTCTTGTTAATGAATTATAAAATTTTACCATATTAATCTCCAAACTTATATTTTCTTATTCAAAAAGGTGGAAACTATGTTCAAAGCATTTTCAAATTCAGTTGGTTGTTCGCCAAAATGTTGGTCAAGTTTGTTTAAATATGCTTCAAGTTCAGTTTTGCCTTTTTCCGTCAAAAACATAAGACGACATCGTTTATCGATTTCGCCTTGTTTGGAGATGACAAGTCCTTCATTTTCTAATTCTTTTGAAATAAGTGCAAAATTGGATTTTTTAAGCCCCAATTTGTCGATTATCATGCTTACAGAAAGATTTTCATATTGCGAAATAAAATATAAAACCTTCATTCTAAGCAGGTTGTTGTTTGCAAAGTGCTTTGTTAAGTTTTCTGTCAATGCTTCTATTTCTAAAATTCTATCTGCGTTTTTCATACATAACTCATTATAAACGACAAAAAATCTTTTTGCAACTGTTTTGTCCTATATTCGTGAAAAAAGTTATTAAAAAATGTGTCTAAATTTTTTAGACACATCAATTTTTAAAGAAAACTTGTTATGCTTGATTGATTTAATTAGTTGTTTAAAACTTTTTCTGGTTGTTTTTGACTTTCTATTATTGCAAGATGCTTTTCAGAAAAAATTGGTTTTGCGGTTTCATAACCATCTTTTTCGCTGATTAAAACAGGAACAATCATATCCAATTCTTTTGGAGAACAGCCTTCTGTTACAAGACGATTATATTGTTCTCTGAGAAATTTTGCGTCTGCAAAATTATTTGAACATGTCGTAATGTTGAAAGGAAGTGCAGGTTCATAACATTCATTCATAATCAATTTCATGTATGGGTCTTTTCCATTTTCACAATATTGTTTGTTATACCATACATATTCTTTTCCACCAAAATTGAAGATTGGTGCATTGCTTGTTAAAACTTTTCTGTCATTTTTAACTGTTATTGAAATGGACTTTATTTGCGTTTTAAATCCATGTGGATTTTTTTCAGGATCAAAACGCTTCGTAAAAGGTTGACTTTTATCATATATAATGCAAGTTTCAGGGCGGGCAAAAGTATAATCAACTGCTGGATGCTCATTATAAATTTCAAAAGGAGTTCCACCGACAGTCATAATTTTGCCTTTTAAATTTAAGTTTTTAAATTTTGGATGGTTTTTAAGGATTTCAGCATTTGTTCTTAAAAAATTTACACATGTTTTAAGTGGTTGATGGGCTCTAGCATTTTTTAAACCTTGTTCATTTGGAATGGTTACTGAAAATGTTGGAAGTGATTTACACAATTCAAAAAAACTTGTTGCACTTTGTGGATAGCCATATAAAATAAATTCGTTCATAATTTACTCCTGTTTAATTTATATTTTATTTTACAAAATTAAAGACAAAATGTCAATAGTCTTTTTTATTTTTAATCAAAAGTTATATTCGCTTGCTTTTTTGCTGTTTTTTATTTAATATATATGTATGGCACTTTGTGGAACTATTGAAGATATAGTATATAGAAACGATGAAAATGGATACACTGTTGCAAGGCTGGAAAAAGAAGATTCCATTGTCACAGTCGTTGGAAAATTTGTTGACATTCAAGTTGGCGCAGAAGTTTCTTTGGAAGGCAAATTTGAACGCACTAAGTATGGTGTTCAATATGTTTTTGAAAGTTATGAAATTTCTTTGCCAAAATCTATTGCTGGAATTGAAAAATATTTAGGAAGCGGTCTGATTCGTGGGGTTGGGCCAATTACAGCCAAAAAGATTGTGGAACGCTTTGGTAAAGAAACTTTGGATGTTTTGGAATATTCTCCACAAAAACTTTCACAAATAAACGGCATAAGTGAAAAAAAAGCTGTTGAAATTGGTTTTTCTTTTAAAGAACACCGTGAAGTGCAAAACACAATCATGTTTTTGCAAAACTATAATGTTTCGACAAACATGTCGTTGAAAATTTATAATGTCTATCATGAAAAGACAAATGAAATTGTTAAGAATAACCCTTATAAGTTGGTGGAAGATATTGATGGAATTGGTTTCTTAACTGCTGATAAAATTGCTCAGAATTGTGGCATTCCAAAAACTTCTGTCTTTCGTATAAGAGCGGGATTAATTTATGTGCTTAAAACTTCATGTGAAAAAAATGGCAACACTTATTTGCCAAAAGTAATGCTTTTTGACCAATCTGCAACTTCTTTGGAACTTGACCAAATGGAATGTGCTGATGGATTTAAAGAAGCTTTTGACAGTTTGTGTTTAGACAGAACATGTGTAACAACTTGGCTGGATGGCACAGAAATTGTAATGCTTTCCAAATATCATTATTATGAAAATGCTGTTGCACAAAAACTTGTATGGCTTGCAAATTGCCAAAATGAACAGGAATTTGCTGTTGAAGAAGAAATTGCAAATTTTGAACAGCGAAATAAAATTATTTTTCATGAAGAACAAAAGAATGCCATTATTGGAGCAATCAATAACGGGGTTTTTGTTATTACTGGTGGCCCAGGAACAGGAAAGACAACCATAATTAAATGCATTTTGGAAATTTTGACAAATCAAAAGAAAAATGTTTCTCTTGTTGCACCTACTGGACGCGCTGCAAAGCGTATGAGTGACAGCACTGGACATGAAGCTAAAACAATTCACAGGCTTTTGGAAGTGAATGTCATTCAATCAGACCAAAGTTTTTTTGTGCATAATGAAACAAATCCTTTAAAAACGGATGCGGTTATTGTTGATGAAGTGTCCATGGTGGATGTGGCTCTTATGTGTTCACTTTTAAAGGCTTTGCCTCGTGACTGCAAACTTATCTTGGTTGGCGATAAAGACCAGTTGCCAAGTGTTGGTGCGGGAAATGTTTTGGCTGATATATTGCAAAGCAATGTGATTAAGTTTTGCATGCTTACCAAAATTTTCCGTCAAGAAGAAAAAAGTTTAATTATTACAAATGCACATCTTATCAATGAAGGAAAAATGCCACTTATTGACAACACAAGTTTGGACTTTTTCTTTGAAAGCAAAAATGACCCACAACTTATAAAAGATTCAATTTTGGAACTTGTTACAACCAGACTTCCTAAATTTTTGAAAGTGGAACCGCAACAAATTCAAGTTCTTGCTCCGCTTAAAGCAGGTGTGTGTGGAATTGAAAATTTAAACACGGTTTTGCAAGAAAGAATAAATCCGCCACAAAATGGCAAACGCCAAGTGGAATTTAACAGAGTTATTTTCCGTGAAGGCGACAAAGTCATGCAAATGACGAATAACTATGATCTTGAATGGAAACGACATGGCAGATTTGCTGAAGAAGTTGGACAGGGTGTGTTTAATGGTGACATAGGTCAAATTGTGACTATTGATCCACAGACAAGTGAAGTGATTGTTGAGTTTGAAGACGGAAGAATTTGTCTTTATACTCGACCTGATCTTATGGATTTGTCGCTTTCTTACGCCATTACAATTCATAAAAGTCAAGGTTCGGAATTTGACACAATTGTCATTCCTGCCATTGCAGGGCCAAGCATAATTTTGACAAGAAACTTAATTTACACTGCTGTTACACGAGCTAAAAAAATGGTTGTCATAGTTGGCGAAAAACAATATCTTAAACGAATGGTGGCAAATAAATATACCGCAACGCGTTTTACTCTTTTGAAAAATTTGTTGACAGCAGCAGATGAAAAAGTCAAAAATCTGTTTTAGATGGTTATGTTTATTAACACAATTTTTAAATTTATTTGTAAAAGTTGGATAAAACACTTGACAAATTGGCTAAATATATTTAAAATAATATCGTCTTTGTTGAAAAGGCGATTTTTATTGTTAGCCCCTTAATTTTCGTCATTTTCAAAAGTGCTTGCTTACTGGCAAAGCGGAGCGCCAAAGCATTCTATATAAATATACAAATTTTTAAGGGAGAAAAAATGAAAACTTACATGGCAAACCCAGCAACAGTTGAAAGAAAATGGTTTGTAGTTGATGCTGCAAACATGCCTCTTGGTCGTCTTGCAAGCCAAGTTGCTGATATGTTGACTGGTAAAAATAAAGTTATATATACACCACATGTTGACACTGGTGATTTTGTTATTGTTCTTAATGCTGACAAAGTTGTTTTGACAGGTAAAAAGGCAGAAAACAAAGTTTATCGTCATCACACAGGTTACATCGGTGGTCTTAAAGAAATCAATTATAAGGCTTTGATGGAAAAAGATTCTCGCAAGGTTATTGAAAAAGCCGTTAAGGGAATGCTTCCAAAAAATACTTTGGGAAGAAAACAAATCACAAGACTTAATGTGTTTAAGGGTGCTGAACATAATCATGACGCTCAAAAACCAGAAACTGTTGTTTTAAAAGGAGTGATTGAATAATGGCTGAAAAGAAAGTTAATAAGGGCGGTTACTTTATCGCTACTGGAAGAAGAAAAAAATCTATTGCAAGAGTTAGACTTTGCTCTGGTTCTGGCAAATTTGAAATCAATGGAAGAAGCGTTGAAGACTATCTTCAAAGAGATACTTTAATTGTTGTTGCAAGACAACCTTTGACAATTACTGGCACTGCTGACAAATACGATGTTTTCGTAAATGTTATTGGTGGCGGAATTTCTGGTCAAGCAGGTGCTGTTGGACATGGAATTGCAAGAGCACTTGTAAAAGTTTCTGAAACTTACAGAAAAGAACTTAAAGATGCTGGACTTCTTACTCGTGACCCAAGAATGAAAGAAAGAAAGAAATATGGTCTTAAAAAAGCAAGAAAAGCACCACAATTCTCAAAGAGATAATCAAGAAATCAAAAAGAAAAAATCGCAGTTTTGCGATTTTTTTTGTTTTATTAAATTATTTTTTCAATAAGATTTTCAAGTTGTGTGAAATTTGTAAACCATTTTCCGTCAGGTGTCATATCAAAATGACTTAAACCTTTTATTAAAATTGGTTCAGAACCTATGGCTTTTGAATAATTTTCCAAATTTTCTTGCAAGAAAAATCTGTCATTGTCCGAGAAGAAAGAAAATTTTGGAAAATCAAGATTTTTGACAATTTCGAAATCTTTTTTTTGGGGAACAAAAGTGGATATGGTTTTTATTGCCGTTTCATTTGTAACTATGCGTTGTGGGGCAGAAGGGTTCATTTCCAGTGGGTTATATCCACCGGCACAAGAGATGTATGCACCAATTTGCACTTTTCTTTCTGCAAAATATCTTACAAAAAACACTGGACCAAGTGAATTTGCCACGACAAGAGTTTCTTTGTCAAGGTGTGGCAAGATTTGTTTGTCAAAATTGTTTTTCCAAATTTCATAACTTGTTCCGCCTTCATCATGGTAACTTCCAAGATTTGGCATAAATACTTCAAGTCCTAATTTTTTGCATGTTTCTGCCAAGTGCGGAAAGTAGGTTTCTTTCAATCCACCAAGTCCATGTATGATTACAACTTTTTTCATAATTAACTCCTTTTTCAATTTAGTAAAAGAATAACACGGGGGGGGTAATTGTCAAGTTTTTGTTGAAAAATATGATTATATCTAAATTTTTTTCATGGTTTTTATTTTGTTGTTTTTTCATGGGCTTTTGTGATAATATATTATAAATGGAGATTTTTATGGAAAAGTTTTATGACATCTTAATTATTGGCGGTGGTGTTGGTGGTATGAGTGCTGCTGTTTATGCTAAGAGACGCGGTAAAAGTGTAGCAATTATTGAAAAATTTGCACTTGGCGGTCAACTTAACATGATTAATGATATTGAAAACTTTCCTTCTCATAAACTTGCAGATGGAATTTCATTGAGCAAAGAATTTGCTGACCAAGTTGGAAATTTTGAAGTTGATTTAATTTATGATGAAATTCAGGCTGTCGATTTTTCTGATGATGTAAAGATTTTAAATGGCAAAAAACAAGTTTATAAAAGCAAAAGTGTCATCATTGCAACAGGTGTAAAAAGCAAAGAAATTGGGGTTAATGAAAATGATTTTTTAGGTCGTGGAGTAAGTTTTTGTGCAGTTTGTGACGCCAATTTTTATAAAGGCAAAGATGTGTGTGTGGCAAGTGAAAATGGAAAAGGGTTAAGGGCGGCAAAGATATTAAGTGAAATTTGCAACAGTGTAACAATAATTGATAAAGCGGATTTATCGGCATTTGAAAAAGTCAATAAAGATGAAAAAATTAAAGTAATTTCAAAAGCGGAAATAAAGCAAATTAAAGGGCAATTAAAATTGGAAAAAGTTGATGTTTCTGTAAGTGGAGAACATCTACAATTAACAACAGATGCACTTTTTGTTGAATTGGGTAAAATTCCTGCAACAGACATCTTTAAAGGCGTTTTAAAGTTGGATGAACAGGGGTATATTGTTACAAACGAAAGGATGCAAACTTCTGAAAAAGAAGTGTTTGCCATTGGAGATGTGCGTAATGGTGTGCTTAAACAGATTGTAACTGCATGTTCTGATGGTGCAATAGCGGGGCAGTTTGCTTGTCAAAAATAAAAAATATGTGACAAAATTAAACATGTCAACATAATAAATATTATGGAAAAAGAAAAGAAATCAAACATCAGAATAATTTGCGTAAAAGCGCCAAAATGGACAGTTCCATTTTTGAAAATGTTTTATAAAAACAACACAAAAGACTGATTAACCAAACGAAAAAAGAGACGAAAATCGTCTCTCTTTTGATGTGAAAAATTTAGGTAACTCTTATGCGTTGTTACTGTTTTTCTTTGCAGTTTTGATACATTTAGTGCAAGCCTTAACTCTCTTGCCGTTTATTTCTGTGTTCTGCAAGTTTACATCATATTTTTTTGGTGCTTTATTATTTGCATGGCTGACAGTCTTGCCATCCATTTTACCCTTTCCGCAAATTTCACAAACTCTGCTCATATTCGTCTCCTTTAATTGTGTTTCGTGTTTTATATTAACACATTTTAAATAAAAAATCAACCATTTTTAACATAGTTTATCATAGATTTTTCAGAGTTGTAGTATAATATTTTATAAATCCATCCTTTTTGGTCGATTTTGACAAAAAAATTTGTTTTTTTGTTTTTATTTGCTTGTCAAAATTTTATATTTATAGTATTATATACTTAGCGAATAATGTTTACGGGGGTTTAGACTTGACTGTTGACACAAATAACTATTATGGCAATATCTCAATCAGCGACAATGCAATACGCACTGTTGCTGGTTTTGTTGCGTTGGATTGTTATGGTGTTGTTGACCTTGTGGCAAAAAATTTCAAGGACAGTGCAAGAGAAGTTTTCAAACATGAGAGATACTCAAAAGGTGTCTCTATTAATCATATAGACAACAGAATTTTTATTGATATACACTGCATTTTAAAATACGGTGTTTCTATCAGTGCCGTTGCAGAATCGCTTAAAAAATCAGTTAAATATAATGTCGAAAATTTTACTGGCATGATTGTTGACACAGTCAATGTCCATGTTGTCGGCGTTTGTGTATAATAGGGAGCAAAAGGTATGCAAAAAACGATAAACGGAGCAACTTTCCGCAAGATGATTCTTGCTGGTGCAAGTTTGCTTGAACAAAATAAAGAATATATTGACTCATTGAATGTTTTTCCAGTTCCTGATGGTGATACAGGAACAAATATGTTTCTAACGATGAAATCCGCTGTTGGCGAAGTAAACAAATGTATGAACAACGACCTTTCTTCACTTTCTGAAGCGTTCTCAAAAGGGGCTTTGCGCGGTGCAAGAGGAAACAGTGGGGTTATCACATCTCAGATTTTTAAAGGTTTTTGTTCTGTTACTAAAAACTGCAAAGAAGTCAGCACAAAAGACTTTGCAAAGGCTATGCAGGAAGGGGCTGCAATCGCTTATAAGGCTGTTACCATTCCAAAAGAAGGCACAATTTTGACTGTAATTCGTGTCATGGCTGAAAACGCAGTAAGCATTGCTAAGCGTCATGATGATTTTGAAACATTCTTGAAAAAAGTGCTTGACACTGGCGAAGAAATTTTAAAGCAAACACCTGAAATGTTGCCAGTTTTGAAGAAAGCAGGCGTTGTTGACAGTGGTGGTCGTGGAATTTTGGTTATTTTCACAGGTTTTTATCGTTTCCTTATGGGTGAAGAAGACCTTGAATATACTTTTGAAGATGAAACCAAACCACAAACAGTGGATGATGTGATTGCAGACATCAATAACATTGGTGACATTGAATTCGGTTATTGCACAGAATATATGATTATCAACATGCATAAGAAGACAACCGAAGCAGACATTGCAAAACTTCGTGAAAAACTTATGGATATTGGCGATTCTGTCATTTGCATTGGCGATTTGTCGCTTGTTAAGGTGCATGTTCACACAAATGATCCACATAAAGCACTTGGTTATGCTTTGGAACTTGGCGAACTTTATAATCTTAAAATTGAAAATATGAGAGAACAAAACCGTGCTTTGAAGAAAAAGACTCAGGCAGTGGAAGAAACCAAGGAAATGGGCATGATTTCTGTTGCCCCAGGTGATGGTTTGGCAAACATATTCAGAGAACTTACAGTTGATGAAATTATTGTTGGTGGACAGACTATGAACCCAAGTGCGGAAGATATTGCAACTGCCGCAGATAAAGTGCCTGCACGCAATGTCTTTGTTTTCCCAAATAACAAAAACATTGTTTTGGCTGCTGAACAAGCGGGCGATGTAACAAACAAAAACTTGATTGTCATTCCTACAAAAAGCGTTCCTGAAGGAATTGCGGCTTCAATTGCTTTCAATCCTGATGCCACTGTGGAAGAAAATCAGAATGCCATGCTTGAAGCCATCAGATGTGTGCGTTCTGGCTCTGTAACTTATGCCGTTCGTGACACTCATGTTGATGGTTTTGACCTTGTTAAAGGCGAAATTATCGGGCTTGATGATAAAGCAATTTTGGCAAAAGGCAGTTTGGTTAACGAAACGACAGAAAAGTTGATTGATGCTTTGATTGATGACTCAATTATGAACATTACTCTTTTTTATGGTGAAGACATTCGTGAAGAAGATGCCAATGATTTGCAAGCACAAGTGGCTAAGAAATATCCTGATTGTGAAGTTACTGTGGCAAATGGTGGTCAACCAGTTTATTACTACTTAGTTTCTCTTGAATAGAAAAGGAGTTTTAGATGGTTAAGGTAAAAGCAACAAAAGAAATTGCAGAACAAGAACTTAAAAGTTTGCAAGATTTTTACAAACAATATTGTCGTCATTTTGAGATTGATGAACTTGAAGAATTGGTTGTGTTGCATAAAAAATTGACAAAACTTTATTTGTCAACAGACCAAGTAAAACTTTATCAAGAAACTATGATAAGATGTTGCAAATATGACTTGCTTCTTTATCTTGCAAAACAAAATGGTTGGATGGAAGTTACTGACTTAAATTTTACAGTAAGCCATGACAAAAATGTAAAGATTGTTTTGGAATATCTTAAAAACTTAAATAAATAAAAGCGTCTAAATGACGCTTTTTTGTTATTTTTTTATAATTTTATTTAGTTTTATAATTCAAGTTTTTTAAGTCGAAAAAGTAAAAAGACTTTATAAGAATAATGTATTTAAAAATCAAATTTGCAAAATTTAAAGTAAGTTTTTTAATTTATTATTAATTTATCATCAAAATTATAGAGAAGATTTTTATAGGTTTGTTGAAGCAATTGATGAATTTTTATATTCATTTTTCCCTGTAACTTCTTCTTTGACTTTAATGAAATTTGGCAATTTAATTTGTTGATTTTCATCATGCAGTTCAATTTCCATGATTGCTTTATCTTTCCAGAAAGGATAAATATCAATTTCAAAATATTGATTTTCATACATTAAGCAATAACGAGTTTTTCTGATTTGTCTTTTGTCAGTATCTATGTCAATAAGCAATTTTAAATAATCATCTTTAGTTATACGAGTTTCGGTTTCGACGCGTTTAAGGTCGTTTATTATGCGTTTAGTGGTTTTTGTATAGATGTAACTGCCATTGTTTCCGCGTTGTCTTATGCGGATTTCTTCGTTTGGATTGGATGATTTTAAATAAGTTTGTATTATGTCAACTTTTTGACAGTTTGGCATTTTTTCCAAAGTTTCAATATTTGGATGTTCGATTAAAAATTTTCTTTCAATTTCATATGTTTCATGTGCACCTAAAAAGTTTGAAATCTCATTCATTAAACGGCGCATTTTTGTTTCGAAATCTGTTGAATTGTCAATAACTCTTACATGTGGGTGACCTATCCATGCATTTAATATTTTATCATCTATTTTTATTGCTTCGTTTGGCATTTCAAGTCTGGCTTCATTGTCGAAATTATAAAATTCTTCTGCACCCTTAGCAGCAGTTATAAGATGGAAAACGGCATCATAACTGTCCCTTAACTGAATTTCAGTTGTGTCCAAAATTTTTAATGTTTTCTTAAACTCATTAGGTGTCATATATGCTTTACAATCTAAACAACCCCTGTCGCAAACAATCAAAATTTTGTCATAGTCTGTGTTTTTTGTGGCTTCTTCAAAAATTTTTTCTTTTTGAATTTGAAGTTTTAAAATGCTGGTTTCAAAATCTATGTTGTTGTCAATTGTCCAAGGTGTCACTCCGCCAATAATCATTTCTGTTGCAGTTTCTGGAACAAATAGAACCAAATATCCTTTTTTAGAAAATTCATTTTGAAGCCAACTTAATGCTGTTGATTTTCCTGAACATGGACCACCAGTGATGACTATTTTATATATTTTTCGGCGTTTATTTTGCTCTGATGTGCCAATCAGTTCATCAAGTGACACATTAAAAATCTTGGAAAGTTTGATAAGTTGTTCAAGTGACGGATTGGCATCACAATTTTCCCATTTCGAAACTGCTTTATTTGAAACATCAAGCAAAGATGCCAATTTTGCTTGTGACATGTCTTCTGATTTTCTAAGTTCATAAATTTTTTTACCAATTTCTAAATTGTTCATAAAAACTCCTTTTGACGACATTATTATACTATGATAAAAGTCGAATTGCAAGCCTTTTTAGTCGAACAAAAGTAGAACTTTTGTAACAAAAATTAAAATGTAATCATAAATTATTTAAGAGGATTTTTATGAAAGCGTTTAAAAGCATTAAAAAAATGATTACTAATACACCCATTATTGAAATTAAGTGCAAATTTAATGACAAAATTCAAAAAATTTTTGTTAAATGCGAGTGGTTTTCTCTTACTGGAAGCATTAAAGACAAAGTGGCTTATCAAATTTATTTTGACGCATATAAAAATGGTTTGTTAAAGAAAGGGGACGAAGTTGTGGAAGTTTCCAGTGGTAACATGGGAATTTCCATTTGTGCTATGGGGAATTTACTTGGTAACCCTGTAACAATAATTATGCCAAAAAATGTAAGTGAAGAACGAAAAAAACTGATAAAACTTTATGGAGCAAAATATGTTGAAACAGAAGATTTTAAAGAAGCATTTAAACAAGCACAAATTTATGTAAAAAATAGTTATTTTTGCACAAACCAATTTGAAAATAAAAGCAACATTAAAATTCAAAAAAATGTTACTGCAAAAGAAATTTATGAAAAAATTAAAGATGAAGATGTGCAATGTTTTATTTCTGGTGTTGGCACGGGTGGAACATTATGTGGGATTGGAAGTTTTTTGAAACAAAAGAAAGGTTTGAAAATAGTTGCAATCGAACCTGCACATGCCCGCATACTTTCTGATGTAAAGCCTTTTGGTCATCACAAAATTCAGGGGATAAGTGATGAAATTGTTCCCCAATTATATGACCCCAATTTGGTAAGTCAAATTATTCCAATTGCCGATGACGATGCCATTGCCATGAGTCAAAAACTTTGCAGGTTTCTTTCGCTTGGAGTTGGCATTTCCAGCGGAGCAAATTTTCTTGGAGCAATTTTGACAGGGGAAAATGCAGTTACAGTTTTTGCGGACGACAACAAAAAATATCTCTCAACAGATTTAACTAAATCGGTGACATCATCACTTGTTGACGAAATTGAGTTATTGGATTTTAAAGTGTTGTAAAAAAAAGAGCGACTTACGCTCTTTTTTTTGTTTTTATTTATTGGCTGAAAATATTTTTTATTAAAAATATTTGAGTTTCATTTTCTTTGATGATTTCAATTCTATCGTTGCAAAAGAATACTGTTACTTGTGTTTTGCAGTTGTTTCTGTTTTGCCCAGTAACTTTTACACTGTCATAATCGTTTCCATTATTATAAAGAATGATTTGCTGATATGTTAAACTTTTTGTTTGCAAAAGTTCTGCAATTTTGTTAAACCTTGTTTGGGATGTATTAATTTCTTTTGGAACTTCACAAAACTTTTGCATGTCTTTGTGAATGAATGTGTTTGTTTTGAAATAGGTGTTTTTAATTTCTTTTATACTGTTTATGTTATTGTGTTTTTCTATTGAAAACAATTTGTTTGTTTTTACATCAAGCAGGTTTATGGAAACTGAACCCCAGATTGAATATTTTTTTAAAGTCTTTTTCACTTCTTTAAAATTCTTGCAAGAAAGAAGAAGTCTAGTAAAAATCCAAGTGGGTAAATCGGCATTTAAATTAAGATTTTTGTTGTATATGTAATTTATGGAAAACATTAAATTTTTTGTAGCGGAAAAAGTTGTTCCATGCAGGGCAGAGTAACAACTTAAATCAAAGATTGCTTCATCATCATAACTGCACAAAATTGGCACTATTTCATCACTGCCATCTTCATTATGGTAGATGCCTTTTAATTCTTTTTCGCAGACATAAATGTCTGAGCATCTGTCTTCATTCAATTCTGAAAGTTCGTAAGAAGTTAGGCTGATAAATTCTGAAACAGAAATGTCAAAACCTTTGGCTCTACCTTTAAGTTCTTCCAAAACAACAGGATGTTCACTTTCCAAAATATTGATAATTTTTTGCACTTTTTCGCTTTCAATAATTTTAATGTTTGCTTTGTTGAAATATTTTTTAAAATAAATTGAAATTTTTTTGTTAATTTCAAAATGAGTGCCATTTAAAACTTTGATTTTCATGTAAAAATTATATCATAATGAAATTTTATTGCAAAATAAAAAAGAGTTTAATCAACTCTTTTTTGGTGCGACAAGTGATTATGTGCCCGAACCGCTGGGAAATCCAATTTGGTGTTGGCTGTATGTGGTTGCGAGTAAAGTTATCTCAATCTCCAACTTTTTATGAAAAAGGTCTTGACATTTGAAAAATGTGATGTATAATAAGGTCATAAAAAGGGAGTAGTTTCCACTGCCCATGTGGTCACAAAGCGTCAATACGAACTTTTGTTCCGCTTTGTGAGAGCAAATAAAACGCTTTAACAAGACTTTTTGAAGAAATTCAGAAGTTTTTTTTCTTTCTGAAATATAAAAGGAAAGTATATGAACAAAAGAAGAAATCCTATTGATGTCCAACTGACAATTCCAAAAGTGGCTGGCAACAAAGAAATCTATGATGACAGAGTTGCAACTGCAAAAGGTGTGGCACGCGGAGAAAATAAAAAATATAAAGAAACTGCTGCCATCAAAAATGAAATTCCAGAAATCGATGAACCTTTGAAAATAAGGCAAGGCTCAAGCGAATTGTTGGTTATCACAAAAACAAAAAAATTGGCGGCATATGTCATCACTGTCACTGAAAAATCGCCTAAGCGCTTCCGTGCTGTGTTTGTCAACAGATTGCAAAATTATTGTCTGGATGCTCTTGAAAAATTGATTGAAGCAAACTCTTTGCAAATGAATAATGCCAAAAACATTGAAAACAGAAAAGATTGTCAACACGCCACTTATTTGAAATTGAAACTGCTTGCATATATGGCTTTTTTATCATTTGAAAGCCAGTGTATTTTGAAGAAACAATATGAACAAATTTCACTGCAAGTTGCGGATTGCATAAATCTGCTTGTTGCATGGAGAAAAAGTGACGCCGATAGACTTGGCAAAAAGTCTTAAGGTCAGCCCAAAAATGCATGACATTTTTGGGAAAGAGAAAAATGCAAGCGATAAAGCGAAACTTTTTGCTTTTTAAAAAGCAAAAATGAGCAAAAGCGATGCTTTTTATGATGGATTATAGCGGTGACGCTTTAATTAAGATGAGATTATTTTGAGCCTAGTTGTTTTTGGTCGCGTTCGGCTAACGATGAAAATAATGTAAGAAATGTAAACTCTGACGGCTCGTGGAACTATAACAATGTTAAAAAATATAATCTCGGCTCCGTTCCCGATTTGCCTTATAAAACAAGCAAAATGCTTGATAACTGACGAGAAGTGTTTGTGTCCAAGTGGAACAAATGTGTGTTTAAGGCAAAGGAATCTCAATCTTTTTCAAATTCTCAAGAAGAATTGGAAGAAAATTGCCACCATAATAACCAATGCTGTCAGCTTTGGAAGTTTTCTGTCAACGCAGGTGGTGGCATATTTAAAATTAAAAGGAGATTGTATGCTTAAAGATGCTTTCACATTTGAAAAGTTGCTTACTGCCCACAAAAAATGCAGGCTTTCAAAACAGCATAAAAAAGAAACAATCTCTTTTGAAATAAATTTAAGTCAAAATTTGACTGAAATGTCAAAAAAGCTTTTGAACAAAACATACAAAATTGGAAAATACAAACAATTTTATGTTTATGAGCCAAAAAAGCGAAACATTGAAGCTCTGTCTTATAAAGACAGAGTTGTTTTGATGGCTTTTTGCATGAATGTTTTGGAACCTAAACTTGAGAAAAAATTAGTTCCTGACAATGTGGCTTGTAGAAAAAACAAAGGCACATTGTTTGGACTTGACAGATTAAAGTTGTTTTTGCGTAAGTTTTATAATTTAAACAAAAATAATTTAGGATATTTTTTGAAATGTGATATAAAAAAGTATTTTCAAAATATAAGCCAAGAAATTTTAAGAGAACAACTTGCAAAAGTTTTGGATGAAGAAGATTTGTGGTTTGTTGATATTCTTTTGCAAAGCAGAAATGCAGAAACAGGTGTCGGACTTCCAATAGGCAACCAAACAAGTCAATGGTTTGCATTGTTTTATCTCAACGGTCTTGACCATTTTATAAAGGAGAAACTAAGGATAAAATATTATGTTCGCTATATGGACGATATGATTTTATTGCATAAAGACAAAGAATATCTTGATTATTGCAAAAATGAAATAAAAAACTATTGCTCCGAAAAACTTTATCTTGAGCTTAATGCCAAAACACAGATTGGCAAACTTTCAAATGGAATTGATTTTTTGGGATTTAGAACAATTTTAAATGAAAATGGTAAAATTATTCGGCTGTTAAGGTCTCAAGCAAAACTTAGATTAAGGCGTAAAATTAAACATTTATATATATTTAAAACACAAAATCTTGTTGATGATAAATATGTTGATGTTCGTATAAATGCTTATAACGCCCATTTATGTCATTCAAATGCCATAAATTTGTTGTTTAAATATATAAAAAGATTTAAAAAATGATTTTTAAGCGTTGGCTATTTACTTTTTGAAAAAATAATGTTATAATAAATATATAAATTTTGATGCAAAGGAGAAAAACATGGCAAGTGAAAAGATTAATTATATGTCAATGGCTGTGGCAAGAAAAAATAGCAACACAGATAGACATGGAAAAAAGGCTGACAAGAAATTTGACACAACTGATACAGTAAGTTTGCTTTCTATGGAAGAATTGGAAGAAACTTTTTCAGATGACATAGAAAGAAGAAAATCATGTACTGACTTTGCACTTTTAAGTTATGCTTATCAAAGTTCTGGCAGGAAAGCAGAAAATGGCAAACTCACAGGAGTATTTTGGTCGCGTTCGGCTTACGCTGCTCATTATGTAAGGGCTGTCCACTCTTACGGCTCGTGGTACTGTTCCTCTGTTAACAGATATGTTCTCGGCTCCGTTCCCGCTTTGTCCCTTAATCTTCAATCTTTAATCTCCGCGCGCAGCGCGTCAGCGAGCGAAATTTTTGAGACAAAAACAACAAATAATGGAAAAGAGAAACACTTTTTAAAAATTGGTGAGTATCCAAAGACAAAAGCAAGCAACGAGCTTCAACAAACGCTTGAAAACTTGTTTAATGGCGGAACTTTGCAAACTGGACTTACTTGCACTGGAAGGCTTTTTACAAGCAATGGACAAAGAGAATATAATAAAGATTTTTTGTCAAAACAAAATCCTGAATTTGAATATAATGGCAAAAAATATGTCCGAAACATTGCATGGAAAAATAGAGAGTATAAATTTGCAGATGGAAGTGTTGTGCCGGAAACTGGAACACCAGTTTGGGTGGAAGTTGAGCCAGTTACCTTTGAAATCAAAAACTGGAACCGCATGCCAAAAAGCGTTAATCCAAAGGGTAAATTCTTTGGTGCGGATACAACAATTGACCTTGTCAGCGAAGAAATTGTTTTGTCTGGCTTGCCATTCTATCCAGATTATGACCACAGAAATTGCTCTATGTGGCAAAGCAGTCTTCAAAGATGCTTTTTAAATTCTGCAAGAAGTGATGAATTGGACGGAAATCCAGATTTTGATACACCATATAAATGGGACTTTTCAAAAAGCGGATTTTTGTATCAAGCACTTGATTTAACGCGTGAACCAACACGAGAATATATTATCCCAGAATATGAAAAAGAAATTGCAGATTATGCGTTTGCAGGCTGTGTGGGAATAGAAAAGATTATTGTTCATGATGGTGTAAAAAAAGTTGGGAAGAACGCTTTTGCGGGTTGTGACTTTAAGTTTGCATACAAACTTAAAGGACAAACTTCAACCATTTTGTCAAGAGAGAAACCAAAAGGAGAATTAGAAAACTTGGTTGAACTTGGCAAACTGGCAAAAACATTCAAAGACTTTGATTATGGCCTTATTTTTGGAAATTTTAATCTTGAAATCTTGAATAAGTTGGCTGAATCTTTGAACAAAAATAAAATTTCATTTCCATATGTGTTTGTGAAACAGCTGATTGATAAAGGAATGCTTGAAAATTTTCAAGACTTGTGTGATGTTCGTTTCTTGAAAAGTGAAGATGGTGTTGATCTCACAAAAAATGAGAGATATGGGCAATTGACAATGGAAGAAAAATTTGATTACTACAAATTTATGCTTGCACTTGGATGTTTTTCAAAAGATAAAGTGTTGGACAAAAATGGGAAAGAAACAGAAGTTTTACTTGCTCAAAAAGCAACAAGTGCTTTTTCACAAATTTTGAAATCTGAGATGCTCAAAATAGGTGACTTCCATGGACTTTTTGACAGTCTTCCACTTGAAACAAAACCAAATCAAGAATTTTTAAAATTTATTTCACAAGTTGGAGACAAAAAGAAACTTTTAAACTTGGGACTTCTTCTTGACTTAAACAAATCACACCCTGGAATGTTTGTGAAAGTTATGACCAATTTTGACAGAGCAAAGACTTTCAGAACAACATTGAATGAACAAGGCAAGCCAACAACTCTTTCTTGGGAAGATGCTTTGAAAAAATTTTACACTTCGGAAAAATATGTTGGAGTGACAAGCGAAACGCAAGATATTGCCGAAGTTTTTGGCGGCAAAGGTTTGTCACAACAAACATTTCAGCAAGGAGTGGCTTTAAGAAAAAAGGCAAAAGAAAAGGGAGTAGGGGAGCATATTTTGGGCAAGCCTTTTCGTGAAATGACAATTTTGGAAAGTATTGAGCAAATCAAAAGTGAAACTGAAAGTATTTTGAAGGATTCAAAGACACTTCTTGATGAACTTTATGCAAAACAATTCACATTTGAAATGCTTTCAAAACACGATCCACGAAATGCAATCATGGGGCTTTATGCAAGCTGTTGTGGAACAATTACCAGCAGTTTTTATGGAAAATATATTGCACAGTCAAGTGTGGTTGCAGAAGATGTTCAAAATCTTGTGGTAAGAGACAGTAAGGGTGAAATCATTGCCAAAGGCACAATGTATGTCAATGCAGAGCAAGGCTATGCGGTTTTCAATGATTTTGAACTTAATCAAAAATATCGCGAATATGAAAATAACAGCGGCAGATATACAGTTTCATCTGACGCACAAAAGCACAAAGAGCATGAGAGAGATTTAATTTTTGATGCTCTTATGCGTGGCACGATGGGCTTTGTAAAAGAGTGGGATGCTCAACATCCAAATAAGCCAATTCAGCAAGTTAATGTTGGAATGGGATATAACAGACTTAAAGCACAATGTGAGAGATTTAAAAAGGCAACGCATAATTTAAGCGTGCCAAGTGAATATTCATTTCAAGATGCGGAAAGCGAGCAACATATCCTTTATGACCGTCAACAAATATTGAAACAGGGAGGAATTGAGAAATGAAAATAAACTTAAATCAAACCAAGCTTGTTGGGCTGACAATGGATCTTGATCTTAAAACAAAAGAATATAAGTTACTTTGCAAAGAATTGGAAGAATTGAAAGACCAAAAGATTGATCCCAACGACATCATTTTTGTTGACCTTGCACAACGATTTTTAGACAATCAAGAAGAAATTAAAGCAATTGTCAAACAACTAAAAGAAATAAAAGACTAAAAATCTATAATTTTATCATCATTATTTTAAAAGACAAGTCAGAATTTTGGCTTGTTTTTTTACAATTTATAAACAAATAGAACTATATTTCTATTATTTTAGAAATATGTTTCCATTTTTGCTATATTTATATATTTTATATATTATAATATGCAAAGAAAAAAGCAGGGGAAACCTGCTTAAATACAAATTGCTCAATTATTTTCGTCAAATTTTAATTTTAAATTCAACTTGTTATATAAATATAACTTTTATAATAGGTTTATTGGGCTTGCACTCTATAATGTCTGCTTTTGAATTTGCGATTTTGTTTTTTTCCGTTTGATAATGCGACACCTAATTTTTTGATTAAAAATCAAAATAAATCAAACTAATCAAAATTTGATTTCGCAACAAACTTTTGATTTCGCGAAAATCAAACAACTGTTAATTTAGTACTTCGCCTATAATGTTTGTTGTATAGTTTTAATAACCGCTTATCTAAATAAGACAGCGCTGAGTCGTGGATTTTTTCTGGAATTCCATAATAAGCTTCGGCAATTGCGCAAGAAATTGCACACAAAGTGTCTGTATCGCCACCAATTGAAACACTTGTTCTTAAACAATCTTCAAAGTCATTACTTATAAGAAAACAATAAATTGCTTGTGGAACAGTATCTTGACACGTTTCGTTGAAACAATAATTTTCTTTCAACTCTTCATAGTCAAAATCAAGCTTATAATAATTATCTTCAATATGTTTCTTGATTTCATCTTTACTACGATTGTTTAAGGCTAACCAAATTGCAACAGTAGTTGCTTCTGCACCTTTAATTCCTTCATCATGATTATGAGAAACTGCAGTCACCTCTTTTGAAAGTTTTTTCACTTCGTCAAGATTATTTGCCAAATATGCCACAGGGCTAACCCTCATAGCCGCACCATTTCCATAAGAATTATAAGGCTTTGGATTTTTCTCTTTTAGCCAACTTTTAAATGAGGAACCATAACTTGCGTGTGGATAGAGTTCCCCAAATTTCTGCATTTCTTTTATTGTTTGTTTGTCCAAATTCTTAAAATTTTTATCTTGAGTCTTTCTTAAAGCTTCAGCCACAGCAAAAGTCATAACGCTATCATCTGTAAAAAAACAATATTGGTCAAACAATCGAAAATCTTTTCTTTTTATGTTCTTAAACTCGTAAATTGAGCCAACAATATCTCCAACAATTGCACCAAACATATTTATCTTCCTTCCAAAGTTTTAGTCAACCTATTCATTATTTTTAGGATTATTATCCCCAACAAATTTTACAAAAAGCCTCATAAAATTTCCATTATCAATCGCTTCTGCAATTGTGCCTTCACAAAATCTCTCGCCTCTATTCCAAAATAAAAATTGCTCGACAACTTCTTGTGGAGAGAGTTTGTGTATGTCTTTTTTGGCAAGATAATTGTCATAAGATTTATAATTAGGGTCATTCACGCCAACTTCGTCAAAAACCTCCCAAATAACAGGGTTGTAATCAAAATGACCTGAGAAAAGACTATCGCTTTCTGTTGATGTGTATAGTTTTTCGGTTTCCAATCTATTTAACAAATCCATTCGTTTATTATGCTTTCTCCAAATAGAATCGCAATCGTTTTTTAATGCCTGTTCATCACTGCATCTTTCTCTAAAAAAATCTTTCCAATAAGGATTTTCTTTATCAAAAATCTCTTTTTGTTCAGGAGTTAGTTTATAAGGATAATCTGCAAAAAGATTGAATTCAGTTTTCTTATCAAAACTAAACACATATTCTCCTATTTGATCTCTGTTGTCTAGCCACCATACCTTGTCGCTTTCATTCGTTTTATACCATGTGGCAACCCTTTTTCGTTTTCGTCTTGCAAATAATTTCATTTTTCCTCCTAACAAGACTTTTTACTTAGTTTATTTGGTGCTGGTGGTGGGAGTCGAACCCACACGTCCTTTCGAACTCAGGATTTTAAGTCCTGTGCGTCTGCCATTCCGCCACACCAGCATAATTTTATTTACACTTTTTTGATCATACAAAAAAAGCGTTTTCACGCAAATTGTGGTGGACTGCCAGGGGCTCGAACCCTGGACCCCCTGATTAAGAGTCAGATGCTCTACCAACTGAGCTAGCAGTCCACAAGTTTTTTATTGAACAAAATTGTTGCAATGAAAAAGACTATGTAATTATACATCACATTTTTTCTTTTGTCAATCAAAAATTTGTATTTATGGCAAATTTTTAATCTTCTGTGTCGTTTTCTATTTCGATATTACCATGAAGCCTTTCAAAATCGTTTAGATATCTTTTAATTGCGATTTCAATCTCTTTGTTTTTGCTTCTACCGTTGTAAATTGCGGTATATTTGATTTTGCGTTGCAAAGATTCTGAAATTCTTAATGTATATCTTGGTAGACTTTTCATTTTTTTCTCCTTTCATTGAAATTTTACAAGAATTAAGAAAAAATTACACAAAAGTGACGCCAATAATTCGTCAAAATAGATAAAAAACGACCCAATATATAAAGTTTTCAAATTGTAACAATTAAACTAAAATTATTATATAACATATTATGAAAAATTTAAAATTTATAAGTCAATCAAACCTTGTTGACAATGTTATGCATTTTAAAAATAAAAAGATTTGTGCCATGGTGAAATCAAATGCTTATGGTCATGGACTTTCAGATATAGTAAATATTTTGAATGATTATGTTGATTATTTTGGCGTGGTTAATGTTGAAGAAGCAATTAAGGTAAGACGAAATTCTGATAAACCAATTTTGATTTGTTCACGCGTTGATGATTTAAAGTCTTGTTTAAAATATGGGTTGGAAGTGATTGCCGAAGATGAAAATGATTTAAACACATTCTATAAAGCGGGACTTAAAGACTCATGCCACTTGAAAATTAATTCTGGAATGAATAGGTTTGGTTTAAAAAGTGAACTGAGTGCCAAAATGGTCAATGAATTTTTAAGAGAAAAAGAAATTCAACTTAAAAGCATTTGTTCGCATTTTTCTATGACAGAAAGTAAGCGAACCACGAATTTGGCTTATAAAAGGTTTGTCAGATTGCGTTCTTTAATTTCGCAAGATGCCATGGTTTGTTTTGGTGGTGGAAATATATATAACTATCCTTATAATTTTGACATGGTGCGGGTTGGAATTGGACTTTATGGTTATGGACAGAAAGGTGTTAAACCTGTGCTTAAAATTGTTTCTCATGTCAGCAAAATTTTTTATGCAAAGAAAGGCGAAGCCATTGGTTATGGACAAAAATATTGTTTGAATAAAAATGGTTTATTTGCGGTTGTGCCTGTTGGTTATGGTGATGGTTTAAGAAGAAATTTAAGTGGAAATTTTTGTGTGATGATTAATGGCAAAAAATATCCAAGTGTGGGCAACATTTGTATGGATGCTTTCTTTGTAAAGGTGGACAAAAATGTAAAAGTTGGCGATGAAGTTATTGTGATGTCTGATGCCAACTATTTTGCAAAAAAAATTGACACAATTCCTTATGAAATCTTAACTGGATTTTCAAATTTTCGTGGCAAAACAATTATTGAATAATTGTTTGAAATTTAATTAAATAATGCTATAATTTTTTTATGAGAATTGATGCAGGAAAATATAAGGGAAGGCGACTTCTTGAAAATAAGTTTAATCATATCCGTCCAACTACGGACAAAGTGAAACAATCACTTTTTGTCAAATTGCAATTTTTTGTGCCAAACAAAAAAGTTTTGGATCTGTTTTGCGGAACAGGTGCACTTGGAATTGAAGCGTTAAGTCGTGGAGCAGAAGAAGTTGTTTTTGTGGACAAAGACGCCAGAAGCGTCATGATGACAAAAGCCAATTTGAAAACAATTGGTGAAAATGCACAAGTGAGCAAATGTGATGCTTGCACTTTCTTGGAAGTAGTGGACAAGCAATTTGATTTAATTTTGCTTGACCCACCTTATAAAAGTGGATTATATGAAAAGATTTTAAATTTGATTTATGAAAAGAAAATTTTGGCAGAAGATGGAATTATTGTCTGTGAACATGCTTGCGAAGATAATTTTGATTACGGAATGTTTAATGTTTTCGATGAAAAAAGATATGGAACAATTCAACTGACTTACCTAAGATTTTAAGACATTTTTTTTGTCACTGCATATATAAATTTAACGAGGTTTATATGTGCGGAATTTGTGCCAGCATTGGCTTTAAAAATGGTGTTGAACTTGTTGTTGATGGGTTGAGAAAATTGGAATACAGGGGTTATGATTCCAGTGGTATTGCTTATCTTGAAAATGGTGAAATTAAACATGTTAAAAGTGTTGGTCAGATTAAAAATTTACAAGCAAAAATTTCTTCAAATTTGCAGTCTGATGTTGTAATTGGTCATACGCGTTGGGCAACTCATGGAAAGGTGAGTGTTGAAAATGCTCATCCGCATGTTTCTTATAGTAAAAGTTTTGCATTGGTTCATAATGGAATTGTTGAGAACTATGAAAAACTTAAAAAACAATTTCAAATTGACAATTTATATTCTCAAACTGACACAGAAGTTTTAGTTAATTTAATTGAAAAGCAAGAAGGAAAAATTTTAGATAAACTTATAAGTGCTTGCAACATGGTGGAAGGCAGTTTTGCTGTTTGTCTTATAGAGAGAAAATCTGAAAAAATTTATTTGGCAAAACGCAACAGTCCACTTATGGTTGCTGTAAATGAAAATGGTTGCATGGCAGGGAGTGATATTTCCATTTTTGCGAAAAAGTTTGAAGAATGTTACATACTTGAAGATGATGAGTTTGTTGTTGCGAATGCAAAAAAACTGGAATTTTTTAATAAAAATGGTGAAAAAATTGAAAAGTCAGCATTAAATATCAGTAATTTTGATTTTGCAGACGAAAACTTAAATGAAAAATATTTCATGTTGAAAGAAATTAAAGAACAACCTATTGTGCTTAAAAAAACTTTTTTTAAATATTTTTCTGAAAATTATTTAAATGAACATTTGCTTAACGAACTTGGAAAATTCAAACAATTTCATTTCATAGCCTGTGGAACTGCTTATCACAGCAGTCTTATGGGTGCTTTGTATTTGGAAAAATTTTGTCGAAAACAATGTCAGGTTTCAATTGCAAGTGAATTTAGATATGCCAATCGGGTTCTTTCCAAAAATTGTCTTTATGTTTTTGTCAGCCAAAGTGGGGAAACTGCTGACACAATTGCATGTGCAAAATTGGTTAAGGAAAAAGGTATGCAGGTGATGTGTGTCACTAATGTGCCTTATTCCACTTTGGAACATATTGCAGATTATGTGCTTCCAACTTTTGCTGGAAAAGAAGTTGCTGTGGCTTCCACTAAGGCCTATGTTTCGCAAGTGTTTACTCTTTTAATTCTGGTTTTAAAACTTGCAAAAATTGATGAACAAGATTTGCTTAAAGATTTTGTTTTAAGATATGATTATTTAAATTTTGACGACAATCTTTTGTTGCCAATTTCTAAATTTAAAAAAGTGTTCTTCATTGGTCGTGGTCAAGACTATGTCACAAGTTTGGAAGCAAGTTTGAAATTAAAAGAAATTGCTTACTTAAATTGCATGGGCATGGCTTCTGGCGAACTTAAACATGGCACTCTTGCACTTATTGATAAGGACACTTTGGTGATTGCCATTTCCACTGTGGAAAACTTAAAGTCTAAGGTTGAAAGCAACATTGAAGAAGTTAAGGCTCGTGGCGGAAAAGTTCTTTTGATTTCCAATCTTGTTCACAATGTGGAAGTCGATTTCAGAATTGATTTGCCAAGTTTTGATGAAATTTTAATGCCTATTGTCAGCGTTATACCTTTGCAACTTTTGGCATTTAATTATGCATTGATGTTGGGATTTAATCCTGACAAACCAAGAAACTTGGCAAAGTCGGTGACAGTGGAATAGCAAATGCTTCTTATTTTTGTGAAAAACTTTGTTTTAAAATTAAAAAAGCACACAAGAAAAAGTGTGCTTTTATTTTTAAATTTCAGGGTCAAAATCTTCAAAGATTATGTTGTCACAATGTTTAATTATTTTGTGATATTGTTCTTTACTGTGAACAACCCAAGTCAAAAGTGGCAAATGTTTATATTTTTTAACAAAGCGATTTGGCAGGCATATTGCTTCATATGAAATGAAATCTGGTTCACTTACTGTTTTGTTTAAAGTCATGCGTTTCATGACAAAGCGTTCCACAAAACTAAGTTTAATATCTTCATTTTTAAGTTCGCCAGCAATTTGTCCACGAATGATGTGTGGGGCATGTTTTTTGAAATAGGCAAGTGAAAATGGATTAAAAGATTGAACTGCATATTCACCATTATATTTTTTCAACATGTCAATCACTTTTTGTTCAAGTTTTCCAACTTTATGTTTGTTTTTAATTTCAATCAAAAGTGGAACTTTTCCATTTACGAGTTCAAGCACTTCTTGGAAAGTTGGAATGCGCTCTTTTGAGCCTTTTAAAGTCAAAGCTTTTAAATCTTCTTTATTCAAAAATCTGATGTAACCATCATTTCCTGTCATTCTTGCCAAAGAGTCATCGTGGAAAACGACAATTGTGTCGTCTGCCAAAAGTTGAACATCAAGTTCTATTCCATAGCCTTTTTCAATGGCGTTGGAAAAAGCACTGAGTGAATTTTCAGGTATGTTTTTTGTGTGAAGTCCTTTGTGAGCCAAAGGTGTTTCCACAAGCCAAGTTTTAAACAAATCGGTTTCTCTATTCATAAATATCCTTTTTATATAACTATTTTAAAAAATTTTGTCGAATTTGTCAAACAATTTGTATGTTTCTTATAATAATTATACTACATTTAGTTATTTTTTATGAATTTTTTAATCGTTTCCAGTCTGTTTATGGCATCTTGTTTGCTTTCTTCCAACATTTTGTTTGCTTCTTCACCTTTAAGTTCTTTAATTACGCTGAATCTTTGTTCTCCGTTTAAATATTCTTCATATTTATCAAAATCACTGTTTGAGTCAAGTGACAAGTTGTCTGTTTGTGGATTGTAACGAAGTAATGTCCAATAGCCACATTCCACTGCTTTGCGCATTTCGGTTGTGGTTTGTGACATGTCAAATCCATGGTTCACGCAAGGGCTGTATGCCACAATTAAACTTGGTCCATTAAAACTTTCTGCTTCTTTAAATGCTTTTATGCATTGGTTTATGTTTGCTCCAAGGCTGACTTGTGCAACATAACAATTTTTTGATGCAATTGCCAAAGCCACCAAATCTTTCTTTTTGGTTTGCTTTCCAGAATTTGCAAACTTAACCATTGCTCCGCGTGGGGTCGATTTTGAAGCCTGACCACCTGTGTTGGAATAAACTTCACTGTCTAAAACCAGAATGTTGACATTTTCTTTGCCATTCAACACATGGTCAAGTCCGCCATAGCCAATGTCATAAGCCCAACCATCTCCACCAATAAGCCAAACACTTGGGGAAGTGGTTTCGGTGTATTTGGAACCAAGTTTCATGCCAAGCCCAAATTCAGCGTTGTCTTCAAACAACGAGTTTGCCCATGCAGGACCTTTTCCAGTTTCGTCTTTAAGATAAGGGCAACTTGGATAAGAACCACCATAGATGCTGGAACAGCCAGTTGCATTTGCAATCAACATACGCTGACCAAAAAGTGAAGTTGCAAGTTTAATGTAAGGAGTTTCCCCACAACCTGCACATGCACCAGAAAAACCAAAATAACTGTCTTTAAATTGCAAACCTTTTGCAAGGTCAGTGGAAAATGGTGTGTTTTTTTCTGTTTTAATTTTTTTCAATCTGTTGTAATTTGATTTTTCTTTATCTAAAATTTCATTTGCCTTGGTCATTACAAGTGCTTTGTTTTTACTTGGGCAAGTGTTGGCACAAACTCCACAGCCTGTGCAGTCTTCTGGGCTGACTTGAAGACGATAAAAATAACCATCCATGCCAAATGCTTTGGCAAATTCAATGTCTTCTGGGGTTTCGCCTTTTACCAAAACTGGCCTGATGGCATTATGTGGGCAGGCAATGACACAATTTCCGCATTGAATGCAGTTTAAAGGCAAATATTGTGGCAGGTGTCCAGCAAAACCGCGTTTTTCAAATTCTGCTGTGCCTGTTGGAAGTCTTCCACATTCATCAAATTTGGAAACAGGCAATTTATCTCCTTGAAGTTTTTCAATTGGTTTCATAATTTTTTCATAAAACTTGTCGTTGATAGATTTTTCAAACATGGCAACTTTTTGTGGAACAAGTTTGTTTACATCCACTTCTTCAATTCTTTTTTCTGTAAGGCGGGAAGCATCAATGTTTTTGTTGACCACTTCTTGACCTTTTTTTATAAAGATGTTTTTAATCTGTTTTTCAATTTGTTGTTTTGCTTCCTTAAACTCAATAATTTCGCTGACTTTAAACAAAGCAGTTTGCATAATGATGTTGATTTTGTTTTTTAAACCAACTTCTTCGGCAAGTTTTTGTGCATTAATGACAAACAATTTTGCATTTTGTTTTTTAAGAGTTTCAATGTAACTGTCTGGCAAAACTTTGTTGACTTCATCAGCAGAAAAGATGGTGTTTATAAGCACTTTTCCGCTTTTTTTCAAACCTTCCAAACAATTGTATCTATGCACAAATGAGAAATTGTTGATTGTTATGAAATCGGCATTGTCCACAAGATAAGTGCTTTGGATTGGTTGATCACTTATGCGAATGTGAGAGCGGGTTAGACTTCCGCTTTTTTTGCTGTCATATTCAAAATATCCTTGAACATATTTGTCAAGTTCTGTTCCCAAAATTTTGATTGTGCTTTTGCTTGCGGAAACAGTTCCGTCAGAACCTAAACCAAAAAATTTCATTTGCAACAAAGTTTTGGTTTTAGGATGATATTCTTGCAAAGGTAATGAAGAATGGTTGACATCATCATCAATGCCAACTGTAAAGTTGTCTTTCATAGTTTCAAAATTGTCAATAACGGCTTTAACCATGCTTGGGGTAAACTCTTTTCCGCCAAGCCCATATCTTCCGCCAATTACTTTAATTGTGGTGTTTTTTAAAGCACAAGCAACATCCAAGAAAAGTGGTTCACGACCGCCACATTCTTTTGTTCGGTCAAGAACAATTACTTTTTCGGTGTTTTTTGGTAAACTTGAAAGAAATGCATCGCTGTCAAAGGTGCGGTAAAGATGGACATTGACCAAAGCAGTTTCTTTAAAAGAAGGGTCACTTGTGATGACTTCTTCAATTGTTTCGCAAGATGAACCCATGCTGACAATGACATTTTTGGCTTGTTTATTTCCTGTAAGGTCATAAGGATTATATTTTCTGCCAGTGACGGAAGCAAAGTCTTTTAAAATTGTTTTCAAAATTTTGTGAACATCGTTGTAAATTGGTGAAGAAAGTTCACGATTTTGGAAAAATACACATGGGTCTTGTGCTGTGCCTTTTTGATAAGGGTTGTCACTGGTCATGCGAGATTTTTTAAACTTTTCAATTTCTTGTGTTGGAAGCAACATTTTAATTTGCTCATCTGACAATGTTTCAATTTTTTGAATTTCGTGAGATGTGCGAAATCCGTCAAAAAAGTGAATTACTGGAAGTGAAGTTTTATATGCCAAAATATGTGCAATCAAAGCAAAGTCATGAGCCTGTTGAACAGATGAAGATGACAAAAGCAAAACTCCTGTTTGACGAGTTGCCATAACATCTGAATGATCGCCAAAAATGGAAAGAGCATGTGATGCCACTGCACGAGCGGCAACATGAATGACGCATGGAAGATGCTCACCAGCAAGTTTATAAAGGTTTGGAATCATAAGAAGAAGCCCTTGGCTGGAAGTGAAAGTTGTGGTCATTGCACCAGTGCAAAGCGCACCATGAACAGCCCCAATTGCTCCGCCTTCGGATTGCATTTCCACCAAAGTTGGAAGTTCGCCAAAAATGTTTTTGTGTCCACCTGAAAGTTCACCATCACAATATTCAGCCATTGGCGATGATGGTGTGATTGGATAGATTGGAATAACTTGTGAAAGTTTATATGCCACCATGGCTGTGGCTGTGTTTCCATCAATTACTTTTTTCATGCTTTTCTCCATTTAATAATATATAATTATAATAAATATTTTTAATGTTTTAGTCAAATTTTTTTGATTATGTTTGATTTTTTAAGTGCAAATAATTAAAATATAATTATGAGAAATTTGAAATTATTTATCGAATATAATGGAAGTGCGTTTTTTGGTTGGCAAAAACAAAATGGCAGACGCACCATTCAGGGCGATGTTGAAGAAGCTATTTTTAAATTGACTGGCGAAGAAGTAAGTGTTGAAGGAAGCGGAAGAACTGACAAAGGGGTTCATGCTTTATGTCAAGTTGCTTCCGTCAGAATTGAAAACATTATGCCACCTAAGAATTTTAAGACGGCACTCAATAATTTATTGCAAGAAGATGTCAGAATAAAGAAAGTGGAACTTGCAAGTGACTATTTTCATGCACGCTTTTCTGCCAAAAGAAAAACTTATCGTTATGTTGTGCAAATCGGTGGAGAAGTAAGTGCCATATATCACAATTTGCGTGCGTGGTATGGTTTTGATGTTGATGTTGAAAAAATTGAACAAGCACAAAAACTTTTAATTGGAAAACATAATTTTCATGGCTTTTGCAGTGCGGACACAAATGTGCAAAATTTTGAAAGAGAAATTTTTGATTTGAATGTTTCTAAGAAAGGAAGAATCATGACTTTTGAAGTGACTGGAAACGGGTTTTTATATAACATGGTTCGCATTTTGGTGGGGACATTGTTGGAAGTTGGAAGCGGAAGGTTGACAATTGAAAGTGTTAAGAATGCTCTTTTAAGTGGGGAAAGAAAATATGCTGGCAAAACTATGCCAGCATGTGGGTTATATTTAAAAAGTGTGGAATATTTCGATTAAACACTTAAAATGCGATAAGTTGTGATGAAATAATAATTTTCGCTGTTTATAGAAAAACTGAAAACCATGTTGTAATAACCATTTTGGAAAATGACATCACCAAATTCGGACTTACTGCTTGTGCCAAGTAACAATTCGTTTCTGAAATTTGCAGGAGTCATAAGTCCACCTTGACGAAAGGTTGCGTTTATTCTGATTTGGCAGGCATTTCTTGCATCAAGTTTAAGGGTGTAAGCGGTGCCTGCGTTTATTTTTTGATTGATTTCAACATCTAAATCTTCTTGAACTTCAACTGTGGAAATGTCGCTGGAATTTACGCCTTGTGAAAATTCAACATTTAAATTTAGACTGCTTCCTGTAATTTCGGTTGGATTGGTTATGAAATTTCCATTTTCATCATAGGCTTTGTCAGAAATTCGAAAACTGTCAAGTTTTACATATTGCATCGTTTCAGCACTTTCGCTGAAAACTGCTGTATATGTCCCGCGTGTGCTTTCTGATGAAGTAAAAGAAAGTGTGCTTCCAACAATTCTTCCGTTGTTATCGTTATTTTCAATTTTGAAGTTGTCGTCATTGGCTATTATTTGTCCGTCTTGTTTAAGCCAAGCAAGAAAGGTGCTGTTTTTGTTTGTAACTGTGGCTTTTAATGTCACTGTGGAGTTTTCTTCATAAGTTCCTTCGCCAGAAACAGTGCCTTGTCCGTAAGAACTTGACCTTGCCATAATTTTGTATGAAGAAACATCTCCGCATCCTAATAATGCGAAGATTGGGGCAATCACAAATAATGCCAAAAATGCTGTTGTAAATTTTTTCTTCATATATATATTATTAATCCTTAGTTAAATAATATAAGTTTTAAAAATAAATGTCAAACAAAAATAAAACTTTTTGAGTATTTTTAAAGTGGTTGCATACTATATAGTGGAAAGGAGTTTTTATGTGGGAACTTTCAATCTCGGTCAATTCTAAAAATATTCAAATTGCAAAATTTGTTTATCAAACCATAAAATCACAGACAGCAGAGTTTGGGGCGGTTGTAACATGTTATGAAGAATTTGACAAAATCTTTATTGTTATTGGTTGTCCTATGGAAGAACAATCTCGTGTAAGAGTTGTTGTTGAAAGATGTTTAATTAAAGTGGTTTGCAATTTTTATAAGGAAATGTATCTGTCTGAAAATTTGCGTCTGCCACTTCATGAAGATATAAGTCTTACTGCTTTTAAAAAGGCACTTATCAATTTTGACAAGGAAACAGATTTCTATATCATAAGCAAGAATTTGGATTTGGATAAAAATTTATTTTTAGATTCTTTTTATTATTTCAAATTGAAAGCGTTGAGAGATAAATGGGCGGAACTTATTACACTAGCTAATGAAAACAGTGAGTTTTTGGTTTCAAACGAAGCGTTTTTTGATCTTTTAAAATTCTTGATTGACAATTTGGAAGTTTGCGAAGAAGAAATAAATGTCTTTCAAGATGAAAACGGCTATTTTTTAAAGTTGGAAAACAGCGAAGTGGATGGTGACTATGAAAAACTTTCCAAAGAAGGTTTGGTTTCTTCTTTAATTGAACTTTCACCTAAGAAAATAAACCTTTATTGTTGTGGAGATGACAATACTGCTGGATTTTTGTCCAAGATTTTTGAAGAAAGAATAAATGTTTGTTACAACAAAAGTTTGGAAAAGATTGACAAGTTTTCGGTGTTGAAATAATTGTTTAAAAATTGGCAAATTAAAATTAAAAAAAGACTGAAATTATCAGTCTTTTTTCATTCCAACATTATTTTCTCTTATCTCATTTAAACGCTTAAATGTTTCTTTATGCATTCGATTTTTATTCTTTTCGATATATTTATAAAAATCTTTTTCTCGAAGAATTTTATATGTCTGAGATTTTCGTTTTTCCATATTGGTGAAAATTATGTTGTTGTCTGTTGTTGAATCGGGCACTATGACATATCTGAGTTTTAAACATTCTGTTAAAAGATTTTTTTGGAAGTTTGGATAAACGCTGTAAAAAGATTTTACACAGTTTAAAAGTTTTTCAGATTCTATTGTCAATATTTCCATGTTTTTGCAATATTCAATAGCATACATTCCAATTCTTAAAACATTTTTTGGAATGGTAAGGGCTTTTAAACTTTCACATCCCCAAAATGCTTTTTTACCAATTTCCTTCACACTTTCAGGAATGTAAACAAATTCTATGTTTTTGCAATTATAAAATGCTTTTTCTCCTATGTATTCAATGCCATCAGGAATTTTAAAACTTTTTGTGCAGTCCGATTCTTCAACTTTTACCAAAGTTTTGTTTTTAATAATCATTTTTTCTCTCTTTTAATGAAGGCTTGTCAATTATACACTAATTTGACAAATTTGTCAAGTTTTATTGATGTTTTGCAATTTGTTTACACAAAACACTTGACAATAACATTTTATAGTAATAAAATATATTTTGTATTTAGCGATGAATAAGTAGCGTCCATGAAGTGTTCAGAGAAAGGTTGGTTGGTGAAAAATCTTGACAGATTGGAAAGTGCGAAACCACTTGTCGTGATGATGATACATCAAATATTTATAAGAGTGGCATTTTTTGCAATTAAGGTGGAACCGCGGTTTAGTTAATCGTCCTTAAATTCAAGACTTTTTCTTGTTTTTATGGACTTTTTTTATTTTTAAAACTGAAAAAGTTTTGACATTTTAAGTTTGAAAGGAGAATAAGAAAATGGAAAAGAAAGAAAAAGATGAAAAGTTGCACACTTCAAGACACAGCCTTGCTCACATCTTGGCAAAGGCATTGATGGAACTTTATCCAACAACAAAACTTACAATTGGACCTGCAATTGACGATGGGTTTTATTATGATGTGGATTTGGATGAACAACTGACCCCAGACCATTTTGAAACAATAGAAAAAAAGATGAAAGAAATCATCAACAAAGGAGAACCTTTTGTAAGAAAAGTTTTAAGTCGAGCAGAAGCATTAAAACTTTTTAAAGACAATGCTTACAAAACGGAAATTATAAACGAACTTCCAGAAGATGCTGAAATTTCAGTTTATTACACTGGAAATGATTTTTATGACTTGTGCAGTGGACCACATGTTGAAAGTGCAAGAAATTTGCAAAACTATGCTTTCAAAATACATGCCGTCAATGGTGCTTACTGGCGTGGAAATGAAAAAAACAAAATGCTTCAACGCGTTTATGTTTATGCATTTGCAGACAAAAAACAATTAAATGATTACATCAATATGCTTGAAGAAGCAAGAAAGCGTGACCACAACAAACTTGGCAGAGAACTTGAACTTTTTACAACTGTGGATTATATTGGTCAGGGACTTCCAATTTTGCTTCCAAAAGGTGCAAAGGTTATTCAACTTATGCAAAGGTTTGTGGAAGATGAAGAAGCAAAACGCGGTTGGCAGATTACAAAAACTCCTTTTATGGCAAAAAGCGATTTATATAAAATTTCAGGTCACTGGGATCACTATAAAGAAGGTATGTTTATTTTGGGCGATGAGAAGAAAGACAAAGAAGTTTATGCTTTGCGTCCAATGACTTGTCCTTTTCAATATCAATGTTATTTAAATAAACCACGCTCTTACAAAGACTTGCCACTTCGTTATGATGAAACATCGACTTTGTTTAGAAATGAAGCAAGTGGTGAAATGCATGGACTTATCAGAGTAAGACAATTTACATTGTCAGAAGGTCACTTAATGTGCACACCAGAGCAGTTGGAATCAGAATTTAAGGGTTGTTTGGAACTTGCCAGATATATGCTTAAAACACTTGGGCTTGATGAAGATATATCTTACAGATTTTCTCAATGGGACCCTAATGACAAAGAAAAATATATTGGCACAAAACAACAATGGGACGATGCTCAAAATGCGATGGAAAGAATTTTAAAAGATCTTGAAATTCCTTATGAAGTTGGTGTTGGTGAAGCCGCTTTCTATGGACCAAAACTTGACATTCAAATTAAGAATGTTTTTGGAAAAGAAGACACAATGATTACTATTCAAATTGACCAAATGCTTGCAGAAAAATTTGGAATGGAATATACAGACAAAGATGGAGTTAAAAAGACACCAGTCATCATTCACAGATCAAGCATAGGTTGTTATGAAAGAACTCTTGCTTATATGATTGAAAAATACGCGGGCGCATTTCCATTGTGGCTTGCACCTGTTCAAGTTAAGGTGTTGACATTGACAGACAGAAACAATGATTATGCAAATAAAGTATACAAAATTTTGCAAGAGAAAGGATTAAGGGCAGAACTTGATGATCGCAACGAAAAAGTGGGATATAAAATTCGTGAAGCACTTTCTATGAAAATTCCTTATCTTATTATTGTGGGAGATGAAGAAGAAAAAAGCGAAACAATTTCCATTCGTGGTCGTGGTTTTGAAAGTGCCAGTGGACTTAAACTTGTTGATTTTATTGAAAGACTTGAAAGTGAAATTGAAACAAAAAAATTGTAAAAACAATGAAAAACAGCAAATTTATGCTGTTTTTCATTGTTTTTTTATTAATTAGCTAATATTTTAATTTATTTTGTTGTTTTAATGCTTTAATGCTGATTTCTCTTTCGACAAAATATGAAAACTTTTGACATTTATCTTGAAAATTTGTTTGGTTTGTTGTATAATTTTATGGTAACATAAAAAAGGAGATTTCCGAAATATGGGATTCAACGAAATAGCCCTTCCAATTTTGATTATTTTTTTGTTTTTTATTATGGGCTTTATTTTAATTAAATAAAAGGAGAAATGTTATGACAAGTATGTTGCTTGAAGGTGCTCAATGGTGGAACTATGCTTTAATCGGTGTTGTAGCTTTGCTTTTGATTGCTATGCCAATCTTGATGAATTCAAGAAATAAAAGAGAAACTCAAAAGGTTCAAGAGCAAACCAATTCTTTAAAAGTAGGTGACAAAGTTTTAACTACAAGTGGAGTTTATGGAACTATTGTTGAACTTAAATTTGATGATTCAAAAAAGATTGTTGTTATTGAAACTGGCGGAAAAAATAAAAGTTATTTAAGTGTTGATGCTTATGCAATTTATACAGTTTTCAAAGATGAAATTGTTGCTCCAAAAGTGGAAACAAAAATTACAGAAAAAGAAATTAAACCTAACAATAAAGAAAAATCTTTGGAAGAACAAGTTGCAGAAGTTACTTCTTCTGACAATATTGCAGTGACAACTGAAAGTGCTGAAGAATCTGTTCCAAAAAAGAAAAGTAAGAAAAAATAATTAAACAAAAAACACAAACAAAAGTTTGTGTTTTTATTTTTGGGTTTCTTATTTTTTTGGAACTATTATTTGTAATGCTTGACGCAAAACTGAAAATTCAAATTCACCAGAATCGCTTTTTTCTCCGTCAATATTTATGCATGCTCCACTGTTGGTGGTTAAGGTGAAATGATTAAGTTTTCGATAGATATACCTTTTGTTGTTTTGAAATCTTTTCATTCCAATCAAAAAGACATTTACAACTTTCAGAATTGAAAGAAAGTGAATTTTCTTATGTTTGCATGGCACAAGCATGACATCCACTTCTCCATCATTTAAGTCAGCAGTTCTGTTAAGTTTAAATCCGCCAGCGCTTTTAGAATTTAAAATAAGAAGAATTGCACAGTTGCATTCTATGGTTTCATTTTCGGTTTTAATGGAAATTTTGACTGCGTCAGAATTAAAAAGTTCTTTAATCGCTTTAAAGAAATAGGCAAATTTCCCAAATCTGACTTTGGCTTTTCTTTCTGCTGTGTAACTTGTTTTTGTAAATAATCCTGCACAGCAAACATAGATTCCAAATTGATTGTTTACTTGAAAAATGTCATGTGAAAAGGTTTCTCCATTTTTCAAAATTTTAACGGCTTTTTTAATGTTTTTGGAAAGTTTTAAAGAGCGACTTACATCGTTGATTGTTCCACTTGGGATATATCCAACAATTGGCTTTTTTGAAAGGCAACCAAGTCCATTTACAATTTCATTTAATGTGCCATCTCCACCAGAGCAAAAAAGATAATCAACATCAGTGCATGACCTTGCGATTTCGCTGGCATGATTGGGATGGGTGGTTTCAATGCATTCCACTTTACCATATTTTTCAGAAAGTTCTTTAATGATGTAATCTTTATGTTTTTTGATTTTACCTTTTCCACTTTCTGGATTATAAACAAAAATGCTTTTCATATTTTCATTATAAACCTTTTTTAAATTCAAGTCAAACAAAGGAAATGCAGATTTTAAAGATTAATGGTTTTTTATGAATTTTTAATTTATTTGTCTTGGCTTTTCATATTTGAAAACTTGTCCGCATAAATTTAATTAAACAGACTTTTAGGTTTATTGTGAAAGAAAGGAGGCAATAATGAAATTGAAAGCATTAAAAAGCGAAAATAAAAGTGTAAATGGTCTTTGGGTTGCTTTACTTAAAGGCGTGGTAACTTCTTTATGTGTGGCACTTGTAGGAATTCTGTTGTTTGCCTTTGTTTTGCGTTTTACAAGCATAAGTGACAGTGTGATTTCACCAGTTAATCAAGTTATCAAAGGCGTCAGCATATTTTTTGGTGTGTTTGTTGGACTTAAAAAATATAAAAATCAAGGGCTTTTAAATGGACTTCTTATTGGATTCATTTTCACAATTTTGGCATTTTTGGTGTTTTCACTGCTTGATGGGGCTTTTTGCTTTGACAGAACACTGTTAAACGATTTAATTTTCAACAGCGTTATTGGTGCAATCTGTGGAATTATCTGTGTCAATTTAAAAAAATATTGATTTTCAATTGACTTTGCCCCTGTAAAGTATTATACTTATTTAAGTATTTATGGTGTATTAACCAAATCTTGTAAGGGGTTATAATGGCTAGAATTAAGAACAAATTGAAAAAGAATTCCATTATGAACTATGTGGCTGTTGCAGTTTTGACTTTAATTGGAATTGTTTTGTCTGTATGCAGTTTTAATATACCTTTCACAACTTCCACCTACAATGGGTTTGCCAATTCCATTTCTCTTGGATTGGACCTTGCTGGTGGTATTTCTGTTGTTTATCAATGTGACATTGCCAAAGACAGTAATACAAAGGATTTAGACACTGCCATTGACGCCACAGTTACAAGACTTGAAGGTGTTATTGGTGGCAAATATAGCGAAGCCACAATTGTTCGTCAAGATGGCAACAAAATCAGAGTTGAAGTTCCATCAGTAACTGATGCTCAGGAAATTTTTGACCTTATTGGAGAACCAACTCCACTTCGAATGACTTTGAAAAAGTCAACTTCTGATGAAGACATTCGCATTCGTGGAACAGACATCAGCAATGTTCAAGCAACTTATCAGAAAAAAGATGACAACAGCAATGATTATGTGCATGGTGTTTCAGTTACTTTCACAACCGAAGGTGCAAGAAAATTTGAAAGTTTAACCAATGATGCAGCAAACGGCGACAAAGAAATTTACATCTATTTTGGCGACAACATCGAAAATGTTGATGATTGCTTAACTTTGCAATGCACTTCAAAAATTACTGGTGGTTCAACTTTCATTTCGGGAAGTTTTAATTCTCATGAAGATGCAGAAAGATATGCTTTGCAAATCATGAGTGGGACTTTCAATGTTTCTCTTGATTTAATTTCCAGCGATGTTATTTCAGCCACTCTTGGTGTGGAAGCACTTAGACTTGCCATCATCGGCGGAATTGTTGGATTTATTCTTATCTTAGTTTTGCTTTGGGTTAGATACGGTGATTTTGGTTTCTTGGCTGGTCTTGCTTTGGTCATCTATTTAATTTTAATGTTATTCTTCTTGCAAGCTATTTCATTTGTTCAGTTGACTTTGCCAGGACTTGCTGGAATAATTTTAAGTATTGGTATGGCAGTTGATGGCGTTGTAATTATTTTCGAGCGTTTCCGAGAAGAATATAAAAGCGGAAAGAAAATTCCTTTGTCTGTGAAAAATGGTTTTAAGCGTGCTTTCTGGCCAATTTTTGACAGTAACATAACAACTGTTGCCACGGCGATTGTGCTTTACATTCTTGGAACATCTTCAATTCAAGGTTTTGCAATAACACTTTTAATTGGTATTTTGCTTTCTATGTTTATGAACCTTGTCATTTTGAGATATTTGGTTAAATGGTATTTGCCATTAAACAGCATCAATCCAAAGAAATTACACCTTCCAAAACAACAAATCAGAAGTCTTGAAGAAAACGATGACAAAGAGATTGTTGTGGAAGAAATCAAGGAGGGTGAAATATTATGAACATGAAAAAGTTTAAAAAAGCACTCTTTTCAATTGATGACAAGTTGGTGGGAACAAAATTTGATTTTTGCAAAAACCTTAAATGGTTTTTAATTGCACCTATTTTGATTTGTTTAGTTGGTTTAATCGTTTTCTGTTGTGTAGGTTTCAAACTTGGCATTGATTTCACTGGTGGTTCAGTAATGACCGTCTATGTTGACAACACAGGTGAATATACTTATGATGACAGCAAATATGATTTAAATAAAAACAGGGGAGAAATTGAAAGAATTGTAATTTCTGTTTTGGAAAAACACGGTTTATCAGTTTCTACTTTTCAAGATACAACAATGTCCGAAGAACATAAACTTGTTCCAAAAGGCTCTGCACTTATCATTAAATATCAAAACAATAATGATTTGACTTCTTCAGAGATTGAAGATGTCAATCATGAAATCAGACTGGAAATGTTGAAAGCATTTAAATATGTCGAACAAAATGCCACTCTTGATGAACTTGAAGGTAAATATGTTGAAGTTGCAAGTTTGGTGGAAGAAGGGGGAATAACTACTGCTGCGGCAAGTTCCGAACTTCTTATGAAATCATTTATAGCGCTTCTTGTTGCTGTTGTTTTGATTTTGATTTATGTGGCAATTAGGTTTGAAATTACCAGTGGTTTAGCGGCTATTTTGGCGCTTTTCCATGATGTTTTGGTGACTGCATCAATTATGATTATTTGTCGTGTGCAAGTTAATGTGGCATTTATTGCGGCTTTAATTACCATTTTGGGTTATTCAATCAACAACACTATCATTATATTTGACCGTATGAGAGATTCTCTTAAAATGGCAAGACAATCTGACAAAAAGATTGTTAACACAGAGATTGCGAATATGGCAGTTAAAAACACTATGATGCGTTCTATTTTGACAACAATAACCACTTTTATTATGATTTTCTTAATCACAGTTATTGGTGTTGCTGACATTAGAGAATTTGCATTCCCAATCATGATTGGAATTATGGCAGGTTTCTATTCTTCTGTGTTCATCACTCCTGGGCTTTGGTCAATTGCTTACAGACCAAAAAAGAAAAAGTCTATTGATATGGGTGGAAACAAAACCAAAGTGAAATCAAACAAAAAAGACATGGAAATTGTTGAGATTGAAAACAATCAAGTTAATGAAAAAGAAGAAGTTTAATTACTTCTTCTTTTTTTTGTTATAAATCGAATTTAATTCTGTTGGAAAGTTTTTTATAAATCAAATTTATTTATCAAGTCTTTTTAAACAATCAAAAATTTCATATTTAAACATATCAATCACAAGGTCAATGCAAACAGTTGCATTGGCTTTCTTTTTGAAATCTATGTCAACATATCCAAAGTCATCTGTTTCAGTTTTATAATATTTAATTTCAATATGTGCTTGTTCGGTTTTGACGAATTCAGGATGCAATAAATAGAAAATTGTGCAGGCATCATGAACGGCTGCTCCTAAATGTCCGACATGATAGTCGTGATATTTTTTAAACATTTTGGCAAAAATTTTTCCAATCTTATTTGTCTTTTTGAATTGTTTGATGTCGTCTTTATTTAGGTAGGCGATATGTCCAAGTTCCATTGGAATCATGACAAGTGGAATTCCACTTTTAAACACGATTTCGGCTGCTTCTGGGTCAAAACCCACATTAAATGATTTGTAAGGTTTTCCATAAATTTTTTCTTTTGTTCCACTTTCGAAAACAATTTCTTTTATGTAATCTTTTGCATCTGGATGTTCTTTTAAAAGCACTGCAATGTTAGTCATTGGACCAATGGCAACAATGGTTGTTTTTTCTTTGTTGCATTTAAGAACTTTGTAAATTGCATCAGATGAACTTTCTTTTAAAGGTGAAGTTTTGATTTTTTTACGATTATATTTATATCCACCAAGTCCGCCTTTGCCTTGTGCGTTTAATGCATAAGATGGTTGACGCTTGATTGGTTCCTTGACGCCTTCCACAACAGGGACTTTTTTGTTTAGCAATTCTGTAAGATGAAGTGTGTTTTGAGTTATGCTTTCAATTGGGTTATTCCCTGCTTCGGTGGACAAAAGTTGAATGTTAAGGTCTTCACTTTGCAAAGCATACATAAGGGCAATTGCATCATCAACTCCGACATCACAGTCGATGATTATGTTTTGTTTTTTCTTTTTCATAAGTTTATCCTTTGATTAAAGTATATCACAAAATTATTTTTATAGTAAACCAATTTCATAAGTTTGTTAAATTTGGCTTTTTAAGTTTAAATGCACAAAATATGGTGTATTATTTCTTGCATAATACACTATATTTTTGTTTCTGTAACAAAGTTACACAAAAAATTTGTGTGACAAAATAAC
>CATKYT010000008.1 GCA_949841245.1 uncultured Eubacteriales bacterium | reverse complement strand
TCAGTTGCATTAATATTTCATTTTCAATACATCTGCTTGCATAAGTGGCAAGTTTAATGTTTTTGTCTATGCTGTAAGTTTTCACAGCCTTAATAAGTCCAATTGCACCAATGGAAATAAGGTCTTCAAGGTCAATGCCCGACATTTCAAACTTTTTTGCAATGTAAACCACCAAACGCAAGTTGTGTTCAATTATGCGGTCGCGCGCAGAAAGATTACCATTTTTAATTTCTTCCAAAAGCACCAATTCTTCATCTGCTTCAAGTGGTTGTGGAAGTGCCTTATTGCCACATATATAACACATGATGTTTTGTGCATATTTTTTGTTTTCTCGGTTTAAAAGTTTCCAAAACAACAACTTTATTTTTAAAATTATTTTCATTTACTCCCCCCTTACGCCAAACTTAAATTATTGTGCAAAATCACATCTGTTCCAAATGCTTCATTAAAATTTTTCAACGCCAAACCAAGTGTGGCATTTTCCAAGACACTGCCGTTTTCCAACACCACTTTGTCAACTTGAAACACCAAAATTTTATTGTCTGCCCCAAGTGTATTGAAATTAATGTAATGAGCCAACTTCAACTGCTTCAATTTTTTTGTCCGCCTTAAAATGTCTTCAAGGTCAATGTCTTTATATAAAGCAGAAAAGACTTTGTAATTTATAAGTGAAACAGGGCTGTCAGTCAAAGGGTCAAACAGCAGATTTCCGCTGTCCAAAAACGCTTTCCATTTGGTGGTTTTATCTCCTGCGACAATTTGGATTTCAAAACAAAAATTTTCCAACATCTTTTTTCGGTTTCGCACTTTAAGCAAAAATTTGACACATAAAAATGTAAACACCACAACAAGCAAAACTACAATGACAGATTCAATGCCAAACAACCTTTCAAAAAAGAAACATGCCCCACCATAAAGAAGCGTAACAACAAAATGACAAACATAGAGCCTTGCAAACTTTTTAAGAGTTTTAAACCTGAATGAAATGCAAATGTAAAACACAGCCAAGCCCACTTGAAGCAACAACTCTCCAAGCGAATTAAGAAACAAAAGTGGAATAACGACAGTTACACATGCACCCAAAACAGCCGAAACAAAAAATAACCGTCCTTTTTCTTTCAAAACATTGGCGGTGGTTTTAAGAATTATAAGGTTAATCAAAAAGTTTTCAAGTAAAACATACTCCACAACAATTTTCATGTTCGCCTCATAACCATTTTATTAAAAAACAAACAAAACCATTAAATAAAAAAATGAGAGAAAAGGTCTTTTTAACTCTCATTTTGTCAGGTCACTTATAGACTGCTTTAATAAACTCTAAAACAAATTCCACTAAGTTTTGTTCGTTTTGCACCATATCCTTGTCGTAACATTCTTCCAATTCCAAGAGCATTTCTTTTTGTTTTCTATTTAAACTTTTATAAAGATTATTTCTTTTTTCATTACTTTTACCTAGGCTTCTCCATTCGTTGCCTTTTAATTCCCTTGCTACCCATTCGTTTAAAATAACTTCTTTAACTTTAATTTCATATTTCAACATAACAAACTCCTTTAATCCATTTTGGATTAAAAATATTATATACCCCATTTTGGGGTATGTCAAGTATTTTAAGCCATTTTGTCTTATAATAAATTTAAGGAGTTTATTATGAACAAATTTTCTGAAAGATTAAAAGAATTAAGAACAGAAAAAGGATTATCTCAAAAACAACTTGCCGATGAATTGATGGTAAGTCAAACACATATAAGTAAATTAGAATTAAAACAAAGACAACCAAACATAGAACAAATTATTTTTCTTTGCAAATTTTTTCAAGTTTCCGCTGACTATTTGCTGGGAATTATAGATTAAATTATAATTTGAACACATGCACAATTATTACAATTTATGTCTTAGAATCCCGTTCTTAGCATTGAAGTCGCGACAAATCGCCAACACTAGTGCGATTTCGTTTGGTCGCGAATGGTGAAAACAAATGTCAAAGCGATGCTTTTCGTGTTTACACGAAAACAAGCCAAAAATGTATTTTTCACCAGAAATGTTTATAACTTAAAAAACCAGTCAAATTGACTGGTCTTTTTAAATTTATCTATTATCTATTTAAATTAAACTTAATCGTCTAAATTATCAAATAACTCACTATCAAAAAATTCTTCTAATGTTATTCCAAGACCTGAACATAGGTCCTTAATTGTTCCAATTTTTGGATTTTGACTTCTTCCTGAAAAAATGCTATTTACCGTTGATTGAATAACTCCCGACATAGTGCAAAGTTTATTCGGTGTTATATCTCTTTCACGGCAATACTCTAATATTCTCAATCCAACCGCTTTATAAAGTTTCATTTCATTCTCCAATTTTCTTATTAAATTATTAAAAAATCTAATCATCCAAATTGTTAAACAATTCACTATCAAAAAATTCTCTCAATGTTATACCAAGACCTGAACATAGGTCTTTAATAGTTCCAATTTTTGGATTTTGGCTTCTTCCAGAAAATATACTATTTACTGTTGATTGAATAACTCCTGACATTGTGCAAAGTTTATTTGGTGTTATATCTCTTTCACGACAATACTCTAATATTCTTAAACCAACCGCTTTATAAAGTTTCATTTCATTCTCCTAATGATACATTCACAATAAATTTTATCAATTTAACAAAAATAATGTTGTGAATGCATGCACAAGTTGTGAATTTATTGACAACTTTTAAAAAATATATTATAATAGTTGTGAATGTATCGTTAAAATGGAGAAAAATATGAAATGTGGCATAATTGGTAACAGAAAAATTGAATTTAAAAATCTTTTAGAATTAAAACTTAGAGATTTGTTTGAAAATTTAATAAATAATGAAAAAGTAGACACTTTTATTTTTGGAAGCAAAAGTGAATTTGATGATTTATGTTGGCAAATCATTTCTGATTTACAAAACACTTATAATATAGAAATGATTAATTATTTTTGTGGTTTCGAAAAACCAATGTTAAAAAAGTATAAAGTTATAGGCCAAAAATATTACGATAAAATAAATAAACCTGCTAATGTAATAAATGCAGGCAAATACTTATATATAGAAAGAAATAAAGCAATCATAAATGATAGCGATTTAATGGTTTTTTATTGCAATGAAAAATATACCCCTGACTTTACTCACAGCGGAACTAAAATTGCTTATGACTATGCAATTAAAATGAAAAAGAAATGTGTTAACATTTATAACTTAAAAAACCAGTCAAATTGACTGGTCTTTTTAAATTTATCTTTTATTGTTCTTATCTCTGATTTTTTTAATCCAAGGTGGAATGCTGTTGATGTCTGGACCAACAGGATTAACTCGTGATGAGTTGTCGTTTTGGCTTTCAAGACGAACATCGCTTTGTGTCTGTTGTGGTTGTGCGTTGTAACCACCAAAAGGATTGAAACCTTTAAACTTATCTTCTGGTTCTTTTGTTTCGACAGGTTCTTCTTCCACTTTTTCTTCTTTTTCTTCGGCAGGGTTTTTGAAACCTGTGGCAATGATTGTGATTTCAACTTCATCTCTCATTTCTGGGTCAATGCTTGAACCAAAAATGACATTACAGTTAGGGTCAACAACTTCTTTAACCATGTTTGCCGCTTCATTTGCTTCTCTTAATGTGATGTCTGTTCCGCCCTTGATGTTCATGATGATGCCAGTTGCACCTTCAATTGTTGTTTCAATAAGTGGAGAAGCAACCGCTTGACGAACAGCTTCCAATGTTCTGTTTTCGCCTTTTCCATGACCAATGCCCATGTGAGCCATGCCACGGTTTTTCATAACTGTTTCAATGTCAGCAAAGTCAAGATTAATCATTCCAGGGAAAGTGATAAGGTCGGCAATTCCTTGAATTCCTTGTCTTAAAACATCATCAGCATATCTAAATGCTTCCACCAAAGTTGTCTTTTCAGGCAAAATTGTCAAAAGTCTTTCGTTTGGAATAATGACAATTGTGTCAACATATTTTTTAAGTTCGGCAATGCCCTTTTCAGCATTTTCCATTCTTTTTCTGTTTTCGAATTGGAAAGGTTTAGTAACAATACCAACTGTAAGAATGCCTTTTTCTTTGGCAATCTGAGCAATAACAGGTGCAGCACCTGTTCCTGTTCCACCGCCCATACCAGCAGTGATGAATACCAAATTTGTATCTTTCAAAATTTCAGTGATGGAAGCCTTGCTTTCTTCGGCTGCTTTTCTTCCAATTTCAGGAATTGCACCAGCACCAAGACCGCCAGTCAATCTTTCACCGATTTGCAAACGCTTTTCTGCTTTTGAAACCAAAAGGGCTTGCTTATCTGTGTTGATTGCAACAAATTCAGCAGAGCAAACATTTGCGTCAATCATGCGATTAACAGCGTTGTTTCCGCCACCGCCAACACCTAAAACTTTGATTTTAACCACTGATGTAGGATTTGTAGTATTGTTTTCCATATATTCTCCTTAAATTTATAATAATTTTACCGCAAAACAATTTAATTTGCAAGAATTTTTAACTATTTTCAAAAGTTTTCCCTAAATATCTCTGTCTTATCATCAAGAGCGACATTCAAAATGCCCAGCAAACTGGCATTTTCTGGTTTGTCCATTGCTGGAACAGGTGGCAAACCATAGGATATGCTTCTTCCAATGCAACGAGCCAAATAGTCTTTTCCGCCTTTGATTTTGCTTACGCCCGCACCACACAAATAAATTGGATAATAAGGCACATGTTCTTTGGCAAAAACCCTTATACATTCGTTGATTGTCTTAGCAATGATTTCCAATCTATAGCAAACGACATCATTTGCATAGTTCATAGGAACTTTTATAACTTTTCCGCCAAGCAAAGAAAGTTCATAACAGTCTTCATCACTTCCCCTTAGTGAAAGGACAATGTGCTTTTTAAGTCGTCTTGCGTCAGAATAATCAATCCCGCATGCCGAACTTAAATCGCTTGTTATGTAAGAGCCACCAAGTGAAAATGAAGCCAAGTTTGTCAGTCCTTCACCTTTCACAAAAGCCACGCTTGTTGACCTTGCACCGACATCTATGACAATGCAAGTGCGTTCTCTTTCTTCTTTTTCCAAAACAAGCATTGCTTCGCAAAGTGGTTCGCTTAAATAAACAACTTGGGAAATTCCTATTCTTGTCCAAATTTTATTAAAAAGTTGAATAAACTCTTTTTGCGCCAAAATTGTGGAAAATTCCGCTGAAATTTTGCCCGCTTTAAGTTTAAGCGGTTCACTGGTCTTTCTGCTGTCATCCAAAACATAGAAAATTGGATTTACCGACAAAATTTCCATGCCGTCAACTTCAATTTTTTTGGAAACATTTTCAGTCAAAACATCCAAATCGCGTTGACGAACAATTTTTCTGAATTTAAAACTTAATTGTTCACTGGTTGAAACCACCTTTGAAAACTCGGCAGGAACTCCAACATAAACTTTGTCTATTTCTTTTTTATAAACTGCTTGAATTTGTGCAAAAAGAGATAACAAAGCGTCTTCAAGCAAACTTTTTTCAATGAATTCGCCTTCGAAAAAACCTGCATATTCCACGCTGGCTTTGGCTTTGATATTAAAAATGCCGTTGACTCCCCGTTGTGCAACCACACAAGACAGTTTTGAAGACCCTATTTCAACGACTGTTACACACTCTTTTGCCATAAAACCCTCATCATTTAGTTTTATAATAAGCATTTTTTTATAAAAAGTCAAACAAAAATATAAAAAATTTATAAAAATTTACTTTTTTTCATAATTATACATTTTTCTACATAAAAATTTGAATTAAGTTTAGAATTTTCTTGACAAAATTTGTCTAAATTGTTATTATAAACATATATGTCGTTGACGGGACTGTTGACTGCCAAGGTTTTCAGAGAGTTTGCGGTTGGTGAAAGCAAACAACATGCAAGTCATTTCCACCCCTAAGACACTTGTGAAAGCAAGGTCGATTGCATGACACAATTTGCAAAAATGAGTGGGACTTTGGTCCAATTAGAGTGGCACCGTGGTGAAATTTCATCATCTCTAAAAAGTTTACTTTTTAGGGATTTTTTTATCCCTAAAACAAAAGGAGAAGAAAATGATTGACATAAATTTAATCAGAACAGACAAAGAAAAAGTAAAAGAAAACATCAGAAAAAAGTTTCAAGATTCCAAACTTCCACTTGTGGATGAAGTTGAAGAACTTGACAAAAAATTTCGTGCTTTGAAACAAGAAGGAGATTCACTTAGAGCCGACAGAAACTCTCTTTCAACACAAATTGGCACACTTATGCGCGAAAAGAAGTTGGAAGAAGCAGAGAAAGTTAAACAGCAAGTTCGCCAAAACAACGACCGCATCGCCGAAATTGAAAAAGAAGAAGAAATTTTGACAGAAAAAATTCGCAAGATTATGCTTGTCATTCCAAATATCATAGATGACAGCGTTCCAATTGGAAAAGACGACAGCGAAAATGTGGAAATTGAAAGATTTGGAGAACCAAAAGTTCCTGACTTTGAAATCCCTTATCATGCCGACATTCTTGACACCATCTGTGGGCTTGATAAAGACAGTGCTGGAAGAACAAGTGGAAATGGTTTCTATTATCTGATGGGAGATGCTGCTCGACTTCACACCGCTATGATAAGTTATGGTCGTGACTATATGATTGAACAAGGCTTCATATATGTAATTCCGCCTTTCATGATAAGAAGCGATGTAGTAAATGGTGTTATGAGTTTTGCTGAAATGGAAGCCATGATGTATAAAATTGAAGGAGAAGATCTTTTCCTTATAGGAACAAGTGAACACTCAATGATAGGACGCTTTAAAGACCAAATCATTAAAGAAACCGAACTTCCTGTCACTTTGACATCTTACAGCCCTTGTTTCCGTAAAGAAGTTGGCGCACACGGAATTGAAGAACGCGGAATTTACCGCATACATCAATTTGAAAAAGAAGAAATGATTGTCATCTGCAAACCAGAAGAAAGCATGGATTGGTATAACAAAATGTGGAAATACACCGTTGACATCTTCCGCAACTTAGACATTCCTGTCAGAACTCTGGAATGTTGCAGTGGAGATTTGGCAGACCTTAAAGTAAAAAGTTGCGATGTTGAAGCATGGAGTCCAAGACAACAAAAATATTTTGAAGTTGGTTCTTGTTCCAACCTTACTGATGCACAAGCAAGACGCCTTGGAATTCGCACTAAGGGCGAAAAAGGAACATATTATTTGCACACTTTAAACAACACAGTTTTGGCTTCACCAAGAGCATTGATTGCATTGCTTGAAAACAATATTCAAAAAGATGGCACAATTCTTGTTCCAAAAGCACTTCAACCTTACATGGGCGGAAAAGAAAAAATAGTTCCAATCAAAAAGTAAAAAAGACGCAATTTTGCGTCTTTTTTTATTTAACTTATTTAACCAATTCGCCGTTATCATTTATGTGATAAGTTTTTCCAAAAGCAGTAACTTCGTGGTTAAATTGTCCTTTCTTGATTGGTTTTTCATTTGTGACATATTTAGGTGCTTTTGAATTTAAACTTGGATAATTTTTTTCAGTTTCTAATCTTTGAGCATTTGCAGCTTTATTCCCCGCTTCAACATTAGCCCTTCTTCTTGCGTCCATTTTATTTTCTCCTTTATTATATTTATTGAAATCAAACTTAATATAACACGGGGGAGGGATTTTGTCAATACCTAAATTTATTTTTTAAAAAATTTTAAATTTGTTCTATAAGTGAATAATAAATGTCATTTTCTGTGCGATTTACAAAGTCTGACAATGTAAGATTGTCCACTTTTAAATTACATTTGCTTATAAGGTCATATGTCAAAGCAATAATTTCTGTTTTTTCTTTATCTTCGTCACTTAAATTCTTTGCTGGCAACAATTCATTATTTTCGGACTTGTAAACAAACATTTCTTCACCGCTCGAATCCAATATTATTCCATTTTCACTGACTTTTTGTGAATACAAAGTGCTTTCTGCACTGAACATTAAATTCAGTTTATTTTTAAAAGCAAAATCGATGTTGTTTATTATAAACTTTCTGTTTTGAAAAGTTGTTAAAGTCATTGCTGTGTAATTCTTTCCATGATCTTCATATTTTTCAAGTTTTATTTCTTTAAATTTCCCTATCTGCTGAGCCAAATCTCTGTTAAGTGAAATCATGTGACTATAAAACTTTTTGACAGCATCTTCTTCAATTTCCAAAAAGTCGCCCACTTCAATTTGTTGATTTTTAATTGTTAATCCATCAAGCAAAATAGGGTTTGCTGAGTTGGAACTGTATGCATCTGACTTTTTAAGCACCCTTAAATCTCTGTCACAAACATAAACTTGTCCATTGTGTTTAACAGCAAAAAGTTCTTCACGCTCGGAAACATGAATGATATATTTATTTGGAAAAACAGTTTCAATATTTACAACTCTTAGATATGCAAAATTTTGGTTTGTTTCAACTTTTTTCTCTATGTTTTTTAAATAACCACTTTTGCCGTCAAAAAACACACATGCACCATATCGAAACTCTCCTGCTTCAACAATCTCTTTTTCTGTCAACTTCAAGTTTATTGTGGAACTTCCATAAACAACCGAAACAGAAGAAAGAGCAAACAAAGTCCAAAAAAGAATCAATATGACAGCAATGACTGAAAAAACTATGGATAATGATATAATCAGTTTTTTGTTCAAGTTGTCATCCTTTTTATATCAGCACCCAAAAGAGCATATTTTTCTTCAATCTTTTCATAACCACGGTCAATCAAGTCAACATTATGAATTGTGGTGTATCCTTCCGCTTTCATGCCAGCCATAACAAGTGCAGCGCCTGCTCGCAAATCCGTTGCAGTGACATCTGCACCAAAAAGTTTTTCAACACCCCTTATCATTGCCACTCTGTTTTTTATGATGATGTCTGCACCCATCTTTTTAAGTTCAAACACATGCCCAAAACGATTTTCAAAGATGGTTTCTTCCAAGAAACAAACCCCTTGGCTGACTGACTGCAAAACCATCATTGGTGCTTGTAAATCTGTTGGAAAGAAAGGATATGGCATTGTTGTCACTCTTTTGATTGAAGAAAGCCTTTTGTCTGCTTTCAATTCTATTTTATCATTAAACACATCAATTTGGCAAGCAGTTTGCCTAAGATATGCCAATAACGAAGAATTTTGACGACTGTCAACACCTTTAATAAGCACATGACCACCACAAGTTGCTGTGGCAAGAAGATATGTCCCTGCAACAATTCGGTCATACATAACTGAAAAATTTGTTCCATGAAGTGATTTAACACCTTGAACAACAATTATGTCTGTTCCTGCACCTTTGACATTACCACCAATGGAATTAATGAAATCTTGCAAATCGACAATTTCAGGCTCTTTGGCAGGGTTTCTTATGATTGTTTCGCCTTCAAGCAAACTTGCACACATGAGCAAACTTTCAGTTGCACCAACGCTTGGGAAATCCAAAACAACTTCGCCCGCCTTCATGTTTTCTCCATAGCAATAGATGTAACCATGCCTTTCAATAATTCGGCAACCAAGTGTTCTGAAACTTTTAAGATGAATGTCAATTGGCCTTTCACCTATATTGCAACCACCAGGATAAGCAATCACTGCTGACCTAAATTTACCCAACAGAGCGCCTAAAATAAATATAGAAGCACGCACTTTTTGTGTAAGTTCGTGAGTAATTTTTTTGTTTTCACTGTTACGAGAATCTATGTAAAGTGTCTTTCCATCGACATGAGTTGAAATGTTCAGCGTTCCAAGAATTTCTCTCATGATGTTTAAATCTGAAAGGTTTGGATAGCGTTTTAAAACTATTTCTCCATCGCATAAGACACTTGCTGCCATAATAGGCAAAAAAGAATTTTTCGAGCCGTCAACTTCAATCTCGCCATTTAAAGTGTTTCCGCCGAATATCTTAAGTGTTTCCATAAAATCAGTATATGTTATTATCAATATTTTGACAATTCTCTTTTAGAATGCCTGCTGACACTAAGTGCAACTCCAATGGCACCCATAAAAACTGCAACACTTGTTCCACCACTTGAAATGAAAGGAAGTGGAAGCCCTGTTGGCGGAATGCTTCCAGTGACTACGGCAATGTTAAGAAGCGTCTGCACAGCAATAACAATGCCAACTCCGCATGCAAGCAAACAACCAAACCTGTCTTTGGCATTAAGCCCAATCTTGAAAAGCAGGAAAACCAAAACACAGTAAACAGCAATTAAAATCAAACTACCTATAAAACCCAATTCTTCGCCTATTATGGCAAAAATGAAATCAGATTCCGCAAAAGGCAAAAAAAGATATTTTTGTTTGGAAGAAAAAAGCCCAACACCAAACCAACCGCCATTACCAAGACTGTAAAGCGATTGAATAAGTTGAAATCCTTCCCCTTGTGGTGAAGCCCAAGGATTGACAAAAGCAAACAATCTTTTCATTCTATATGGTTCTGCCAAAATCAAAAGTGGAACCATTGCCCCAGCCATACTGGAAAAAATGACTGTATGTTTTTTGCTCATTCCGCCAATGATCAGCATGAAAAGCGTAACAAAACCAAGACACATTGTGACACTCATACTTGGCTCGATGATTACCAAAACACACAACATTCCAGCAACAGCCAAAGCAGGCAAAAGTCCTTTAAAGGTTTTAATTTTTTCATGGTTTTCCGACAAGTAATATGCCAAGAAAAGCACCAATGCAAATTTGGCAATTTCTGATGGTTGAACAGAAATTCCAAACAAATTCACCCAACGACTTGCCCCATAACTTTGCACACCAAAGCCAGGCACAAAAACCAAAATTAAAAGCACCACACTGACTGCCAAAACAACATATCTGAATTTCTTTAAAATGTGATAATCAATCAGTGCAAAAAACACCAAAGCAAACACACCCAAAGCCACACCAAACAGTTGTTTGAAAAGAAAGAAAAATTCGTTGCCATATCTATATTCAGCAGAATAACAACTTGCACTGTAAACCATTAAACAGCCAAAGCCAACCAAAGCAAAAACAATTAAGATGACAAAAATTTCTTGCTTTTTAAACCAATTAAAATTCTTCATTCATCATGCCCCAAAACCAAAGATTTAAAGCGATCACCACGCTCGGCATAACTTCCAAATTCATCAAAACTTGCACATGCTGGCGAAAGCAAAACATAATCAGGAGCAATCGCATGACACAAACAAAACTTGACAGCATCGTCAAATTTTTCAAACATTTCTGTTTTATAACCAAATTTTTCAGATGACAATTTTATGTTGTCTTTGTCTTTTCCAAAACAAACAACTTGCTTAATTGAAAAACCAAGCGAGAAAAATTCGTCATAGTTTATATTTTTTCCAAGTCCACCCATAAGCAAGAAAAATGATTCATTTTTAAAGGCTTCAACACAAGCAATTGTCGATGCCACATTTGTTGCCTTAGAGTCATCAATATAAGTTACACCGTCAATTGTTCCCACATTTTCAATACGGTGTGATGCTGGTAAAAAGTTTTCAAGGGCTTTGGCAAAATGAATTGGCGTAACTTTAAATTGTGAACATATGCTGACACATGCAAGCACATTTTCCAAATTTTTCTCACCACGAAGATGTATGCTGTTTAAACTTAAAACTGGTTTTCGGTTGATGTAAATTTGATTATTTTTAATGAAAACACCTTTTTTTAATGTTTTTTTCGTAAAAAATGTGTAATTTTTATGCAAAACCATCTTTTTACTTTCTTCATCATCTAAATTTAAAATCAACAAATCTTTGTGTTTTAAATTTTCAGCAAGTTTGGCTTTGCATCTTTTATATTCTTCAAAAGACCCATGTCTGTCAATGTGATCTGGCTTGACATTTAAAATGCAAGCAATGTCACTGCGAAAATATTTGCTTATTTCCAACTGCAAATTACTTACTTCACAAACCACCACAGAATCCTTTGTTGTTTTTTCACAAACTGCTGAAAATGGCAAACCTATGTTTCCACATAAAAAAGTTTTATAACCAGCATTATACAAAATTTTGTTGGTAAGCATGCACGCTGTTGTTTTACCATTTGTGCCAGTAACTGCAATTATTTTTCCTTTTGACAAAAGATAGGCGAAGTCTATTTCAGACATAACTTCAATGCCGCGCTTAACAAAATTTTCAATCATTTTGTTTTCACGAATTTTCACACCAGGGCTGACAACAACAAAATCATAGACCTTTTCTTCTGGATGCCTTTCAAACCCAATGTGGTCAATAAGATATGGGTCATCGTCATAAAACGAAACTCTGGCATTGTGCTTTTGCAAAAGTTTGATTACAGCTCGTCCACTGTCACCCAATCCATACACTAAAACTTTTTTATTTTTTAATTTCATAAATACTGCCTTTGGTTAAATTCCAACGGCAAGCATCCCAATTAAAACTGCTAAAGAAACTGCCGTTGTTATAACTATATATACTACGACAATTCGATTTTCATGCACTCCTTTTTGTTCAAAATGATGATGAAGCGGAGCCATTAAAAAGATACGCTTTTTTGTGCGTTTATAATGCAAAACTTGAATGATGTCTGACACTGTTGAAAGCACAAACATGATGCCTATGATTGGGATTAAAAGTTCCAGACCAGACAGCACTGCAATCACTCCAATAAAACCACCAAGTGCCAAAGAGCCTGTGTCCCCCATAAAGATTTTTGCAGGATAACAATTAATCATCAAAAAGCCAATCAGTCCCCCACAAAGACCAAAACACAACATGGCAAGGTTGGAGTTTTCATAGCCACCAAGAAGTGCTAAAATTACCCCAAAACAAAGACAACACACAAAAGAAACTCCACCTGCAAGTCCGTCCAAACCATCTGTAAGATTGACACTGTTTGTGGTTGCCACCAAAACAATTATGATAAGCGGAATTATCACCCAGCCAATGTCAAAGGTCCAGCCAAAAAAAGTAAGGCTTGTCCTGTTGGAGAAAAAGACATAAAGAGCCACTATGATGGCAAGTCCAACTTGTCCAATAATTTTTTGATAAGGTTTCAATCCTTCATTATGATGCCAATGCACTTTTATAAAATCATCCAAAAAACCAAGCAACCCATAACCAAAAGTCACAATAATTCCAAACCAAGCGAGATAAGTGTCTTCTTGAAACAAGAAAAATGTTGCAAACAACAAAGTCAACAAAAAGATAAGCCCGCCCATTGTTGGCGTTCCTTCTTTACTGGCATGCTTGTCCACATAATGCAAAATGCTTTGCTGTGCTTTTAACTTTCTGCAAAGCCAAAGCACTGCTGGGGCTATTATGCTTGCAAAAAGCAGACAAAACAGCCCACAAATCAGATACTTAATATACATATTTTTCACCTATTCCTTTAAAACTGCAAGGATCTAGTTCCTTGAAATGCCCATAAACTGCGTCAAAGTCATTATAAGGATATTTCTTGTCACCAATCTCTTGATATTTTTCTGCGCCTTTGCCAGCAATGATTATAATGTCATTTGGCTGTGCCAAGTCAATCATTCTGGAAATGGCACGCTTTCTGTCAGTTTGAATAAAATGTGGTTTTTTCATACCCTTTTCAATGTCCATAATGATGTCATAAGATTTTTCATTTCTTGGGTTATCGTCTGTAAGACAGACATAATCGGCATATTCTTCGGCAATCTTCCCCATTTTGGCACGCTTATCTTTGTCACGATCTCCACCGCATCCAAAAATTACATAAACTTTTTTATCTGTCAAAGTTCTGGCAGTTTTCAAAATGTTCAACAAACCATCTGGTGTGTGTGCATAGTCAATTACAACATATTTTCCACTGAAATTAACAACATTAAATCTTCCTTCTGCTGGTTCAATGAAATTTAAACCAGTTTCCAATTCTTTATCTGAAAAACCAAGTTCATGGCAGACAGTCAAAGCAGCAAGTGTGTTATAAGTGTTGTATTCGCCAATAAGATTTGTTTTTATATTCACCACACTGTCACAAATATTGCCCACAAACCTTGAACCATCCATTGAAGAACAAACATCAATCGCAAACGAATCACTTGGGCTGTGTATGCCATAGGTCTTTACTGGAACATTTGTCTTTCCAATCAATTTGCTGGCGTTTTTATCATCCACACAAACGATTGCTTTCTTTATGTGTGCTTTGCTGAAAAAAGAAAATTTTGTTCTGGCATAAGAAGAAAAAGTTTTAAAATAATCCAAATGGTCTTGTGTAATGTTGGTTAAAACACCAACTTCAAACAAAATTCCTTCAATACGCTTCTGGTCAATGGCATGTGCAGAAACTTCCATAACCACATATTCCACCCCAGCATTTTTCATGTCTAAAAAAGTCTTATGAAGCACATCTGCATCTGGTGTTGTCATGTTTGTTTCAATGGTTTTGCCATTATAAAAGATGCCATTAGTGCCGATTACTCCTGCGTTCTTACAATTATGTTTAAGCATGTGAGAAATAATGTGCGCTGTTGTTGTTTTGCCGTTTGTGCCTGAAATTCCAATTATTTTCAAAGAATCGCAAGCCCTTTCATAAAAATTTGCACATGCATAAGCAAAACACTCTCTGCTGTCTTTCACCATAATGCAATTTTCATATGGAAGTTCATAAGAGCATACAACTGCACTTGCCCCATTTTCCAAAGCCTGCTTACATCTTTTCTGCGTAAGGTCATGATCTTGGTTTAAACAGAAATAAATTTCTCCTTTCTTTACAGTGCGACTGTCTTTACTTACGCCGTTTATCTGCAAATCTCCATAATCCGACTTTTGCTTTATTATGTCTTTAAGAAGCATAAATTTCTCCTTTCTTACGATATTTTAATATATTAATCTGCCAATAGTGTTACACTGTCAAAAAAAGTTTAAATATGACAAAATTTGCAACTATTTTTTGGCTGTAACATTCACTGAATTAAAAATTTCAAGTGCTTTGCTGTCAAAAGATTTAACAAGTTTGATTTGCTTATCAAAGTCATTTTTACTTTCTTCAATTATGCATCTTAAAAGTTCCTTAGCAGGAACATTCTTAAACAAATAAAGTCCCAAAGAACCAGGTATAGAGTTAATTTCATTTACAAACAAAGTTTTGCCATCATAAAGAAAATCCACTCTTACAACTCCGCGACAATCAAACAACTTGAAAACTTGTTCGGTAAAACTTTGAATTTTCTCAGATAATCGTTTACTTGCTTCTTTGTTCTTGGCATTTGTTTTTAAATATTTGTCTTCAAATGAAAAGATTTCACCTTTTTCTTCCACAACATTAACTTGAGATGTGAAGAATTGATCACGATATTTAAAACAAGCACAATTAAACTCGCTTAAATTTTCCACCAATTTTTCAATAAGCACTTTTTCATCAAATTCAAATGCAAGTTCAATGGCTTCTGCAATTTCTGTTTCACTGTGACAAACAGAAATTCCAATGCTTGAACCAAGGTTTGCAGGTTTAACAATGACAGGTAACCCTATTTTAGTGACAATTTGCTCTTGAATGGTCTTTTGGTCATATTCACATTTTTTCACATAAAGATAATTTGGTGATTTAATGTTGTTTGCTTTTAAAATATCTTTCATAAATGCCTTATCCATACAAACAGAAGCCGATGTTAAATAAGAACATGTCTGTGGAATTTCACAAGATTTAAAAATACCTTGAACGCTGCCATCTTCTCCGACATTTCCATGACAACAATTTAAAACTGTGTCAATTTTGGCACATTTAACAAATTTGAAATTTTTTCTTTCCAACAAAATATTGTCCCCCAAAACCAAGGTGACTTGCTTTTTGTTTTTGGCGTATCTGTCAAAATTTTTGTAAGTTTTGATGTCCAGCAAATTGTCGGCTTTCCACCAAACTCCTTCTTTGTCTATGTAAATTGGCAAGTAATCAAATTGCTCTGGCAAAGACTTAGAAACTTGCAAAGCAGTGATGATGGAAATGTCATGTTCAACACTTTTTCCACCAAATAAAATCATAATTTTTTCTTTCATAAAAAAAACCTTCCCTTAATAGATATGAAGGTTTTTTAAAGTTGGTTAAATTTATTTAAAACTTTTAAAAATTAATTTAAACTGTCCTTATATTTTGCTTTGCAAACAAAAAATTTAGTTATCATTCTTTCACCGCCAAATTAATATAAAACACAACCCCTTAGAAGTCGCGACAAATCGCCAACAGACTATTTTATTCTCTTGACGGACAAAGTGCGATTTCGTTTGGTCGCGAAAGCGAAAAACGAACATGAAAGCGTAGATTTTCGTGTTTGCACGAAAACAAGCCAAAAGTGAAGTTTTTCGTTTATTTTATATTGTCTGGAAAATCATTTTCAAAAAGCACAACATCTCCCTGCTCTATAACTTTTTTCAAAACATCAAGTTGCTCTTGTCTTGTGTCAGCAAAGAAGATTTTGGCCTTACCATCTTTTGCCCCTTGATATAACGCTTCTTTATTAGTTTTGTTCATAATGACAAAAACATCTGCTGTCTGACCAACTAATTGACCTGCTTGCATGTTTACTTTAAACTGTTCTTTACCAAGTTCGACAATTCCTGGCGAAACAACAATTTTCTTTCCATCAAATTCATTCAAAATTTCCAATGCTTCTTTAAAGCCATCAAAATTACTGTTATAAGAATCATCTATTACATAACTTTTTTCACCTTTGATAAGTTCCAATCGGTGAGAAGTAGGTTCCAACTTTTCAATTGCTTTTTGAATGTTAAACAAATTTTCGCCCAACAAATAAGCCATAGCAGCACCTACAACAATGTTGTCAATGTTTGCTTTGCCAAGAAGTTTTGTCTTACAGAAAAATTGTTTGTCATCTAATGTCATTACAAAGCGTGAACCATCTTTTCCAACATAGATGTCGCTGGCGTAAGCGAAACTGTTTTCCACACAAACCAAATATTTGCGTTTTGGATATCTTTCAAACAATTTTCTGCTTGAAGCACTTTTGCCATTAAAGACAACACAATCTGTATGTTGACATAGTTCATATTTTGTGTTTTCAATGTTTTCCACACTGCCAAAAGTTTCCAAATGACAATTTCCAATTGGAGTTATTACGCCAAAATCAACACCAACAAATTCTGCCAAAAATTCTATGTCACCTTTTCTTCTTGCACCAAATTCCAAAATTAAAAAATCATCAGTTTCCTTCAAATTTTCCAAAACAGTTCGACAAACACCCATAGGCGTGTTGTAACTTTTTGGAGAAACACATACATCAAATTCTTCTTTCATAATTTGATGTAAAATGTTTTTTGTGGATGTTTTTCCAAAACTGCCTGTAATGGCAATCTTCTTACATTTCATTTTTTTCAATTTGTTTTTTGCCTTCTTGATATATAAATTCTTAATCATTTGCTCGATTGGATGTGCAACAAAAAATGTCACGCACATCAATTCACTGCTTACAACCAGAAAAGCAACAACCACAAGAAGCCCTTTCCAAAAAACAGGAAAAACGCCAAAAAACAACAAAAATATGGCAAATTTAATTAAAAAATCAATAAAAATTAAACGATTTACCCTTTTTGTGAAATTTAATTTATTTTTTTTGCCAAAGGCAAAATCAAATCTTAAAACTTTGTTTATGTAATTTTTAACACGATAGTTTTCCAATTGAAACAGTTTAATGTAAATTAAATCTAAGAATGCAAAGCAAACTGAAACGATGATTGCAAACAAAACAAACATAAACCTTCCTCCTTAATTTAAAAATGTTTTTAACTCTGTCAAGAATTTCACCCTTTGGTCCACAAACGAAAAATGCCCTGCGTTTTCCAAAATGATAAGCGAAGAATTTTTAATTTTTTTGTGCATTTTCTTCGCCATGTAAACAGGTGTGTCTTTGTCATTCTTTCCAAAAACAATCAAAGTCTTGGCATGTATAAACGGCAAAAAATCATCAAGATGAGTGTTTACAATCCCGACAAAAATTTGTTTCATATCTGCGCTTAACTTTTGATAGTCACTGCTTCCAGCATTCTTGATTTTCAAACCAAATCGTTTTTTGAATTTGTAAGAAAAAACTTTGAAATAATATTTCAAACTGCGTCTTGGTTTTAATCCAGCACTGTCCACAAGCACAAGTTTTTGAGTCTGGGTTTTGGTCAAAACTGCCATTATAATTGCAATGCGACCACCAAACGAATGACCAATAATATTATAATTTTTAATGCCTAAAAATTCGCAAAGAGAGATAACCATGTTTGCATAAGAAAACACAGAAAAATCTTTGATGTTTTTTTCACTTTTTCCAAATGGTGGAAAGTCCACAAACAAAGAGTTTGCTTCTGTTATGTAATCTTGGCAAAAAAGCAAACTAGTGTGGTCACATCCCCAACCATGAAGATATATGTTTGTCACATTTTTTCTTTTGTCTGTAAACTTATAAAAAATTTGATTTTCTCGAAAGTTGTATATCATAAAATCATTCTATGTCAGAAAATTATTTTTGTGAGCAATGGTTGGCAGGTCACCTGCACCCACAAAAAGCAAAACAACTTCGTCATTTGAAAACTGCATCAAAAACTTGTAAAGACTTTCAAAGTCATCAAAATATTTGGCATTTGGATTTTCTTTTTTCAAAATTTCTGTAAACTCTTTTGCACTTAATCCTTCATTTGGCTTTTCACGCGCCGAATAAGTTTTGAAGAAAAGTGGCATTTCAATAAATCTGAAAACTTCCAAAAACTCATGACAAAGGTTTTTAGTGCGAGAATAAGTATGTGGTTGGAAAATTGTAATCAACTTTTGTCGGCGATAGATGTTTCTTGCCGAACACAATGCTTTGGAAATTTCAGTAGGATGATGTGCATAGTCACAGATGACATTTTTAAAATAAGGACAACTCATTTTTTCAAAGCGTGAGCCGACACCTTTAAAACTTTCCAAACCCAATTTAATAATATGGTCAGGAATGTTTAAAAGTCTGCATGCTTTTAAAGCAAAAATGCAGTTTTGTGTGTTAATTTCTTCACATAATTTTAAATGCAAATCAAACAATTTTTCTTTGCCTTCATAAAGTTCAAACATTAAACTTCCATCGGTGTCGTGACGCAATTTTCTTACAAAGAAACCTTTGCAATCTTCCACAACAATGGCTGATTTTCTTCTGAATTTTTCAAAAGACCTTAGTTGTCTTTCAAAAGTTTTAAAATAATCCATGTGTTCTTTTTCAATGTTTGTTATTACAGAAAGATATGGTTTTAAATTTAAAAAATTATCACAATATTCACATGCTTCAGTTACAAAATATTCGTTGTCACCCAAAACAAAATTGTTGCCATCTTCAATTCGAAAACCACCTAAATGCAAGGTTGGATTTTTCCCTGCACACAACAAAATTTGATAAATCATTGCAGTGGTTGTTGTCTTTCCATGAGAACCAGAAACTGCAATAACTTTGTCGTAAAAGTCGCTTATCTTTCCAAGAGCCTGACCGCGAGTAAGAAGTTTTTTGCCAAATTCTTTTGCGAAAACAAATTGTGGATTGTCACTTTTTATGGCAGATGACACAATAATTTCGTCTGCTTCCAGCATTTTTTGTTTGTTTATTTCAAAGTCAACATCAATTTCATGATGGTTTAAAAGCAAAGTTGCGCGACTTTCAACTTCATCACTTCCACCAACTTCCCAACCTAAGTTTTTATACATAATCGCTAAGACGGACATGGAAACTCCGCCAATTCCTAAAAAATATGCTTTTTTCATATTTGTGTTATATGATTTATAAAAAATGTTTGACAATCTTGCAAATTCTTTTGCATATTCGTTTAATTGTGTTATAATATATTTGACCGTGAAAGGTTAATTTAAAAAAAGGAAGGTATACGAACTTGACTATTACTGACATTAGAGTGAGACTTGTAAACAACAATAATGACAAACTTAAAGCAGTTGCATCAATCACAATTGATGATGAAATTGTTGTTCACGACATTAAAGTCATCAACGGCAGAGACGGTTATTTTCTTTCAATGCCAAGCAGAAAAACTAACGAAGGAGAATTCAAAGACATCGTTCATCCAATCAAAACCGAAGTTAGAGAAATGTTGAAAGAAAGAATTATCGCTGAATACGAAAAAGCACTCGCAAACAACGAATAATTAACCTTAAAAAGACTGGTCATTTAACCAGTCTTTTTTATTTTAATTAATATAAATTTTTTAAATATTCAAACACTTCTTCAATCCATTCAGTTCGTGGATGAAGTTTGTTTTCTTGCTGTAACTTTTTTACTTCAAAGTAAGACATCCATTTTATATCTTGAACTTCTTTGTCATTAAAAATAATGTTAAAATCTTTGCTTTCAACGAAAATGACAAACAATTCATAAAAACTTTTTTCATCAATTGAAGTCCCATCTTTTTCAATATAGCGGTGTATGTTTTTAAACGAAGAAATAAAACGACATTCTCGAATTTGCATATTTCTTCTCATCATATAGCCAACTTCTTCATTCAACTCTCTGTTCAATGATTCCAAAGCATATTCTCCACTTCTGATGTGGCCTGCCATTGATAAATCCCAAAGTCCTGGGAATTTTTGTTTCACCTCAGAGCGTTGTTGCATTAAAACTTTGTTGTTTTCATCAACTATGACTGCAATTACAGAACGATGCCATTCCCCGCGTCTGTGAGCTTCATCTCTTGAAAGAATTTCCCCAGTTTTAACACCATTTTCATTTAAAATGTCAATGTATTCCATAATCACCTCAATTTGAGACATTGTAACACGGGGGGGGGATTTGTCAACAAAATAAATAAAATTTCAAAAATCAAATAATTTTTATAACATTAAAAAAATTTCATGTAAATTTAAATAAAAAAAGTGAAGATTACTTCACTTTTTTTCAAATATAAATTTTAATTTTTCCAAAATATAATTGACAGATGTTACATCAATTTGCTTCCATCATCGGTTGTAACAACTTTCAAGATGTTTTCTTCAACACCTGTTTCTGCATTAATGTAAATGTAATAAGTTGCATCATTTCTTTCACATTCAAATTCATGACACAAAACTTCTCGGTTATATTCAAGTGGAGCAAGAACAACTCTGCTTCCCACAATCATAAAACTGTCATCAACAAGTTTTTCCGCATTTGCAGTTGTGATACTTGCTTTTGGAACAACCCTGTCAGTATGATTTGTATAATAAGTCATGGCGTCATATCCTATAATTGTTCCTGTTTCAAGGTCAACCTTAACTTTCACAAGGTCAGGATAAAGCACCACACCATTTTGCATAGGTGCAACATTAAAGAAAGCCGAACTTCCAATCACATCGCTCCAAACAACTTGAACATCATTTATTCCATTGTTTCTAACAAAATCCAATGCAACTTTTTCTGCTTCTTCTTTGCTTAAAGTTTGAGAATGATTTACTGTTCCACCACTGACAGTCAAAATATGTCCACCAATTTTTGTTGCCTGAACATAAAGTTTTTGATTATCAGCATTTGTCAATAAGTAATTAAATGTTGAAAAGCGTCCGTCAGACTGACCTTGATATTTAAGGCTGGAAATATTTTTAAACACTTTATCTATGATGGCATAACATTCTTCTTTTGTCACTTCATCACCTGTTAAACCTTTAATTTGTTGGTTTACAACTGAATCAGCAAAAGGTCCGTCATAAATCATTGTTGGATAATCTGCTCCATCCGCTTTTATTTGTGCAAAGTCCAAAGTAAATCTGTCAAAATCCCCCACAATGTCACCACTTGCTTTCAAAATGTTATAGCCATACGCCATTTGTTGAGTCATATTGTTGAGATATTTTTTCATTTCAGTCAAAGAGTCATGCATTTGATTTAATGTGTCAAGGTCGGCATCCGTAAGAGTTCCACCTTGAACCAGTTTTTCTTCCAAAGTCTGTGTATAACCAGACATTTGATTGATAAACTTCACACATTCCACAATATCATCGCCAGTAAGTGGCAATGAAGCAATATTGTTTTGCATTTCTTTGGAAGTTTGAGCCACATCTGTAAGCATTTTGGCTTGATATGAAGAACTGTTTGAAGCCAAAAGTTTGCTCATAGCTGTATCTGCACTGTTGACATTATCAACAAGTTCATAATAATTCTTTTGATATAAATTTTCAAGATGATTAGCATATTCATTTTCCATGCCAATGGAAATGCCAAGTCCGATGGCAAGTCCAAGTGTGCTTGCCCCCAAAATGCTGGTGGCAACAGTCAGCCCAATCACAGCACCTTTTAAACCTTTGTTTTTGTTTTTTGTGTTTGTCTTGCTTGATTGTTTAGTGCTTGACGATGTTGTATCTTTTTTGTTTTTTGTTTCTTTATTTTCTTTCATCACTTCTCTCCTTTAAATGGCAAACACATGGTTTCCAATTGTTACAACAGTCTTCTTGTTGTAAATCCATTTGCTTGTTGCTGTCTTAGCATTATAGTAATACAAACAACCGTAAGTTGGGTCCCATCCATTCATTGCATCACGAGCAGCGTTGAAAGCAGTTTGGTTTGGAGTTAAGTTAATTTGTCCGTCATTGACAGCAGTGAATGCCCAAGGTTGATAGATTACACCAGCAATAGTGTTTGGAAAGTCGGCACTTTTCACTCTGTTTAAAATGACAGCAGCAACCGCAACTTGTCCTTCATAACTTTCTCCTCTTGCTTCTGCATAGACACATTTTGCAAGAAGGTTTAAATCACTGTTGGAAATTGAACTGTCATCTGTTCCACTTCCAGACAAAGTGATTCCCATTGCAGCAGCAGTTTTCTTTCCAACAATGCCGTCCACAACAAGACCATTTTTTCTTTGAAAACTTTTTACAGCCGCTTTTGTTTTTGCTCCAAAAATTCCGTCAACAGAGCCTGTGTAATAGCCCCATCTTTTAAGTTTGTTCTGCACTGTTTTAGTTTGACTGTTGGTTAATGCTTCTGCCACTTCAATGTTTGAATTTATGTAATTTGACGAAACGATGACATAAGACCCCATCGCCAAAATTGCAAAGACCACCGCAAAGGTAAGTGCAATAAGTTTTTTCTTCATAAGTTTCTCCTTTTTTTACTTATTTGTTACACTATTTATAATCTCCCAAATTTTTGAAATATATTCGCAGTTTTCAAGATTTTCCGAAGAAAGAAAACACACAGCAGGAAAAACCACGCACCACCAATTGTCACCTTGTGCATTTCCAAGTTCAATTTCAAGGCAATCATAAATTCCGCTTTCCAAAACAAGATTGGAATAAGCACGAGTTGGCACTTCTTCTTGGGACAACTTAATCTTGGCATCATAGGAAACACCTTCTGTTTTCAAAGCACATGAAACCACTTCTTCAATTTTATTTAAGTTTGCTTTCACAATCTTCATTGCTTCTTCTTTATTTGTTGCATCAGCAAGATAAGGAATTAAAAAATCCACTACCGCATCTTTGACAACATATTTAACATTTTGGTCTTGCACAGAATTTGAATTTGCTGAAATGTGAATTCGCAAAAAATCTTGATTTACATCATCTTTTTTAAAACCACAAAAGCAAATAGCACACACAACAATGACAACACCAACAAATGACAAAATATATTTCATAACAACCTCGTACTAAGATTTTTGGCTGAAATGAATAAAAAAAACGCAAAATTTTGCGTTTTTTTTGATAAAATGTTCGTTTTTTGATTTGAAGAAACATTTTTATGCTTTTTGATAGAAGACAATAACACCTTCATCTTTTTCAAGTGGGAAAACCAAATCTGGGTTTTGGAGCAAAATTGTCGTTTCTGAAACTCTTAAATTTTTGGCAACTTCCCAAGCACTTTGTCCTTGTGAAGCAAACACAAGTTCCAAAGCACAGTCGCGTTCTGGATATTCAGAAGCCAAATCCACTTTTGAAATCACAGCAGAAATTTCTTCACAATCATAATCTACATGCACTTTGATTTTTGCATCAAAGAAAAATTCTCTCCCTTTCTTAACCACTACATCAACATCGTGCAAAATTGCATGAGCACATACATCTGCTGTTTCGCAATCTACACTTGCCTTGTCACTTACAACAAATGGCACTTCAATTACAACACTGTGCAAAGAGTTTGTTTCATCGTTAAGATAAATCACATTTGTCTTTGTCACACCTTCAACAACCACTTCACCATTTTTAAGGTAAGCATTTGTAAGACACAAGTTTGACCCGCCAACAAACATAATTTTGTCAACTCTTGGTTTGTCAGAATCCAAAACTAAGTTGCCGTCAATTTTGCTTTCAAAATAGTCGCCAACAGTTTTCTTTGTCATGTCAAAAGATTCTGTTGTCACTTCAAGTTCGTTGTTTAAACTGTAAACATCTTTAATGACAGTTTGAGAAACTTCCATATAAGAAGTAACTTTAACTTCAACTGGCACAACCAATTTGATGTTGACACCTTTTTCAACTTCTTCAATTTCACATTTTACAGAACTTCTTTTAACGCAAGCAACTGCTTCGCTGATTGCTTCTCTTGTCACGCCAGCAAGTTCAATTTCTTCTTTGAAATTTTCAGTTACATAACAAGATTCAAAACGGTCTTTTTCTGTAAGATATAAAATTCTTGAAACAACTTCGCCACCAACAGAAACAAAGTCAACACCACTTTCCACACTTTTTACTGAAACTTGACTGTCACAAAGAAGCACTCTTTGAACAGGCTCTTTAATGGAAACTTCACTTTCAACTGAAAACACTTCTTTTGCTTGACCAACTAAGGTGTTTACAAAGATTTCGTCTTCTTTAAGACAAATGTTTTCGTCACCAGTTGTGACATTTGAAATTTCATTACACTTAATCAAAACGCCACTTTGAGTGCAAGAACAAGTAAGTTTAATGTTGGAATTTGCCACACTGTCAACAGTGCAGTCTTCCACATTCACATCAATTCCAACCTTATCCCCAACTTGAATAGATGCGTCTTCAAACTTAGACACAAAAGGACAAGTTGCATTAAGTGTTCCAATTTCACCGTCAACAGTGGAATAAAGAATGCAAACATCAATGTTTCCAGAATAGTTTACTTCGCCATTAAGCACTTCTGCATTTTCTGCGCTTGCAGAATGACAAACAGACAAGATTTTGTCTATTTCACTTTCAGTTGCAACATTGCATTCCACATTAAACCCACTTGTTTCCAAGCGTTTCTTCTTGACCACATTAAATTTATTGATTTCAAATGCCATAGTTCCCTCCAAATCAAAACTAGTATATTATACTAAGCCCATATCTCACTTAGAACAAAAATTTGAATAAACTTTTTAAAATTGTCAAAAATCGCTTTAAGGAGTGTTTATGAGAAAAATAATTTATGGACTTGATGACATCAAGTTGAAAATAACAAACATGAAAGGACAAAATGTTCAGATGAGCATAAACCGTGGAAGAAAAAAGATTGAATTTGTTCGCGCCACAATAAAAGATGTTTATCCAAGCGTGTTTACAATAAAAACATCCGATGAAAAACTTCAAACTTTTTCTTATTTTGATGTTCTTTGTGGAAATGTCGTTCTTGATGAAAAAAATTGAACCATAGGTAGACATCTTATATATTGACAAATTTACGATTTTGTGATATATTTCAATATGTAAGGGGGAAACCAAAGATTATGGATAAACAAATTTATATAACACCAAAACTTTTAAAAAGTGTATATGCCGATGAAATTGAGTTAAAGCAATCAAATTATCGCAGTTTATTTTCAGAAACAGGATTGATTGGTGGATTTACACCAGAAGAATTTGTATTCAGAAAGTTTTTGAACAGTGTAAAAAAACTTGCACTTCAAATCAACAAAGTAAACTTAGAATCCTTAAATCAAAATGCCGTTGATGATGCAGTTTTTAGATTGGAAGTTGCCGCTTTAACTCAAATTGATAAAGAAAACTGTAAAATGAAATTTGATATGTCTATGTTTATAACAAAAAACGAAATTTTGAATGTTCTTCAAGTGTTCACACCAAATGTCATTCAATATGTCGCCTTGAAACATGGATTAAAATTGAAAGATGGAACAACATTCTTTGCAAATAATCATCCGACTTATCTTGAAAAGGAACTTGTGCCTTGCAAACCAATTTCAGAAAAGAATTTAATTACAAGCATTGGCAAAAAACTTAAAATAAACTATACTGAATTTCTTCCAGATGAAAAACCAATTTTAAAATCTGAACCATCCAATAACAAATAAAACCGCATAAAGCGGTTTTTATTTTTTTAAATAATCTCTCCATTTTGATTTAAAAATTTTGTTCCTTCAACGACAATCACACGATATTCTTGTGCCTTGGTTCCTTCTTGCCATGTAATTGAAAAACTTACTTCATTATTTTTCTTGTCAAAACTTGGATATATATAGAAGAATCTTTGATTTTCACCATTGACACTTTCCAAAAAATCACCTGCGGAATATGTTACATCATTCATTTCCAAAACGGCATTTTCAAGGTCAAGTTCTACATCAGGTGCTGTGACTTTAAGCCCAACTCTGTTTCCTTCTGCATAACCTTTGCTTTCGTCACCTGTGGTGTAGGATAAGTATTCATCTTTTCCACCCACATAAACAACACCATCATTTTGGTCAAAGACAAAACTTAAACTGCCACCAACTCGTGCTTCATCACGAGTTATTTTTGCTGATGGAAGTTGTTTATCTCCACATCCCGATGCCAAAACAGCACAACTTAAACATAACATAATCAACACGACTTTCAACATTTTCATGTCTTTATTTTGTGAAAATGTCGAAAATTTATTCAATTTGTCGAAAAAACATTGTTTTACTTATTATTTATAAATAAAATTATTATATATATTATTTTCATCTTTTAACTGATTGTTCATTTGCTTTAATCTGCACTTTAAGCACATCACTGCGTTTGATTGAATACTTAGAAAAAATTATAATGGCAATAGAAATTGCAATTGAACTTCCAAAAAAGACAATTCTGCCAAGTCCATTTTGCACAGCAAGTGCCTGAACAGGTTGTGATGAATCAAACTTGACCAAATCCAACAGAAGCCCAATAAAAAGCAAAGCAACAGAATTAGAAAAATTGTATGTGAAAGTGTAATAACCTGTATATCTTCCAGCATTATTGACACCAGTGCGATATTGTTCCATTGTCACTACATCTGCATACATAGAGTGCGGAAGTGAATATAAAGCCCCTGAACCTATGCCACAAATAAACAAACAAGGAAAAACAAACCAAAAGATGAAATCTGACGAGCAATAAAGTCTGAAAAGAAATGTGATGCTGGTCATGGCAATTCCAAAAAGCAAAACAGCCAAAGCAAAAATTAGAGTTTGTTTTTTGTCATATTTTTTAACAATGTTTACCCACAAAATCTGTGACGCAATGGCTCCGCCAAACAAACAAATCATAAGCACTGAAATTTGCATACTCGAAAAATGATAGCAAAAAGTAAAAAGGTGCATGCCCACAGAAGTTATGAAAACTGTGGCAATCAAAGAAACTGAATAACCAAGCATGACTGTTCTGAAATCTTTTTTCTTGAATGTTTCAACATAACCTGAAAGAATTTTCTTAAAACTGTGAGTTTTCTGATTGTTTTTCTTTTTATCTTTTTCTTCTTGTTCTTCCAATTTTTCATGATAATTTGGCATTGACCTTACTCGTTTAATTGTTCCAAAAATTGTGATAAGTCCACACACTAACACAAGTGCAGAATTGACAAGCGCAATATAAATGTAAGCATTTCTGTTAAATTGACCTTGTGTTCCTGCCCCAGAGGATGGCATAAAAACAGACATCAAAATGCTTGGCATAATAAGCCCAAAAATGTAAAAAACTGTTTTGTAACCTTGGGTTTTAGATTGGTCGTTATAGTCAGGAGCAATGTCAATACAAAGTGCAGAATAAGGTGTGGCAAAAAATGTGTTGAAAGTTTCCTGCAACAACAAAAACACCAAAAGCCACAATAGTGCCAAAGGATTACCGTTTCCAAAAGGACAAAGCCACAGCAAAATGTTGCAAATGGCAAGTGCAAAAGACGCAAACAACATATGCCCCAATCGTCTTCCAAAAACTTTGCTTCTTGTTCTGTCAGAAAGAAAACCAATAATAGGGTCAGACAGCCCGTCCCACAGTGAAGTCAAAGCAATCATAAAACCTACAAGCATGCCAGAAAGACCCAGCACGCTTGTCCCAAAAAACATGATAAAAGTGCTGACCGTTTGTCCCATTGAACCATAACCAAGGTTTCCAACACCATAACAGATTTTTGTTCTTAAATTCAGCCCATTCTTTTTGTTTTGTTTTTTCTTCACGCTTTATTTATATGAAACAAAAATTTATAAAATAACAGAGAACTTTAAAGCTTGCAGAAAAGCCAATTCAACGAAACAAAAAAAGAGAATGTTTAAACATTCTCATCAATTTTCTTTTTCTTTTTTTTCTTTTTATCTTTGAAATCATCTTCATTTTCATCAGATTTTTTCACAGCAGGAATGCGTGGATGCAACATGACATCAGCCATTTCAAAACGATTTCGATTGACAAATTGCAATTCTTTGCAATAATGTTCAATTACATCCAAAATTTGTTGTCTTTCCTTTTCATAATTTGGGTCAGCAAGCATTTCAATGGAAAAATTTCTTCTTTTTGCTTTTTTGCCAGTGCGCACATCTTTAAACTTTAAATTCTCAAAATTGATTTCGGCTTCATAACCTGTTCCGCTGACAATTTTATATCGATTTCCAGTCATTTCAATTCTTACATAAGGCGTAACATGCTTAACCACATCCACCAAATTGACAGTGAAAAGATTATAAAAAGTTTTGTTCATAACATCAGCAATTTGCACAGGGAAATCACTTGGTTGGTCTTTGTGTTCACATTCTCCCAAAAATGATTTCTTTTCACGATTTTGAATGTTGTTCATAGAACTTATGCGAACCAACGAAAAATACGCTCTGTTTGGATGCTGTTTTTTTCTAAGTAAAAGCCCAGCACCAGTAAGCAGATTTCTTTCAGTGTCATAGACAGTTTCAATTTCATTTATTTTGCCAGCATTAAGAATGGAATAAAAGCCAAGTTTAGCAGTCATTTTGTGCAAAGTAAGTTTTTCATTGTCAATAATGATGTCATAATTCATTCTTATAGATGGGAATTTATTGGGCTTTCCTCTGTCACCAAGAAACATAGTAACTCCTTTTATATTATTGTAAACAAAAAATTAAAAAAAAGCAAATGTTTAAACAAACAAAAAAAGTCAATACTTTGACTGTGAAAGGAGAATAATATGAATTTTAATGACAGTGTAACAAAAAACAATCTTGCGCGTTCGTTTTCAGCGGAATGTCAAGCAGGTGCAAGATATCAATTTATGTCCAAACTTGCCATAGCAGATCAACAAAAGTTTATTTCGGACACATTGAAAACTTTGGCAAAAAATGAAATGGCACATGCAAAAGTTTTCTATGACCATATTTTGAAAATGAGTGGTGGAAGTGTGAAAAACATTCCGATTGAAGCGGGCTATCCTTTTGACGACCCAATTTTGAAAACCAGTTTGATGGAAGAAAGCAAAATTGAACTTGCCGAAGGAGATAACATCTATCCAAGTTTTGCCCGTATTGCACGCGATGAAGGTTTTCCAGAAATTGCCAAATCTTTCGAACTTGTGGCAAGAGTTGAAAAAACACATTTTCGCATTTTAAATTATCTTGCAAAACTGTATAAATCCAATCGTATGCATAAAAGAAATGTGGCAACAGAATGGAAATGTTCCAACTGTGGTAATGTAGAAATTTCCAAACAAGGTTGGAGCACTTGCCCACTTTGCAGTATGCCAAGCGGATATATTATAATAGATTTTGAAAAAGAAGAAAAAACAGACCCAACAAATTAAAAAAAATCTCACTTATTGTGAGATTTTTCGTTATATGAATTATATTAGTTAAAAAGGGCTTTAAAACTTTTACCAAATTTAAATTTTGGACTTTTGCAAGCACTAACTTTGATTGTTTGCTTAGTAAGTGGGTTGATTTTTGTTGTTGCTGATTTAGAAACAACTTCAAAAGAACCAAAGCCAGGAATTTGAATTTTATCTCCTGATTTAAGAACACTTACAATAGTGTCAATCACAGCATCAAAAACAATTCCAGCATCTTTTTGAGTGCAATTTGCTTTTTCTGCAACCGCTTTAACGAATTCACCTTTATTCATATATATCTCCTTTAATTTTTTGCATTTTATCTATGCTATACTTATTTTAACATAATTAAAGGTTTTTAGCAAACAAATTCGCTTATCTTGCAAAAAATTTATCTACTTGGTTGAAATAAAACTTAATAACTTCCCATAATCGGTTACCAAAGTTATAGTCATAGACCACCAAATCGGCTTTTCCAACAATATATTCCACAGGACAAAAGCCTTTTAATCTTGAATCATCACTGTGTCCACGATTGTCGCCCATATAAAAGAAATAATCTTCTGGCACTTGAACATAAACAAGTTCATCATCTGAAACAAAATAGTTATATTTCAAATCTTCACTTTCAGGATTGTCAAAGAATGGTTGCAAAAATTTTACATAAAAATCTTCTTCATAATGTCTTTCTTTGGAATTTAAAAAGGTAAACTGTGAATCTCTGTTTGCCGTCCAATCTTCATAACCACGAATTTCATAGCCATTTGTGCCGTTTTCTTCCAACTTTGCTTGCTCATCAGTTTTGCTTGAAACCAATTTATTTTCTTGAACAGACATTTCATTTTTCTCAATTCTATAAAATCTGTAAAATCCACTTTTATCTTTGGCAATGGTTATAAAGTCACCTGCAACAGCCATCGTTCTTTTGATGATTGCTTCTGCATCGGTTGGTTTCTTAATAACAACAATGTCGAAAACATTTCCTTTATCAGTTGTGTTTACATAAACAGCATCATAAGCGGCATTTCCGTCAGTGTCACTCACATTTTGATTTAATGTGTTTTTCATTGAAGCACCTTTCACTTCATAGAAACTGTGTGTGGTTGTAAAATAGGTATACCAAGCAAAAAAGATGACAAAGAAGATAAGCACAATATACAATGATATATGCAAGGTCAAATATAAAGCCAAATTTTTGGTTTCTTCCTTAACCTTTTTGTCACTGTATTGAATGAAATCCTTATCAAAATTTTTCAATCATCTCTCCTTGAAAAGTGGCAACCACAATAGTTTTGTCTGTAAAGATTCAACTCTTTTGAAATGTCAATACTTCGTTTATATCCATCTTTCTTTTTAAAACTTTCTGGCAAAAATTCAATTTTTTCTTCACTTGCAATTTCATTTCCCACTTTATTTATAATTTCTGTATTTTTATGTGGGCTGACTGAAAGAGTTGAAGCAAAAATGTCAAACCCATGTTCTTTTCCATAGACAGCAGTTCTTTTTAAGCGATAGACAAAACACTTTTCACATCTTGCTCCGCCTTCTCTTTCGTTTTCCAAACCTTTGACAAAATTAAGCCAATTTTCATTATCCCAATCAAAATCAATAAACGGAACATCAAAATATTGGCAAACTTTTTGTTCTTCCACTTTGCGTTTTTCATATTCTTCGCGTGGCTCGATGTTAGGATTATAATAAAAGACTGTGACATCAAAATTTTCTTTCAATCTTTCAATCACAACAGTTGAACACGGCCCACAACATGAATGCAAAAGCAATTTCTTTTTCATAACAAATATTTTAATGGTTTCAAACTGTTTTGTCAAGCAACATCAATCAAATACGAATAATGTTTTATTTAAGTTTCAACAGGTTATTTTTAATTGTTATGTTTTTTGTTTGTTTCTTAAACCTAATTTTTCAGCACAAAATTTGCACAGCATATTCCATCATTTCATTTACATGTGGCGATTTCAAACGATAAACCAAAATTTTGCCTTCGCGTTTATATTCCACCAAACCTTGGTCTTTAAGCGTTTTAAGTTGGTGAGAAATTGTTGTTTGATTGATGTCCAAGATTTTTGATAAATCATTTACACATAAATCTTTCAGTGCAAGTGCAGACAAAATTTTAATTCTGGTTTGGTCAGAAAAATTTTGAAAATAAAGTGCCAGTTTGTTAGTGCTTTCTTCATTTGGCAAAAGTTCCAACATTTCATATCTTCCTTTTTCAGAAATTTTCAACAATTTATTCATAATTTCACCCCTTTTTGTAACACATTAAAAAATTAAAGAATATATAACAACAGCAAACACAACTTCGACTATGTATTGCTTAAACAGAAAAACGAAGTTGCTGCTTTCACAATCATTATATAAACCAAAGACGAAAAGTCAAAAGGTTTTAAACGGCCTTTTTAGACGAAGAATGTTAAATTTTGTCAAAAAGGAGGATTGTCATGTCGTCTCAGGAATTTTTATGGGTATTTTTGTTGTCTGTGTTAAGTTCAAACAACGACACAAATTTGGCAACCAACACAAACATCTTGCTTTTGCTTCTTCTTGGTCTGTCAGACAACAATAACAATTTTAATAACAACACCAACACATGCAGTTGCAGAAGATGCTTCGGAAACTTCTAAACTTGGAAATCTCCCAATTTTTTTGCGGACACGAAATTTAAAATATTTGCTCCGCTTAAACTTTGGTTCCTGTCCCAATCTTTCTTCACTGTTGTGATTTTCAATTATTGCTTGCCGAAACAAAGTTTTGCAATTCACACAATTGAAAGTTAATTTAAAAAAATTAATTAAAAAATAAAAAAAGACATTCGTTTGAATGTCTTTTATTTATTCATCTCAATTAAAGTGGCAATCTAAGCATTACTTTTGCTGCATTTGTCATGTTTGAAATAACTTGAACTTTTCCAGCAACAGAAGATGAAGAATTAATGTTATTATGATCTAAATCCATTACTGTACTTAAAATCATAGGTAAAAATATATTAAAGAAAATAATCAAAACAATAACAACAATAACTGAAACGATAACATTGATAAATCTCTTTTTGCCTTCTTCTCTTTGCTCAGCAGAATCTGCTCTTGCCATTTTTACACCTACAAAAACAGCATACATACCACCAGCGGCACCAACTAAAGCAAGAACTATCCACATAACGGTTGAAAGAGTTCTTAATAATGTGCTAAGCCATTCTCCTCCAAGACCACTTCCTGACATAGTAACAAATGTTTCCCAGTCATAAGCAATATCCAATAACATTGAGTTCATAACAAACCTCCGATAAAATTATCATCCCAAAAAGTTGAATTATTATTCTTCTGCTTTTTGTATATCAATATAATATCATAAACAATTTTAATTTCCAAATAATTTTCGACAAAAAATCGAAAAATTTGAAAAATTTTTCTGACACCATTTAATATCCCTAATTTAGGCTCATAAAAAAGTTTTAAAAATTAAAATTAAATGAATTTTTTATTATAAATTATTTTTATTAATCAAACAAATTAATTTAAAATTATTCTTAATCAATTTTCAATTTTCTGCATTGGACTATAAATAACAACTTAAAAAAATGAATTTTATTAAACAATATCAATTGTCATGTTGTAAACTTATACAGAATCATCCTTATAAGTCACAAATTTTGAAATTTTCATGCCTGTGCAAGCAGTTCTGTCCTTTCTTTTAAAATCATGGCATCAATAAATTCATCAAGTCCGCCATTAAGCACCCCATCCAAATCATACGACGACAAATTTGTTCGGTGGTCTGTTACACGACCTTGTGGATAGTTGTAAGTGCGAATACGCTCGTTTCTGTTTCCGCGTCCCACCTGACTTTTTCTGTCTTCACGATATTCACTGTCACGCTGTTCTTGATAATAATCATAAAGTTTTGCTTTCAAGATGTTGAAAGCCTTTTCTTTATTTTTAAGTTGGCTTCGTTCATCCTGACATGTAACCACAATATTAAGTGGAAGATAAGTTATTCTTATTGCTGTTTCCACTTTATTGACATTTTGTCCACCCGCACCACCAGAATGATATGTATCAATTCTTAAATCTTTATCCAAGATTTCAAAATCAATATCTTCAACTTCTGGAAGACACGCAACAGTTGCTGTTGAAGTGTGAATTCGTCCTTGACTTTCTGTTTCTGGCACCCTTTGCACCCTGTGAACACCACTTTCATATTTAAGTCTGGAATAAGCACCTTTGCCTTTAATCAAAATTGTTGCTTCTTTCACACCACCAATTTCAGTTTCTGACATGTCAATATATTCCACTTTCCAACGACATTTTTCAGCATAATGAGAATACATTCTGCAAAGTTCAAGAGCAAACAAAGCAGATTCTTCCCCACCTGCTGCCGAACGAATTTCCAAAATCGCATTACTTTCGTCATTTTCATCTTTTGGCAAAAGCATGATTTTTATATCTTCAACTTTCTGCCCAATCAAAGTGTTAAGATTTTGAATTTCGCTTTCAAAAAGTGCTTTCATTTCATTGTCAGTTTCACTTTTGAAATCTTTTTCACAACTTTCACAATCTTTCAAAAGTTTCTTTAAATCTTCATGTGCTTCTGCCAATCCTTCAAGCGAATTTCTTTCTTTAACCAATTTTTTAAATTCTCGGTTATCTGCCAAAATTTCAGGGCGAGAAATAAGGTCAGTAAGTTCATCAAATCTGACCTTTGATTTTTCTGTTTTTTCCAAAAATTCTTTACTTAAATCTTCCATAAACCACTCTTTCAATTTTATTGTAATCTTTTATTGTTTTAACATCTTCAAAACCACAATCTTTCATAATCTTACGAACCGCTGATGCTTGACCTTTTCCCACTTCAAAGAAAAGCTGCCCACCATCGTTTAACCTTTTGCCTGCTTTTTTTGTGATTTCGCGATAAAAATCCAATCCATCTTCACCACCATCAAGTGCCAAATGTGGGTCACAATCTTTAACATTCTTATCCAATTTTTCGATGTCTGCCGTTTTAATGTATGGCGGATTTGACACTATTATATCAAATCTTTGTCGCCATTTCAAGTTTTCAAACAAATTTGAATGCAAAAATTCCACTTTCACATCGTTTTTCTTGGCATTGTTTTGTGCAGTGGCCAGTGCAGTCTTACTGACATCAATTGCCGTAATTTCAGCTTCACAATTCTTTGCCAAAGCAATCGCAATTGCCCCAGAGCCTGTTCCCAAATCAAGAATTTTCGGTTTTTTAAATTCTTTCTGTGCTTTTAAAACTTGTTCCACCAAAATTTCTGTTTCCATTCTTGGAGTAAGGACTTTTTTGTTAACATCAAATCTTATTCCATAAAATTCTGTCCAACCAAATATATTGTCCAAACTTTCCCCTTTTGCACGTCTGTCTGCTGCACGCAAAATTTCTTGTTCTTGTTTATCTGTCACAAAAGGTGTAAGTTTTATTTCTGCACGATTTTTGCCTAAAATTGTGGCAATAAGCCAATCAGCATCACTTTTGTCATTGATGCCAGCAGAAATAAGTTTGTTTCTAACTTCATTATAAACGACTGAAAAAGCCTTTTTATTTTCGTCAACCACCAATTCTCTGTCCTTTTGTGTAATAAGCAGTCCAAGTTCAGTCATGGCAACATTGACTGTTTCGGTGTGTGTTCTTGAAGGTTTGACAAAAACCAAAGCACCCGTCACAAACCTGAGCCATCTAAGCCAAACCACATTTTCCACAACCCATGCAATTTCATAACCCACGCTTACGCATACAAGCATAAGTGCAACTGAAAAAGCCAAGTTGAACCAAAAACCAAAACTTGCTCCACATAATGTTACCACAGAAACATCTAAAAGAAAAACAAAAATAAGATAATTTAAGAAATTTGGCACAAACATTTCTTTTTTTGCAATATTTTTCTTGGTTTGTTTTTGCTTGTTTTTAGTTTTCAAGTTTTGCGTTTGTTTCTTTTTTGACTTGTTCAAAACCTGTTCACTTTGCAACTTGTCACAAGCACGGTTAAACCTGAAACATTCGCAAACATTGGCAAAACACCTTAAACACAAAATCACAATGACAAAAAACAAAACTTTAAACAACACAACAAGCAAATTTCTTAAAAAAGAATTTCCAAAAAGCCCAACAATTAAAACCGCCAATTTGTTGGGAAAACTGCCCAAAACAAAAAAAGAAATTAAACAAGCAAAAATCACAACTGCTCCCAAAACAATCAGTTTTTGCATATAATATTTGTTGTCTTTCTTAATTTTGGAATTGTCGCATAAATCCAAAGACATTATAAGAGCATCAAAAAAAGCCAAAAGCCCACAGAAAAAAATTTGCAATCCCCTTAAAAAAGGAAAGTGCCAAAACACAATTTTATTTTTTGTAAGTGCACTTTTCAATTTCTTTTCACCTTGACAATTGGTTGCAGAAATCACTTTTTTGTCAGCACTGGAAACCACAACACCATTTGAAGTTGGAAAAACAAACCTATCCATGCGTAAATTATTGCCAAAAAGCGATAAAAATAACTTTAAACCCAGTAAATCTTGACAAACTCAAGTTTTTGTAATATAATTAATATGTATAAAGGAGTTTCTATGAATTTACCCCAAAACAAATTGATAACTTTAAAAGATATAGTTAAAGCACAAAGTGAAGTTTCAAGTCCATTAAATTTGAGAACAAATTTCAAAACTTGGCAAATTCAAGATGGCATATTTATGGGATATTACATAAAATTAGATGCTTTCAACAATATTTATGATATCTATAAGCCAAACCAAGAAGTTTTGATTAGACTTAAAGCAGATTCTGTTGAGAGTTTTATGAATTTCACAGAAAACGATTTAGTTCATTTCACAATAAAACAATTGGCAGCTGACAATGCTGGATTTTTACTTTTAAAAACCAAGGAAAGACTGGAACTTTTAGCCACGGAAAAAGTAAAAAACATCCCAAGCCTTCCAAAACTTAAATTGCTTCCACTTTTGGATTCTACTCCAAATGCTTTGCATATGTTTTTCGGCAATAAATTGATTAAAGCAACTCAACAAGAAATTTATAATCTTGCGGAAGCAAACAAAACCAATGTTGCTGAATTTTTGCAAAATCAATTTCCAAAAATCAGCCAAATTTTGTTTTACTCTTTGTTTGAAACAACAGCAAATGAATATTTGGAATTAATGGCAAACAAGTGCAATAATTTGTTACCAAAAAATTCAATAAAAGTTGAAAACCCAAGCAAAATTAATCCATATAATAAGACAACAAAAATATACACAAAAACAGAAAAAAAATCTGACACCGGCCGTGGCGGACTTGGAGATGAAAACAAATAGAGATTAAAAAAAGACGACAATCTTGCGTCTTTTTTTAATTGATTAAACTTAATTAGTCAAGGTTATATTTTTTCTTAAAGTTTTCAACTGTTCCGCTGGCATCAACAACCTTCTTCTTTCCTGTATAGAAAGGATGGCATTTGTTGCAAATATCAATTTTAAGAGTGTCACCCTTAACACAAGAGCCAGTCTTAAAAGTGTTTCCGCAAGCACAAGAAACAGTAACTTCATGATAATCTGGATGTAATTCTTTTTTCATCATAAACTCCTTTTAATCTCCAACATATGGAAGAAGTGCCATATTTCTTGCTCTCTTGATTGCATTTGCAAGTTCTCTTTGATGATAAGAGCAAACACCTGTTTGGCGTCTTGGCAAAATTTTGCCTTTTTCAGTAATGTATTTTCTGATTTTTGCTACATCTTTGTAGTCAATTGTCTTTTCACCAGCAACACAAAAAGCACATACTTTTTTCTTTGCAGGTTTACGATATTTTTTAACGACCTTTTCTTCGGTCTTAACAGTTTCGCTCATTTTATTCTCCTATTAAAATTTAAAAATTCAACAAACTGATTAAATTAATTAGAATGGCAATGAATCATCGTCAATTTCTTCAAGTTCAGCAGTTTGTTTTGGCGAAGCAACTTTGCCTTCATCAGAAGGAGTGAAACCGCTTTCACTGTTATCTCCACCATTTCTTGTGCTGATGAATTCAACTTCATCTGCAACAACATCGGTTGTATATCTTTTAGAGCCATCTGCTGCATCATAAGATGATGTTTGAATTCTTCCAACAACAGCACACTTAGAGCCTTTTTTAAGATATTTATGACAATTTTCTGCTTGATTTCTCCAAACAACAATGTTGATGAAATCTGCTTCCCTTTCTCCATCAGAATTTGCAAATCTTCTTGCAACAGCAAGTGAGAATCTGCAAACAGAAACACCACTGTTTGTGGTTTGAAGTTCTGGGTCTCTTGTCAAATTTCCAATTAAAACAACTTTATTCATAATTTTCTCCTAAGGCAAAAAGCCTTTTTGTTTATCAAATTTTCTTACTTTCTTACAAACATTTGACGAACAATGCCATCAGTGATGGTCATAAGTTTGTTCATAGCGTCAACTTCTTCAGGACTGAAAGTGATATTCATCAAAACATAGTAACCTTCATTTTTGAAGTTGATTGGGTATGCCAACTTTTTCATTCCGATTTTATCAATTCCGTCAACAGTGCCTTTGCGTTCTTCGATGTAAGCCTTAAATTTAGCAATAAGGGCTTCTTTCTTTTCATCGCTGGCATCGCTTGAAATGATAAACATAAGTTCATACTTATTCATCTTAATTACCTCCTTTTGGACTAATGGTCCTTATAAAAAAATAAGGACAAGGACAGTATTTTTACTGCGTTTTAAATATAACACAATAAGTTCCATTTTGTCAAGCATTTTTATGTAATATATATAATAAGAGAAAAATTGCGAAAATTTTGTAAGAAGTTACAATAAATTTTTCACTTTAAAGAAAAATTTAAAATTTAATTGATTTTAAAATTGACTATTTATTAGGAATTAGAAAATTAAAATCTTAATCTTCCCTGCCCAACAAATAATCACTAGTTACTTCAAAAAAATCTGCAATTATTTGCAACATATCTAAACTTGGTTTAATTTTATCAGTTTCGTATTTCCCGATTGTGGACTTATCTAAATTCAGCAATTTAGACAACTCAATCTGCGTCAATCCCTTTTCTTTTCGTAAACTTTTTAAGATTTCACCAAAACCTTGCATATTTATCTCCATTTCTTTTTACATTCTGACAGAAAATCAGTAAAATAACTTATATTCTGACTATTAATCAGAATTTAAGGAGTAAATATGACAATAATAAAAGAAATAATCGAAAAAATTAAGGAAGATTTGGAAAAAAATTTTGATTTAGAAAAAGTTTCAAATTTAAACATATTTTCAAAACATTTTGGAATTTGTGCATACATGAGAAACAAATTTTTGTGGAATAATCCAGAACTTGTAAAAATTCTTAATCAACATTTTAAAACAAATCATGTTGATGACCTTTCATGCAAAATTTTGGATGAAATTATAAAAAAAGAAGATTAAATTAATCTTCCAATCCTAAAATAAAATCTGCCGAAACTTTGAAATATCTTACAAAAACCAACAACATAGAAAGACTTGGTTCTATCTTGTCTGTTTCATATTTTGCAATGGTGGATTTATCAATATTCAATTCTTGTGCCAACTGAATTTGAGTTAAACCTTTTTCTGAACGCAAATATTTTAATCTTTTGCCAAAAGTATCATTTTCCATGTTTTTATATTGCCATTTTTTTCAATAAAAAACATTAAAACTGATTTTAAATCAGCATTTTGTCATTAAAATTTAATTCTCTATCTTCCAAAAAAGTCGCGACAAATCGCCAACGAACAAAAATTGCTTATTCTCTTTTACAAAGTGCGATTTCGTTTGGTCGCGAAAATGAAAAAACAAGCATCAAAGCGATATGTTTTGACACTTGTTGTCAAAACTGAGCCAAAAGCGCAGTTTTTTCATTCTTTTCCACAACAATTTTTATATTTTTTTCCGCTTCCGCATGGACAAAGTTCGTTTCTGCCAACTTTTCTTTCTGTGCGAACATCGGTTTTTTGAATTTGTTGGGTTTCCACAACTTGTGGTTTTGTCATTGCTGGGTCATAAACCCTTGCTTCTTGCATCTTAGGTTGTGGTGGTGGGGTTGGTTGTCTTATTTCAATGCTGGTGTTTAAAAGCACAGTGCAGGCAATTTCTCTGATTTTTTCAATCATATTGTCAAACATTTCATAACTGTCTTTTTTATATGCCAAAACAGGGTCTTGATTACCAAATCCCCTTGCAAAGATTTCGTTTTTCATTGTTTGCATGTCATCAATATGATTCATCCAATTGGTGTCAACCACCTTTAAAAGCACAAATTTTTCAATTTTTTCAAAGTCGATGCCATATTTTTCGGCTTCTGCTTGTCTTTCAGCATAACGCTTTTGAACAAGTTTGAAAACTGCATGTTCTAAATCTTCGCTGTCAAAACCTTCACAGAATTTTTCTGTAATGACATTTTGACCTTTTTCAAGAAGTCCGCGTTCAAACTCTTGATTAATTTTTGCAAAATCCCATTCAAAATAAGGTTTTTCATCAGAAACACATTTTTCAGCAACTGAAGCAATGACTTCTGGGAACATTTTCATAATTTGGTCATGCACTTCCAAACCATCCAAAACCTTGTTTCTTTCTTTATATATAACTTCTCTTTGAGCGTTCATTACATCATCAAATTGCAAAACTGTTTTTCTTATGGCAAAGTTTTGCATTTCAATTTTTTTCTGTGCACTTTCAATCTGTCTTGAAAGAATTTTCAATTGAATAGGGGTGTCTTCTTCCAATCGGAAAAACTGAGCAACACTTTTAATTCTGTCGCCACCAAAAATGCGAATTAAATCGTCTTCCAAAGACAAGAAAAACACGCTTGAACCTGGGTCCCCTTGACGAGAAGCACGACCACGCAACTGATTGTCAATACGCCTTGATTCGTGTCTTTCAGTGCCGACAATATGAAGACCACCAACCTTTACAACTTCTTCTTTTTCTGCATCTGTAACCTTTTTAAATTCGCTGTAAAGTTCGTTGTAACGCTGTCTTGCTTTGTTCATATCTTTGTCGTCAACTGTGTTGAAAGCAGTGGCATAAGAAATTTGTTCGTCAGTGTAATTTTCGTCTTTCATCTGCTTTTTCGCCATAAATTCAGGGTTTCCACCAAGCAAGATGTCAGTTCCACGACCAGCCATGTTTGTGGCAATGGTGACAGCACCTTTTCTGCCTGCCTGTGCCACAATCTGACTTTCCATTTCGTGGTTTTTGGCGTTTAAAACAGTGTGCGGAATTTTGTTTTCTTTCAAAGCTTTTGAAAGCAATTCACTTTTTTCAATGGTTATTGTGCCCACCAAAATTGGTTGTCCAATTTCATGATGACGCTTAATTTCATCAATAATTGCCTTAATTTTGCCGTTTACTGTTGTGAAAACAATGTCTGGTTCATCTTTTCTGATGTTTGGACGATTTGTTGGAATTGTAACAACATCCAACTTATAAATTGCACGAAATTCACCTTCTTCTGTTTTAGCTGTTCCTGTCATGCCAGAAAGTTTGTTGTAAATTCGGAAAAAGTTTTGGAATGTGATGGTTGCCATTGTCTTGTTTTCATCTTTAATTTCCACACCTTCCTTGGCTTCAATCGCTTGATGCAGACCATCGTTATATCTTCGTCCTGGCATTGTTCTTCCGGTAAATTCGTCAACGATGACAACTTCTCCATCTTTTACAATATAGTTATCATTTAAGTTCATGATGAAATTTGCTTTCAAAGCATTGTTAATATAGTGGTTTATTTCCAAGTTTTCAACATTTGAAAGGTTGTCTGTGCCATAAAATCTTTCTGCTTTTGCAACACCGCTGTCTGTCAAGTTTAAAGCCTTTGTCTTTTCATCTTTTTCATAGTCGTCTGGCTTTAATGTTTCGGCAAACTTTTGTGCTTTTATATAATTGTCACTTGATTTCATTCCGCGTCCTGAAATGATGAGTGGGGTTCTTGCTTCATCAATCAAAATAGAGTCCACTTCGTCAACTATGGCAAAATTGTGTCCGCGTTGAACGCGTTGTTCTTTTGTGATTGCCATGTTGTCACGAAGATAGTCAAAACCAAGTTCGTTGTTGGTGCAATAAGTGATGTCACAATTATATGCTTGGCGTTTTGCTTTTTCATCCATGCCTGAAACAATGACACCAACTGTAAGTCCCAAAAATCTGTAAACTTTTCCCATCCATTCAGCGTCACGCTTTGCCAAATATTCATTGACAGTTACAACATGCACTCCAAGCCCAGAAATAGCGTTTAAGTAAGCAGGCAAAGTGGCAACCAAAGTTTTACCTTCACCTGTGGCCATTTCTGCAATACGGCCTTGATGAAGTGCTATTCCGCCCAAAATCTGAGTGTAAAAATGACGCATATTAAGCACTCTTGATGATGCTTCACGCATAACAGCAAAAGCTTCTGGCAACAAGTCCATCAAACTTACGCCTTCATTGTATCTCTTTTTAAAATCTTCAGTGCAATTTTGCAATTCGCTGTCACTGTAAGATTTATATTTTTCTTCAAGTTCAATAACCTTATCAGCAATCTTTCTTAATTTTTTTACTTGTGATTTATTTTCATTTCCAAAAAGTCCCATTTATTACTCCTGTTTAATTTAACTTAACTAAATCAATTATTTCAATAATAAC
>CATKYT010000007.1 GCA_949841245.1 uncultured Eubacteriales bacterium | reverse complement strand
CCTTGCATCAGGTGGGGTTTACAGAGCGAAAATTGTCACCAACTCTCCGGTAGGCTCTTACTCTACCTTTCCATCTTTTCCCAAAATTTAAAATTTCAGGTAGTCTATTTCTGTTGCACTGTCCTTAGGGTCGCCCCCACAAGCCGTTAACTTGCACCATGTTCTTTGGATGCTCGGACTTTCCTCTCTGTGCTCACTACAAGCACACAGCGACCATCTGGCTAACTGACAAAATCATTCTATCACAAAAACAAAGAAAAATCAAGACAATTTAAAAAATTATTATTTAATCAAAGCAAGCATTTCTGTTTCTGAAATAACTTTCACGCCAAGGCTTTTCGCTTTATCCAGTTTACTTCCCGCTTCAACACCTGCCAAAACATAATCGGTGTTTTTTGAAACAGATGATGCAGTTTTACCACCATGATCTTCAATAAGTTTGGACATTTCTGCACGAGAAAAATTTTCAAGAGTTCCTGTTAAAACAAAAGTTAATCCTTTAAGTTTGTCAGACTTGGCACTTTCCACTTTTTCAATCTTTACTCCAACATTCAAAAGTCTTTCAATTTCATTAAGGTTGTTTTCATCTCGGAAAAAGTCGTAAATATTTTGTGCAATCACTCCACCTACATCTTCAATTTCATCAATTTCTTCAAAACTTGCTTCTTTAATAGCCTGCAAAGTTTTGAAAGTTTTAGCCAAATCTTTGGAAGTTTTGATGCCCACTTCACTTATTCCTAAACCAAACAAAAATCTGTAAAATTCAATATTTTTGCTTCTTTGCACGCTGGCAATAACATTGTCTGCTTTTTTATCTTTAAATTTTTCCAAACCTATCAACTGTTCTTTTGTCAAATGATAAAGGTCAGAATAATGTCTGACACCAAGGTCGTCATAGAATTGACTTAAAGTTTTTTCAGAAAGACCTTCAATGTTGAATGCATCACGAGTCACAAAGTGAGTAAGCCTTGCCACAATTTGCTCTTTGCAACCATCATGGTTTGGACAATATAAAAGTGGACCTTTTTTTATAAGCATCGCATCACAACAAGGACAATTTGTTGGTTCTTCAATTTCAACAGAATTTTCAAACTTTTCTGCCAAACCAAGCACTTCTGGAATCACTTCATTACTTCGTCTGATAAAAACACGACTGTTTAAATAAACATTCTTTTTTCTTATATCTTCAATGTTGTTAAGAGTTGCTCTTGAAATGGTTGCTCCTGCAAGTTCAACAGGTTGCAAGCAAGCAATCGGTGAAACTTTGCCAGTTCTTCCCACCTGCCAAACAACATCTTCCAACATAGTGGAAACTTCTTCTGCTTCAAATTTATAAGCCATCGCCCACTTAGGAAATTTGTTTGTATATCCAATCTCATCACGCGGTGCAACATCGTTGACTTTGATAACCATTCCGTCAATGTCTATGTCTAATGAAGATTTCTTCTTGCTTACATCTTCAATGTTTTTCTTGATTTCTGCCACGCTTTTGCAAATCTTGAAAAAATGTCCAGTGTTAAATTTATTTTTCAGCAAAAATTCGTGCATTTCTTCCTGAGTTAAAAATTTCTTTTGGCAATAAATTATGGAATAACAGAAAAATTCCAACTTACGCTTTGCGGTTTCTTTTGGGTCAAGATTTCGAATTGCTCCTGCAACTCCATTTCTTGGATTTTTAAGCAAAACTTCGGCAGTGCGATTATAAATTTCAAATGCTTTTTTTGTCATCATGCCTTCGCCCTGAACAATAAGTTTTTCCTTGTAATCAATTTCCAGTGGAACAGAAGAAATGGTCTTAACTTGAAGCGTCACATCTTCTCCAATCTCACCATTTCCACGAGTTGTTGCTCTGAAAAACTTGCCGTCAACATATTCTAGAACAAGTTGTAAACCATCATATTTATATTCCAAAGCAAAATTTGTGTCGGCATCAAATTCACGCATATCATTACACCATTTTTCCAAATCATCATAATCTCTAACTTTGGAAAGGCTGTAAAGACGATGTTCATGTTTGTGCTTAACAAACTTGTCAAGCACAGCATCTCCAACTCTTTGTGTGGGAGAATTTGGCAAAATTTTTCCAGTTTCTTTTTCAAGGTCAACAAGTTCATAATAAACTTGGTCATATTCCTTGTCTGAAACAATAGGGTCATCTAAAGTGTAATAATGATAGTTATAAAGGTCAATTTTTTCAATCAACTCTTTCATTCTTTCAAGTTTGTTCATTTTTCCACCTTCATTAACGATGCTATGTTAAGCATCAAACTTTTCTTTCCAAAATCGTCAAACTCAATGTCACCGACCAGTCCGTCATCTGAAATATTGATAATAACACCTGTTCCAAAACGCGAATGTTCGACTTTGTCGCCAACCAAAAAACCACTGTCAAAAACTTCTTCTTTTTCTTCTCTGAAAAAGTCATCTTTATAAGCATTTATGCTGGAAAAGATTTTAGGTTTCTTTTTATCCACAATTCCAAGTTCTTTTAAAAACCTGCTTTCTGCTTGATAGTTACTTTTGCCATACATATAACGCTTTTGTGCATGACATAAAAAGATTTTGTCTTCTGCACGCGTGATGGCAACATACATAAGGCGTCTTTCTTCTTCCATTTCACTGACAGAAAAAGTTGCTCTTGCAAGCGGAAAAAGTCCTTCTTCCAAACCAATAACAAAAACAAACTTAAATTCCAAACCTTTAACCGAGTGAATGGTTGCCAAACTTACAAAACCATTTTCTTGAATATTATCGCTGTCAGATTTCAACATAACACTTGCCAAAAAATCTGACAAATTGGCATCTTCATTGTCATTGCAAAACTCTTGAACACCTGCAAGCAAACTATCTATGTTTCCAAGTTTATCAATGCTTTCGTCATCTTTACCGGCATATGCAACATCAATTCCAAAACCCTTGACCACTTTTTCCACAAACTGATAAAGTGGCAAACTTTCAAGTTGGCTTTTAAGAGTTTTGAAAACTTCTACAAAACGCCCAAGTTTGGCATAATATTTAGACTCACAAAACTTTTCACTCAGTAAATAATTCAACAATGTGTCGTCACCTGCTTCTGTTTGCAAACAAGACACAGCTACATCTCCAATTCCGCGTTTAGGAAAATTGATTATTTTTAAAAGCGAAATTTCATCGTTCGGATTGACAAAAACTGAAAGATAAGCCAAAATCACTTTAATTTCAGCACGCTCGTAAAACTTAAAACCGCCATAAACTTTATAAGGAATTTGATAAGATAAAAATCCTTCTTCAATCGTTCTGGACAAAGCATTGACCCGCATAAGCACAGCAAAATCATTGTAAGAATAACCTTCGCACATCATATTTTCAATTGTTTTAGCCACAAACATGGCTTCATCACGCTCATCAAATGCAGTAAAGACCACAGGTCCTTCTCCAAAATCTTTTTCTGTCCAAAGATTTTTCTTGATTCTCTCTTTGTTGTTGGCAATCACATTATTGGCAAGGTTTAAAATGCTTTTTGTGGAGCGATAGTTCCTTTCCAACTTAAACACCTTAACATCTTCAAAATCGTCCTTTAAACTGGCAATATTGTGATAGTTTGCCCCACGCCAAGAATATATGCATTGGTCTTCGTCCCCAACCACAAAAAGGTTTTTATGAACATTGCACAAAAGTTTGATTAATTTATACTGCACAAGGTTTGTGTCTTGAAATTCATCCACTAAAATATACTTAAATCGGTCAGAATATTTAAAAAGCACATCTTTAAAATTATGAAACAAAAACAAAGTCTTATTTAAAAGGTCATCAAAATCCAAAGCGTTATTTTTATGCAAATATGCTTCATATTCATTGCAGATTGCTTCATAAACTTTTAAGTCTTTATTGTGATTAAATTCTGCCAATGCTGAAAAATATTCATCAACATCCAAACCTTTGTTTTTGATGTTGTCAAGATGAGTTGTAACCTTTGACTTCTCATCGTCTTCACACTGATGTTTTTTAAGCAAATCTTTAATAATTTTGTCTTTGTCATTTTCATCAATAATGGTAAAGTTTTTTGTGTAGCCATCCATTAAATCGATATTTTCTCTTAAAATTCTGACACACATTGAATGAAAAGTGGAAATCCAAACATTGCAATCACACATCTGTGCAATTCGCAACTTCATTTCATTGGTGGCTTTGTTTGTGAATGTGATTGCCAAAATATTAAATGGCGAAACTCCATGTTCAATTAAATAACAAATTCTGTGTGTCAGTAAACGAGTTTTACCACTTCCAGCCCCAGCAGTCACCAAAACAACACCCTCAGTTTCTAAGAGTGCTTGTTTTTGTTCTTCATTTAAGGATTGCAAATCATATCCGCTCATGAAATTATTTTAACACAAACCAACCATAATTACCAAAACATTTATAATTAAAAATTTGTAAATTTTTCCGAAATTGCCTATTGACAAATGGGGGGGGGAGATGATATATTATAATTATAAAAAAGGAGAAAACAATGAAAAACGCAACAATTCCAGATTTTTATGAAGATGCAGAACAAACAAAATTGAAAAAAGCATTTTCTGTGGATTACAGAAGACTTATCGAGGAAGATTTTGATAAAGAAGGTTGGTCATTTTTAGGTTTTAAAGAAACTTATGATGCAAATATTCCAATAAATATGAAAGGATTTGTAGAACCTGAAAAGTTTTACATTCTTGATTTTTTTCCAAACGGAGAAAGAACTTACACATATTGTGCACATTATGACTCAGAAGACCCAAAAGATTGCATATTCAGATATGGAAAAAGATTTTTCCAAATAAAAGTTTCCGAAGAATATTTGCAAAAATTCATCAACACTGAAAGTTTTAAAAATGACTCTCTGAAATCAATTATTCTGGATGTCATCACCCACGATAAATATTACGACCAACAAAATTGGCATTCAATTCCATTTATGTTGTTTGATGACAAAGAAAACTTTTCAAAAAAATTAAATAACGCATTAAAACTTCGATTAAAATCTGAAATTAAAAAAGGTTTGATAACAGAAAAGAAAGCAGAAGGTATTAAAAATATTCTTTCAAAAATTACAACAAAAAAATTAAAATTATTGGAATTTTATTATCAATTAAACCCTTCTCAAATGACAGAAGAATACAGACAATATATTTGTGAAAAAGCCATTGCTGATGCAAGAAAAGATAAATGCAGAAAAGAAAAAACTAAAAAGAACAAAAAAATTGTTGCAACAGAATATAATGAAAATACAATAGAAAATGATACAACAAAAGAAATCACACCAAATTCTGAAACAAAAACAGAAACAACAAAAAATGACAAAACTGTGGGCTAATTAAGCCCCTTTTTTGTTGTAAAACTCTTTACTTTTGTTTATTAATTTGATATAATAAATATATGATTCAGCAAAATCTGGTTGAAAACGAAAATAATGCCCAAACTGAAAATGTGGAAAACATTTTAGAAGTAAAAAATCTTACAGTAATGATGAGAAATATGTTTCTTGTCAAGAATGTTTCATTCACCATGAAAAAAGGTGAATGCTTAGGCATTGTGGGAGAAAACAAAAGTGGAAAAACCAGCCTTATAAAGGCAATTTCTGGCGGGCTTCAAATAAGTGATGGTTATGTGCTTTTAAATGGCAAAGACATCACCGTTTACCCAGAACTTGTGCACAAAATCAATGTTTGCCTTGACCCACCATCGTTTTTCAGACATCAAACAGTTAAAAGCAACCTTGAATATTTATATTTTTTAAGTGGACATACACAAAAAAACAAAGTTGTTGAAATTTTGAAAAGATTTAAACTTGAAAACAAAATCAACACAAAGGTTAAAGACCTTTCTTATTTTGAAAAGAAACTTATGTCATTGGCTTTGGCATTTATCACAAAACCAACTCTTTTAATTTTGGATGAACCTTTTAAAACATTGCCAGAAGACTTAGTTACAATGGTTAAACATTACATCAACCTTGTCAAACAACAAGGCACACATGTAATCATCTGCGGTCATAAATTGGAACAAATCCAAGACCTTTGTGACCGCTATCTTTTCATGGCAGAACGCGAACTTAAAGACATCTTAAACAATGAACAATGTGAAAAATTAAGCCAAAACCAAAATTTTGCTTTTATTTGGGTAAAATATCCACATTATTCTGGCAAATTGGTCATGGAAAATTATGGCTTAAAAGTAAAAATTCTTGGTCACCGCATCTTGTTTGAAGCCAATGAAGAACTTACCGCTGACATTGTAAGATTTTTAACTCAAAACAAAATTTCCATTCACAGAGCAGGATATTTCAACAGAAAAGCAGAAGAAATTTTTGCCAGCCTTACCCCTTATTTCAAGGAGGAACGCGAGTGAGAAAAGTCTTTAAAATTGCTTCCTATGACTTTAAGCGTATTATGTTAAACCCAATTACAATAATTTTTCTGGTTGTGGTTTTGGCACTTTGCTTTATTGTTGGGATTGCTTACAAAATTCCACCATCAGCGCAATACAGCACACAAATCACCGCTGACACAACTGTGGACTTTTTCACTGCATTTGACAAAACGGAAACTGTCGACAGTAAAAGCAATCTTGATGCTCTGCTTAAACAAACTGAAAATTACATAAACTTAAATTCTAATGATAAAGATTCAAAAACATTAAGTGAAATTAAAAAAGAATTTGAAACTTTGCAATCAGCCACAGAAGGTGCAAAGACAACGCAATTTACAGGAACAGCTCCTGCCACTTACAACGAAATTGTAAGTTACACAAACAAATTGAAAACTTTTGTTGAAGAATTTGAACAAAAGAAAGATTTTGAAACAAATTTAATCATCTATAAAAAAGATTTTGAACAATTGAAAGAATTGTCCAATTATTTTTCTGGTGCCATTGAAAACAAAAACAACGCTAATGAGATTTTGAAAGAATTTTACAATTCAATTGACAACTTTGCAAAGATTTTTGAAATCATAAATAAAGTGGAAATTTGGAATGTCGCAGAAGAAGAAATCAATTCCTTGAAAGACACCTATTACAACATGGCACTGGCAAAAACACAAAATATCTATCAAAGAATGACAGAAATAAACAGCAATGCAACATCAGGTAACACCGATGATTTGGAAGAAATGAAAAGCCTTGCCACAAATTATAAATTGACATGTGAAAGTGCCAAATATGGCGTTATATTTGAATTTAGGCTTGTTTTGGAAAACCACTATGGCGGAGCAAACAAAATTCAAGGCTATAATGACGTTTACAAAGAAGAAACCCGCGTTGCCCTTACAAAAATTAACCATTTCCTTAAAGATGAAAGCCTTTACTACACACAATATCAATCAGCATTAAATTTCAACAGCGCTTCATACAAAGTTTCAGTTTTTGACTACACCTATTTCATGTTAAGCATAGTTGGATTTTTAACCATCTTATTTGGAATTTTCTTAGCATACAAATTTTTTGGGCTTGATAAGAAACATGGAAAGATTGACATTTTGATTTCACAAAATGCCACCTTCAATCAAGTCTTTGCCGGTCAATTTTTGGCAATTTTCTATTGCACTTCTTTCTGTATTGCAGCATTCACTCTCATCAATTTCATTTGGGGTGCTTTGATGTATTCTTTCTTGCCGGAAGCTATGATTGCAGTGTTCAACATGGATACAATCTATTTCATAAGTCCCTTTGTTTTCTTGCTTCTTAAAATGCTTGGAATTCAATTGCAAGTAATCTTCTTTACAACAATTACTATTTTCATAATGAACCTTTCTCGTAAGTTTGAACTAAACCTTGTCATTTCAATCCTTATATTTGCGGTGGCAACATTGTGCAACATTTTCTTAAACAACATCTTCTTCTATTGCTTGTTGCCTTTCATCCATTCTGACCTTACTTCATTCTTGGGTGGCGGAACTATGCAATCGGGCTTCTTACGAACTTCTCTTTATACATCAGGAAATTTCTTTATTTCTCTTGCTTATTATTTGGTTGTTGTCATTTCACTTTACACTTTCACAAAACAATTATTTAGAAAGAACTAAGTTTTGGTTTCTTTCTAATTTACTTAAAATTTTTAAATTAATTTTCAGATAATTTGCTTTTTTAAACAAAATTTGATAAACTAATTTTAAGATTAAAACAGGAGAAATCAGATGAAATATAAAATAATCACAGAAGCATCATGCGATATGCCAAAACAATTTCAAGAAGAAAATGACATAACCATTTTGCCTATTGAAGTAAATTTTAATGGCGACTTATATCCAGAAGGTCTGCCAAATGATGAATTTTATCATAAACTTAAAACAACAGGAATCATTCCTAAAACAAGCCAACCAAACCAATATAAATTTGAAACCGCATTAAATTCTTATGTAAACAAAAAAGACTGGTATGTTTTAATTGTTGTCATTTCATCTGACCTTGCAGGAACAATCGCCCAAGCAAAAAATGCCGTTGAAAATTTGAAAATGGAAAATGCTTACATCTGCGATTCCCGTGTAACCACTTTTGCAGAAGGCGCACTTATTATGGAACTTGTCAAATTCATCAAAGCAAACAAAGATGCAAACCCAGAACAAGTAATTACCGAACTTGAAAGACTTAAACGAATGGTTCATTTATATGCCGTTGTCACCGACCTTAAATACCTTAAACAAGGTGGTCGCCTTTCATCAACAGCATACTTTGCTGCATCTGCACTCAAAATTAAACCAATTATTTCCTTAGATGGTGGCAAAGTAAACAACATTGCCAAAAAAGTGGGAGAAAAAGCAAACGAATTCTTGGTTGAATGTTCTCGAAAACGCAACAAAGACTATCCAATTTATTTTGGACATTCAGCAAACCCACCACTTATTAAAAATTTCTTAACAAAATACGCCGACAAACTTGATGTTGACCCAGAAACTACACCAATTTATGAAATAGGTTGTGTTGTTGGAACTCACGCTGGTCCTGATTGTTATGGTTTTGTTACCTTTGAAGGTTGTTAAAAAACAAAAGCCCTTTTAGTGGGCTTTTTTTTAAAACAATCTGTTTCCAAAAGGTTTAATTCTGTCGGCTTCAATTTCCACATTAAAAACAAACTTGTCCCCATTGCGTTTATAGCGAACTTTTAATTCGTCTGACATTAAAAGAAAATTTCTGGCAATTGGTGTAATTTCTTCCTTTAACACTTCTGCAATGCTTTCCAAATTTGTAAACTTGTCTCGAATAAGAAGTTCATCAATTCTGTTCATAAATCTCCTTAAACATGTTTTTTAATATTGCGTTTAAAATAGCCCATAATTCCACGATATTTATAAGTGCAATCATAAATCTTTTTGCACCCATTATGGATGTTTTCAGACAAAAGTGTAAACGCTCTGGCACTTTCTCCATCAGTCATAATTCTTCCATCACAAGTGGTTTTAGAAATGCTGTCATCTTCTGGAATAACCCCCATAAGTGGAATTCCCATGGCTTTAACAATGCTTTCCAAATTCATAAGTTCTCCAGACAAAAGCAAATCACCGCGCATACGATTTATGACTAATCCTTTGCTTTCAATGTTATATTCCGACAAAAGCCCAACCACTTTATCAGCATCCCTTATGCTTGACAAATGCGGAGTAACAACAACAAGTGCTTCATTTGCAGGAAAAACTGCCCTGTGAAAACCTGCTTCAACACCCGCAGGACAATCAATCAAAATGTAATCAAAAGAATGATCAATTACATCTGTAATGTTTTTAATATGTTCCCCAGAAATTTTGGAAGAAGAATAAGTGTGTGATGAAGGCAAAAGATAAAGAGATGGAAAATTGGGGTCTTGAATAAGCGCTTGTCTTACACGGCACTTACCTGACACAACATCTGTTATGTCGAAAATAACCTGCCTTTCTAAACCCATAATAACATCCAAATTGTTCAAACCAATGTCAACATCCATCAAAACAACACGGAAGCCAAGCCTTGACAGATAAACTCCCAAATTTGCACAAACGGTGGTTTTTCCGACACCACCCTTGCCACTTGTAACAACGATTTTTCTTGCCATATAAACCTCTATGACAACATTATAAATCAACAGGCTGATTCAAGCATACATAAAATAGGTCAAAAAAAATCAAACAATGTCTAATTTTGTAAAATGCCAACAAAAAAACCACAAAAAGTGGTTTTAAATTGATTATAATTTTTCCAAAATATCTTCCAATAATTGATGGTCAGACAACAACTTACCTGCACCCAAAATTGTTACATTTTCAACATCTTCACTGATTTCAACAGGATAGTTTAAATTCTTTTTTAAATAGTCGTTCAATCCCTGAATTTTGGACGCGCCACCGACAAGCAAAATTTTGTTGTTGATGATGTCAGCCACAATTTCAGGTGGCAAAGTGTTGATTGTTGTGTCTATTGCACGCACAATTTCACTGTAAAAGGGTTCAATAGCCTTAATTAAATCATTGGAAAAAATGACAACAGATTTTGGAGATTTAGTTTTGGCATCAACTCCTGTGATTTCCATGTTTAATGTGTCATTTTCATATAAACTTCCAACTTCTTTTTTTAAAGTTTCTGCTGTTGAAAGCCCAATAACCAAATCTTCGGTGTATGCCAAAAAATTGACAATAGAAGCATCAATCTTTTTGCCACCTATGGAAACAGTTGCACCTTGAAGAATGTTGGACATATTGATGACCCCAATGTCAGTGTCTGTTCCACCAATATTTACAACCATGTTTACTTTGGAATTATCAATGCTTCTGCCTTCGCCCACGCAAGAACAAAGCACAGATGGCACAAGTTCCACATGAGCCAAATTTGCCCCATCACAAACTTTTAATATGTTTTCTTTTTCCTTGGCAGTTGCACCACAAGGAACAACAAATAAAGCATTTTCTTGATGTGGTTTATATCCAACTTTGCTTAAAAAATGTTTAAGCAAAATTACAGAATATTCATAATTTGAATGGTCGCCACTTATGGTTGGTGTGAAAATTTCCACATTATCTTTGGTTTTTCCAATAAGTTTTTTTGCATCACTTCCCAAAGCCACCACTTTGTAACCTTCTTCTGTTGGCTCTGCTGCAATTAAAGTAGGTTCTTTCAAAGCAAGCCCTTCACCTTTAACATAGATGCAAGTGTTACCACCGCCCATTTCTATTGCATATTTAATTTTTCTCATCGACATTCCTCCAATTAAATCGTCCAATCGACAGTCATTATGTCGCTTGTTTGCAACTCTTTATTTGGGTCTAAATCACCAAAATTGCCATAATATTTAAAACTTACTTTGTCGCCACTTTTAACAGCATAAAGAATGGTTAAGAAATCAATTTTTCCAGAAATTTCAAATTCTCTGCCATTTACAGTAACACCAATAATGACACTGTCTACATCAATTTGTTTATTTTGACCATGAACAAAATTGTCAAACAAATAAACTCCTTTAAGCAAAGATTGGTTATAATTTTTAATTCCATCAGAAAAATTATACCACTTGCCATTATAGAAGAAAGAATTCTGATTTTCAGGATTTTTATTGTCCAATGCCACAAGATTATAAGATTCAACTTCCACTTGATCGAAAGCAATAAGTTCGCTTATAAGCGGATTTGAATAAACTTTCTGTTCTCTGTATGCCTTTACAACATCTTCAAAGAAACTTTTTGCACCATAAATTGGCATAAAAACATATTTTGTTTCATATTCATCATCTTCTTCATTAAACTCAAAATAATAAGAAGAAAATCCCAAAACATTTCCAGAACGATCACAACAAACTCTTGTCGTTTTGTTGTCCATGTCTGTTTGATTGTTTTTCAAAGTTACTCTGACATCAACACAGCCTTGAATTAAATAATCCATGGCAATTTTATCTCCGATTTCCACTTCATTATAAAGACTTACAAAAGAGTCTTTGATAACTCTGCACTTATAAAAATCTTCTTTTTCAATTGGAGATACAAACAATGCTTCTCTTACACTTGTGGTTGTTTCCACAGTGGCAATATCCAAATAAGGAAGTGCGATTTTTTGGTCTTTATCAACAATCCTTTCACACTTGATTACACAAACATTAAATGCTTCATCACTGTATAAAAGCACCCCATCAAAAACTCCGGCACAAGTCATAACTTTAAGTTGAGATTTCCCTTCTCTTGTTTTGGATGCGTATTCATAGTTTCTGAAATCTGCAAATTCACTGATGTAAGGCACAACAAAAAATCCATCTTCCGCAATGTTTACCCCAACAGTTTTTTCAGTTACAGTGACATAATCAACTGGGTCAACATAAGTAAATTGAATTTCAGCGGATGCTTGCTCATACATTTCAGCAACATTTGCTTCGCTGAAAAATGGCCAAACAATCATTTTTGCTCGAATATTATTTGGAGAAAAGACAAAGAAATATAATGCCGTAATTGAATATGCCAAAACAACAGCAATTACTGCAAAAATTATCCAAAAAACAAGTTTTCTTTTACTTTTCTTTTCTTCCATATCTTTCCTAAATTATTTGCAAACTTTTCTTAAATATTTTCTTAAAATCATCAGAAATTTTCATGCTTTGCATAATTTCAAATGATGGATCAGTGTTTACAACTGTTTTCATGATGATTGAATCACCCAAAATGTCACAAACTATGTCGTTGATGACATTTTTTCTGGAAGCATTCAAATTGACAGCAAGGTTTACAAGCACTCCCAGTTTTCTGATGGCGTCAACATCTTCATCAGTCAAGATTTCTCTGTATTTCATAACTTCTGGCAAATTGAAATTATCAATATTTTGACAAGTGCAAGCAAATGCCGCCAAAAGCAAATCTTTTTGAGAAACACCAGTTATGTCAGAATTCAAAATTCCATAAAAAGCGTGTTTTTGATAATTTGAAAAATTGATAAATTTCCCACAATCAAACATATAAGCCGCAATTTTAAGTGGTTTAACATATATTCTTGGCAATTTATGAACAACTTTCAATTGTTTGAAAAGCAAAATAGCCATGTCATAAACTTGACTGTTGATTGCCAAACCTTCTTTTTTAAATTCGTAATAAGAGTCCAAACTGTTTTGCAACAAATCGGTGTATTTTTCATTTGCAACCCCAACCAAATTGAAAAGAACAATGCCTTCAAGTTTGTTTGCAGTTGAAACAGACACTTGTGGAAGTTTTAAAGTTTCGAAGAAAGAATTTAAAATTGCCAAACCACCATTCATGCTTTCCACGCCTTCTGGTCCAATACCTTTAATTTTCTTAACTTTTTGAACATCAATTGTGCTGGCAAATTCACAAACTTTTGCCATTGCTTCGTTTGAAAGGTCATAATTGTTGTCAATTTCAATTGGATATTTAGTCAATTTTTTGGCAACTCTTGCAATGTCAATAAACGAGCAACCGCAACCTATAACCATTTCTTCATCAAAGCCTTTAACCAAAGATGCTTTTTTAAGTTCTTTTTTCACCAAAGCAGTCATTTCATCAAAAGAAACACCAAGTTCAGTTAAATTTGTGTAACCATAAGGAATGGTGTTATATTCAATGACATTTCTTCTGTTAAACTTAATGAAGTAAGTTTGATAAGAACCAACATTAATGATGTAACCCTTTGAAGTGTCAATCTTAGACATGCAAGAAAGATAGATGTTTTTCACAATGTCATCATCATTTGAAATAATGAAATTCATGCCAGTATTGGTGTAAATTTCATCCAAAAAACCACGATAATTTCTTGCTTTAACGATGATGTTTGATGCGGTTGCAATCATTTTGTCAACTTTAAAGGTTTCAATCGTGTAACGATAGATATTCAAAATTTTTAAAATGTCGGCTTTCGATTTTGGACTGAAAAGACAATCATTCAAAATGTCTGTTCTAAGGTCGTAATAATTTTCCACTTCTTCCAAAATGCGATATCTTCCATTTCTGCTTTGAACGATAAGCAGTTTTGTTTTGCGTTCATCAAATTCAATGTAAGCAATATTTTCCATAACACCCTCTCTTTATTCATCCAAATCAATTGCTTCAACAGGACAACTAGCCTGACAAGCACCACAGTGGATGCAGATATTTTTATCAATCTGTGCTTTTCCGTCTTCTCCAAAAGAGATGGCTCCAACAGGACAAATAGCCACACAAGTTCCACAACTGATGCATTTATTCTTGTCAACCATAAATATATCTCCTTTAATATAACTAAATATAGCATAAAAAGAGAATTTTGTCCACTATTTTTTGAATACTTTTACAAATTCCACCACTGCCAAGGCACATAAAAAGACACCAAAAATGATTTTTAAGATTTTTGACGGCAAAAAAGACATTAAAAATGCCCCTAAAATGGAAAAAACTACACCAAAAATGATTATCCAAATAATGTTTTTTGTGTGCACATATCCATGCTTGTAATGGATGCATAAAGACACAATTGCCATAATTAAAAAAGTCAACAAATTAAGCCCTTGTGCAAGTTTTTGGTCAAAAGATAAAAAGATGGTTAAAATAGGGATAAGAAGCGTTCCACCGCCCATGCCTAAACCACCGAAAATACCGGACAAAAACCCTGCTAAAACACACAAAAAATAAAACATAAAATTCTCCTAAAAAAGCAGTCTAATTCCACCCGCAAGCATGATGAAAACAAAGATAATTCTGATGATTTTAGACGGCAAAAATTTAAGCAAAAAAGACCCTAAAATTCCACCTAAAACAACCCCACTTCCAACTGTAAGAAAAGGTACAGTTTCAAGGTTGCCATTAAGAAGATAAATCACCGCACTTACAAAAGAAATTGGAAGAATAACCGCGATTGCTGTCGCATGAGAATATTTGTTGGGCAAGTGAAGCACCTTTTCAAGTAAAGGAACACAAATCATTCCGCCTCCCCCGCCAAAGAAGCCATTAACAAATCCAATGATTGCTCCGCAAACGCAAAGCAAAAATCTGCTTTTGACTGACAATTTGTCATTTTCTGAAACTTTATGTGTGATTTTTTCCTTTTTCATAAGAATATTGTCTTTAAAATTGAAGAAATTATTTGATTATTTATAATAAATGTATTATAATAATTAAGTTAATCTTACTATTAAGGGTGAAATATGAAAAGAACTTTAAATCTTAGAAACAAAATTATAATGTTTTTGTTGGCAATTATCTTTCCTTTGTCTGCAACAGGAATAGTTTTTTCTGCCAACCAAATTCTTTCTGCAAATGCGGATGATTCTTCCACAATATTCATGGACAGTTATTTTGAAGAAGTAAGCATGTCAAACAATAACTTCAATTCAAATACATCTTCTACACACTCTATGACAACAATTTCTGGTTGGACAGGTCTTACTGGGCAAGGAACAACCACAGCAGGTGCCATCCATGTAGGGGAATCTTTCCAAACCTATATGACTTCAACATATTATCTTTCAAACAACCCAGGAAGAAAGTCGCAAGCAAATGATGACTATAAAATTTTGATGATAAATTCTAAATCCAACAAATCGTCTGATCGCTATCAAGCAAGCAAAGGCTATCGTTCAAGCACATTAAACTTGGAAGCAAATTCTTTCTATCAATTCTCAGTTGCTTTTAAAACTGACACAAACTATAAAACAACAACTGAATATGTAACATCAGATGGACACACAATCACAGAAACAGACAATTGCTACATTTCAAAAAACAGTTTTGAAAACGCAAAGTGGGGCGATTATGTTGCCTTCACATACACAAGTGCAAACAACAACTCTTCCACCAAATATGTCATTAAGTCTTTGGAAGACATTGCTTCTTTCACACTTACCAATGACCTTGAGAACATTCAATTTTTCTATGAAGATGATGAATATGTTGGTTTTATGTATGAAGAAACCACAGATGTTTTCACACCTGTTTACACCTTAAAAACAAACACACAACCAATGGACAGTGAAGACACAAATGCTGGAAACAGAATAACAAGTGGTGCAGAACTTAAAAAATGCAAAACTTTCAACTTTAACCAAAAAGATAACCGCTTTGACATCATAAAAGACACTCCATATTACACAGAAAAAAATGTATATGAACCAATTAATGACTATGTTTATGGTTCTGTATATCTCAATGGCTTGAAAGATAAAGACGGAAAAACGGTAAAAGCTGACTTTGAAAAAATCAATTCAAGAGAATGGGTAAATTTCTATTTCTATATTGCAACAGGAAATGAAAAACAAACAGTTAATCTTGACTTGTGGCTTGGTGCAAATTCACATGATCGCACAAGCACGGGTGCAGTTTTCTTTGATGATTGCCATGTATATCGTTACAGCGAAAACAAATTCTGGTCAATTTACAAAGAAAAACTTGGTCTTTCTTACACACAAAAAATCAATTACACTGATGACTTAGGCAACATTACTGGAACAGAAGAAATCAAACAATCATGTGAACAACTTATTGATTTAAGACAAGAAGAAAATCTTGCTTTCAATGGCAACAATTTTGACTTCGAAACAAGTGGAACAGATGTTGACAGAATCAACAACTGGGAAGTTAAAACAAACACTGGACATGCTCAGGTGTTCAACACAAACACCCCAGAAATTTTTGTTGATGGCTATCAAAGCGTAGGCTCAGATTTTTCTTGTAATGTGGATTTTAATTATGACACAAATGGAAATATGAATGGTTTAACAATAAAACCAAACAAATATGCTTTATCTCTTTGGGCAAAAGATGGAATGGCAAGTGTTAAATCTGAAAGCGTAAGCATCGGTGCCAATGAAATTTACAAAGTTACCGCTTCATATAAAATTTCTGATATTTCATCTGGAAGTGCTTATATGTCAATTAAAGAAAATGACAAAGTGCTTAAAGATTATAATTTAGAACTTTACACACTTACAAATAAAGATAGTTCTGCACTTACATCAAAAGGAAATGACAATTTCAACAACAAATATGCCACTGCCGAGTTCTATGTAAAAGGCGGAGCATTATATGACACAAATTTTAACATTGTTCTCAGCCTTGGAAAAGATGGTGAAAAGGCCACAGGTTGCATCACTTTTGACAACATTAAAATTGAAAGAAGCACAACAGAAGCGTTCAATAACGCCAGCAATTCAATTGAATTTAATGCAAACAGTGCAAGCACAGCCGTTCCAAATGGAAATTTTAATAAATTGACAGTCACCGACCAAGACAAAATTTATGACCCACAAAACTGGACAATTGAAGGAAATGAAAACAAATTGAATTTCCATGGAGTAATCAACACCAAACCAGATAAATATAAACAATATGTTGATAAATTCAACGAATATAAAACAAATGGTGTGAAAGATGAAGAAAACCCTTATGCATGGACAATCAACGCAAATAACTCCCCAATAAGCGAAAACGCTCCAAACAATGTAATGATGTTTGCAAATTATGGTGCAACAAAACAAATTCTTAAATCAGACAACATCACAATGGGAACATCAAGCGCACAACATCTTACTTTCAAATATAAAACACCTGCAACAATAATTGTAAAACTTTTTAAAGAAGATGGAGTTTTGCTTCTTGAATCTCCAAAACTAAGTTCTTATGATTGGACAGAATACGACATCTATTTCAACCCAGGCTCAACTGATTTCAATTATTACATTCAAATTGAATTTGTAACAACTGAAAACAAAAACTCATTCACTTATGCTTACTTTGATGATTTTGAATTTCAAACATATTCTGGCACACTTGACCTTGAAACCGAAGATAAAGTAAACACCAAAAGTGCCATTATTGACCTTTCAAACAGTTTTCTAAATCTTCCAACAAACAACATTACAGATGACCTTCAAACATCAACCAATGTCGCCTTCACAGGAAAAACAGGTTCAAGTGATGACGGACTTTATGAAGGTGGAATTATAAAAGCCGACAGCACAAATTACAGTTTCACAGACAAAAACAGTTCATTATATATCAGTGACAAAGATGTTAAATATGTAATGTATATGAGCGTTCAAAATCCAGGCAGTTACACAATGACATCCAACTATAAAGTTTCTTTGGAAGCAGACAAATATGCCAAATTGTCATTTAAACTTAGAACAAACTTTGCATATCAAATAGACTCTACAAACGCTTTAAACAAAGATAAAACTTACAATTTCGGTGTCACCGCTGGACTTACTGGTTTTGATTATGCCACAAATTTAAACACAGAAAGCAAAAATGGTTATCAAGAATACACAATTTATTTCCACAACACTTCATCAGATAAAGTTACTGAAAATGTTTATTTTGCACTGATCTGCGACAGCATTGAAACCACAGGCGTTGCAGTTATATATGACTTTAATTTCCAAACTTTGGAAGACGACAGCGAATATAAAATTGCACAAGACACCGCTTCACAAAAAGACTATGATTTAAATAAAGCGGATAAAAAAGTGTTTGTTTCTAAACTTATAAATCAGGAAGAAGAAACACCAAATCCAGATGAAGACAACAACACAGAAAACAATAATAATTCTGCTGGAAGCAACTGGTGGATATTGGCTCCTTCTATTATCACAGGTTTGGCAATCATAATTGCAGTTGTTGGCTATGTTTTAAGAAAAGTCAAAATCAAGAAGATTGAAAGAAAGAGAAAAGAAACATACGACAGAAAAGAAAGCCTTAACATTGATGTCATCAAGAAAAAGGCACTTGAAGAAAGAAATGCCGAACTTATTTCTGTTGAAGAAACAAGAAATAAATTCCAAAAAGAACTTGATAAGATGGAACAAGAACACAAAGAAAAAGTTGTTAACCTTAGAAATCAAGATAAAAATCAGATTTCAAAAGACACAGACAAAGAATTCAAACAATTTGCTCGTAAGAGAACTGTTATTTCTGAAAGAATTGATGCACTCAACAAACAAATTGAAGAAATCAAGTCACCTGAATATTTGCTTAATGTAGAAAGAAAAGTTTACACAAAAGAAGAAATGAAACAAAAAGAACTTGCTAAGATGTCGAAGAAACTCAGCAAAGAACAAGAAAAACTTTCAAAAGGGCAAACAACAGATAAGGATGCTGACAACAAGAAATAATAAAGAAAAAGAGACTTAAATTTTAAGTCTCTTTTTTTGTTTAAATTAAATTAAAAATCATCATCTTCGTCTTCGTCATCTTCTTCATCGAAATCTTCATTGAAGTCATCGTCATCATCAAGATCGTCTTCAAATTCTTCATCAAATTCTTCGTTGTCAAGGTCATCAAGAGAATCATCGTCTTCCAAACTGTCATCAAAGCCGATTTCAGAATCCAAATCGTCATCATCAAGAGTGTCATCATCAAGGTCTGTAACTGATGCCATATCGCCAGTTTCTTCATCATCATAAACAATTTCTTCTTCATCACGATTGAGATATTCTTCCCAATCAGTGTTGATTTCTCCGTCTTCTGATTGATGTTCTTTCAAACAAGTTGCACACATAATTTCGTCTGGTTGAATATAGTTTGTTTTGCAAATTGGGCAAAGTTCTAAATCTAAATCACTAACAATGCTGTCTCTGTTTGCAGAAAGTTCAGCCTTGCAAACACTGCAAAGTTTATCTTTCTTTTCAATGTAATTGAGTTCACATCTTGGACATCTCATATAAACAGGTTTTTTCATAAAATCTCCTTTATCTCGTTATGTATTCTACATACATTTATATTGAAAGTCAACTAATTTAATCAACATTTTCAGTTTTTTTTGTCATTAAATTATCTTCCGCTTGTGACAATCTCAGATAAACTGGCATCAATTGGTCAGCAGAAACAAATTTGTTTTCTTTTTCTTTAATTAAGGCAAACTCCAAGACATCTTGCGTGGCAATTTCCACTTGAAACAAACCATCTATGTCGCCTTTAAGCCCTATTATTGGCAAATGAAGATTTAAAAATTCATTTTCACCAACAATTCTTTCTTCTTTCAAAATTTTTCCATTTTGGTCAAACTCAGCCACAAAATAAAGTTTTGAAAGTGCATCAATGGCACAGACAAATTCACTTTCATGTTTATGGTTTTTACATGATATATATGCCATAAGTTGTAAAGATGATAAAGACAAAAATTTAAGATTTTCATTGACACAACCAAGGGCTTTGGCAATGGCAACCCCTATTCTTAAACCAGTAAAAGACCCAGGTCCTGTCACAACAGCAACAGTTTCAACAGAAAGCACATCAACACCTGCTTCTTCACAAACTTCATCAATAATTTTTAAAACATTTTCTGAGTGCTTTGCAGAAGAATCAATCTGTTTCTCAAAAATTCTGCCATCTGGCGTTTTTAAGCCTATATTTGCTGTTTTAAATGCTGTGTTTATTACAAGCATTATTTCCCCTCCTTGATGATTATCGTGCGGAGTTTGTCTCCTTTTTTAGAAATGTCGATGACATAGTCCACTTCATGAATAAGCCCTTCCACATTTTCAGACCATTCAACAAAACAAACACCCTCCAAAGTTTTTTTGTCAAAATATTCTTCAAAACCAACATTCAAAGCATCTTCCGCGGAAGAAAGACGATACATGTCAAAATGATAGACAGGAAATTTGCCGTTATATGTATTCAGAAGTGTAAAAGTTGGGCTTGTAACCAAATCTTCACTTCCAAGAGCCTTTACAACTTCTTTAACAAAAGTGGTTTTTCCACTTCCAAGGTCACCATTCAGCAAAATTATCATTGGTGGTTTAATAACTTTGGCAAAAACAGAAGCAAGTTCGCTGGTCTGACGCAAATTACTGATTTCCATTTTTATTTTCACCTTTGTAAATCTCCTTTTTCTTATTGTAATATTTCATAAACAAAATTCCAAGTGTGCAGACGATTGCAGAGATCACTACTCCAACAAGCAAATCTGTCAAATAATGTTTTCCAAGATACATTCGCGACAAACAAACCAGCCCAACATAAACAACGCCGCTCAAAACAATTAAAAATCTTGCCAATTTCGATTTATATTTTTTAAAAAGAAAATAACATAAAAAAATGGCTATTGCCGTAGCACATGTCGCATGTCCACTTGGAAAACTGAAATCTGTAACCGCATCACCAATTGTGGTTATGGTTTCAGAAACTATAAATGGCCTTGGACGCCTTACAAGTCCTTTTAGAATTCTTGTTGTAAGCCCCGCAAACCCATAAGAAAACAAAAACCAAAAGCACAGTTTTCGCTGAAAAAACAGCAAAAACAGACACAAAAAAATCACTCCGCAAATTGCTCCAAGTTGAGAAATAACTTGAAAAGAAATGTCAAAAAACGGACTTTTCCCTGATTGTAAAAATTCAATTATTTTAATCTCAAAATCCATGAATATATTTTACCAAATATTTATTAAAAATACAAATAAATCAAACAAAAATTGGTTTGATAAAAAATAAAATGTCAAAAGACATTTTTATTTTTTAACACTTACACTCATGCCATTATCTATGTGATGCACCACTGTTTCAAATTCATTATCATCATTCAATAAAGCCAAAAATTTTCGCAAGTTGTTTACAAGGCTTCTGTGTTTATGTTCAATTTTCTCTTTTGATTCCACAAGCCCATAAAACAACACATCATCAGCAACAAGCACTCCCCCACTTTTCAACATTTTTTTAAGATATGGAAAATATTTATAATATTGACCTTTCGGTCCATCTAAAAAAATTAAATCAAACTGGTTCAAAGAATTTTCTTGAAGATAATCAAAAGCATCACAATTCACTACTTCAAAACGCCCTGTAAATCCTTGTTCTTTTAAGTTTTTAATGGCATCCACAGCATTTTGTTTATCTTTTTCCAAACTAATTATATATGCATCTTTGTTTGCGTCCAGCATAACTGACGCAGAATAACCAATGAAAGTTCCAATTTCAAGAATGTTTTTTGGTTTTCTTTCTTTAACAAGTTGTTGCAAAATTTTCATGCTTTGTGACCTTATAATCGGTCTGTATTCATGGCTTTCAAAACCAACAAAATCTTCTTTGTTTAACATAACTTAATCCAATGTGACAATTGTCAAAACCATAGGTCTGCGCTTTGTTCTTTTATAAATAAAATTAGAGATGTTTCGTTTTATATTATTTCTTATAACTGTTGGGTCGCATCCACGCAAATCTTGTTCTTTCAAAGATGCAACAATCATAGCCTTTGTGTCTTGAACAAAAGCTTCTGCTTCATCTTGATAAACAACACCCCTTGTGATTATGAAAGGATCACCTACAACTTCCCCAGAAACATTGTTGATTGTGGCAACAGCGACACAAATTCCATCTTCTGAGAGTTGTTTTCTTTCTTTCAAAACATTGCTGTCCATGTCGCCTAAACCATAACCATCCACAAGTCTTTGTCCAGCAGTTACAAAACCAACCTGTTTAATGGAATTTGGCGTCATTTCAACTTGCATTCCAATGGTGGCAATTAAAATGTTTCGTTCTTCCATTCCAAGTGAAACAGCCAACTGTTTATGCAATCTTAAATGTCTGTATTCGCCGTGAACTGGAATAAAGAATTTAGGCTTAACAAGAGAATGAATTGTTTTAATTTCTTCTTGACAAGCGTGTCCAGAAGCATGCACATCTGACAATTCATCATAAATTACATCTGCACCTTTTTGGAACAAAGAGTTGATGACAGTGTATACTCTTTTTTCATTTCCAGGAATTGGAGATGCTGAGAAAACAACAAGGTCGTTATTTGTAATCTTAATTTGTTTAAATGCACCAGTTGCAATTCTTGACAATGCACTAAGTGGTTCTCCTTGACTTCCTGTTGTAACAATACAAAGTTCGCTGTCAGCATATTTGTCAATTTTATCAATATCAATTATGTTTTCTCTGTCACATGTGATTTCGCCAATTTTCAAACCAACTTCTGTGATGTTTACCATGCTTCTGCCAGTGAAAACAACTTTTCTTTTATATTTTTCAGCCAAATTTAAAATTTGTTGAAGTCTGTGAATATTAGAAGCAAATGTTGCAACAAAAATTCTGTTTTGAGTGTGATTTTTAAATATTTCTTCCAAAACTCTGCCAACATTGCTTTCACTCATGGAAAAACCAGATTTACAAACATTGGTGCTTTCACACATCAAAAGATTGACACCTTTCTTTCCAAGTTCTCCAAATCTTTGCAAATCAGTTGTAACTCCATCAATAGGCTCAAAGTCAATTTTAAAGTCACCTGTATGCACAACACTTCCAGCAGGAGTTGTTATGCAAAGAGCAAGTGAACCAGCAATTGAATGTGAAACTTTGATAAATTCCACAGAGAAATTACCAATTTTAAGCACATTCTTAGGCTTTACAGAAATTGCCTTGAAAGTCACATTTTGGTGTTCTTTCATCTTGTTTTCCACCAAAGCAAGTGTAAGTCTTGAACCATATATTGGTGCTTTAATTTGTTGCAAAACAAAAGGCAAAGCCCCAATATGGTCTTCGTGTCCATGTGTTAAAATAATGGCTTTAATTTTTTCGCGGTTGTTTACAAGATAAGTTATGTCAGGAATGACTACATCAATTCCAGGCAACTCATCATCAGGAAAAGTAAGCCCAGCGTCAACAACGATTATTTCGTCATTATATTCAAAAGCGGTCATGTTTTTGCCGATTTCACCTACACCGCCAAGAAAGGTGATTTTAAGTTTATTATTCATTTTTTCTCCTTAATTAAAATATAAAATTACGCCAAAAAAGCGTTATAAAACAAAAGTGATTTAAAACAATCAAAATTACAAAATATAAGCAGTTTTGTTGATGTTATCAACTTCTTCAAGTTTCTTTGGTGTAAGAATTGTGGTTTTGTTTACATAAAATCTCATGCCCTGACTGTAAAAGAACACAACCATATTATAGACACAAAGAAGTGAAGTCATAAATGGAATTAAAATAATAAGTGGATAAACGCCAAAAATTAAAATAATAAGCCAGAACAATAAGAATTGCAAAACAGAAACTCCAAAGATTGTCCAGAAATGTCTTCTAACTGCTTTAAGTCCTTTTTTAAATGCTGAAAAATCGTTGCAATCAAAAACGATAAGTGCAGGAGACCAACCAAGCACCAAAACTTCGCTGATTGAAAACATAAGTGCCAAAACCAAGACAAAAAGCACTGGCAAAAGATAATCAACAAATAATTGATTTTGAACAATAGAAAGTCCATAAAGAATGGCAAAAGTTGCCCCAACAAAGAACAGGTCATAAATCATTTTCATGACAGCATAAACAATAGATTTCCCAAGTCCTTTGACAAGAGCACTGAAAAAACCAACCTTAATTTTGCTTGTCATATAATAGTAAAGCATATATTGCAAAGTATATTTGACAACATTAAGCAAAATTGGCATGACAACCAAAATGACAATCAAACCATAGACAGCAAGTCCAACATTGGTGTTGAAAATGTCAACCAATGATTTAAAAAAGAAACTTGCAATATTTTGAAGATTTTCACCTATTGTGCCTTGAAAAACACCTGTTGCCGAAGTCATTTGTGCTTGAAAATTTGAAAAAATTAAATCTGAAAATTTTAAATAAGATGGCACAAGTAAAGCAAATGAAATTCCCCAAACGACAAAATAAGCAAGATAGAATTTAAGAATCTTGACAAAGTTGCTTCCAAAAAGTTTCAACGAGTTTAAAAATGCCATAAATTTTCCTTTAAAAATTTCAAATACAAAAAACTTACTATACAAAAAGTATAACAAATTTAAATAAAAAAGTAAACAAAAACAAACAATCAAAATTGAATTTTGAAATAAAATTGAAAAAGTTTATTTTTAAGACGATAAAAATAAAGAATTTGCCACATAAAGTGACAAAAATCTTTAAATATTGATGGAAACGATTTTATATTCTGTTTCGCCATCTGGTGTGTGAACTTTAACAATTTCACCAACTTTGTGACCAATCAATGCACTTCCCACTGGTGAAACATTGCTTATGACACCATTTCTTGGGTCGCTTTCAGAAGAACCAGAAATGCGATATTCCACTTCTTCATCAAATTCTTCGTCATAAATTTTGACTTTACAACCAATGCTTACAATGTCAGAATTAATCTTCTTTTTATCAATAATTTCAGCGTTTAACAAAATGTTTTCCATTTCATTGATTTCTGCTTCAATTTGTGCTTGTTCATCTTTCGCTGCATCATATTCAGAATTTTCAGACAAATCACCAAATTCTCTGGCAATGCCAATACGCTTTACAACATCAGGTCTTTTAACAGTTTTATAGAAATTTAATTTTTCTTCAAGTTGTTTTTTTCCTTCCGGTGTTAAATAATGTTTTTCCATAATAAATCTCCTTTTATCTCGTCATAGTGACTTAAAAAAATGACCCAAGGAAAAGGTCGATGTTTCCACTAACATTTTAAACCACTATATTATACAAAATTGTTGAAAATTTGTCAACAAAATTTGCGAATTTCTTAAAATATATTCATTTCAGTAAAAAAATATTCAAAGTTTGTGATTTTTTTATTTATTTTCCAAACAATAAAGCAAAAGGAGAACTTTATGATAACTTTCATAGCATTCGTTGTTACAATTTTAGGTTGTGTAAATTGGCTTTTAATTGGGCTTTTACAATATGATTTTATTGCTGGACTATTTGGCTTTCAAGCAAGCATATTTTCCCGAATAATCTATATAATTTTCGGAATAGGTGCCGTTTATATGGTTATAAGAACAATAATAAACAAAGGCTCATTCAAAATTTATGAAAAGAAAAAGAAAAAAGTTAAAAAACAACAATTTGCCAATGCCAATGTAGAAGCAGGAAAAGAACAAATAAAATGTGAAGAACGACACGAACATGATGAAAATTTTGAAAAACAACAGCATCAAGAAAATCAAGATGAAAATTATGAACAAAATGGGCTGTTTGATGAACATTTAAAAAATGATAATTGACTAAATTGTTTGACTTTTTTCTCTGCAAACTGTATCCTTAATGCAAGGAGAAAATTATGGTAACTCTTGTTATTCTTGATGGCTTTGGAATAAGCAAACAAAAACTTGGAAATCCCGTTATAAGTCAAGGCACACCAAATCTTGATAAACTTAAAAAGATGTATCCATACACACAAATTGAAGCAAGCGGAGAATATGTCGGCTTGCCAAAAGGAGTCATGGGAAACAGCGAAGTTGGTCACCTTACACTTGGAAGTGGCAGAGTAATTTTGCAAGACCTTAAACTGATTGACAGCGAAATTGAAAATGGCAAATTTTTTGAAAATCCTGCCCTTATCAAAGCACTTACACATGCAGAAAAAAACAATTCTTCTTTGCATATCATGGGCTTACTTGCACCTGGACTTGTTCATTCCAACATGGATCACCTTTTCGCAATTTTAGATTTGGCAAAAAATTACAACATTAAAAACATCTATATCCACCCATTTACTGATGGTCGCGACACTGGCGTGAACGATGCATACAAAATCTTTATGCCAAAACTTATGGAAAAAATTGAAGGCACAAATGTTAAAATTGGTTCCATGATAAGCCGTGTATATGCAATGGACAGAGAAAAGCGTTATGACAGAATTAAAGTCGCGTATGATATGCTTGTTCATGGTGAAGGAAAACCAGCCACCGACCCACTTACTGCTTTAAAAGAAAGTTATGATGAAGGAATTACAGATGAATTTGTAAAACCTGTTGTTTTTGACAAAAATTCCGTTGTTAAAGACAATGACAGTTTAATTTTCTATAACTTCCGTGCAGACCGAGCAAGAGAAATAACATCTGCTTTCACAGACGAAAATTTTAAAGAATTTAAAACGAAAAAACTTAACAACTTTCTTTATACTTGCATGACACAATATGATGAAAAGTTTGAAAAATTAAACACGCTTTATCCACCAAAAATAATACATGACAATTTGGCAAGCGTGCTTTCAGAAAATGGAAAAACTCAGTTCCATGTTTCAGAAACCACAAAATATGCTCATGTCACCTTTTTCTTAAATGGTGGAATTGAAAAACCTTATGAAGGCGAAGAAAGAGTTTTAATTGACAGCATAAATGCAAAAAGTTTTGAAGACTATCCAAAAATGCGTGCAATTGAAATAACTCAATCTGTTTTAGATGCCATTGCTTCACAAAAATATGATTTTGTTGTTGTCAATTTTTCTAACCCAGACATGATTGGACACACTGGAAACTTTGGAAGTGCAAAAGAAACCATTGAATGCATTGATAAACAAGCCTATGCTGTTGCCCTTGCCACACTTATGGTTGGTGGAGAATGCATCATAACAGCCGACCACGGCAATATTGAAGAAATGTTTGATAAAGATGGAAACAAACTTACAAATCACACAACAAACCCAGTCCCTGTAATTTTGGTAAGTGAAAAAAATAAAAAAGTTCGTTTAAAAAAAGGAAAATCTTTAACATCAATCGCTCCAACAGTTTTAAAACTTATGGACATAGAAATTCCATCAACATATGATGAACCATTATTCTAAATAAAAAAACACTTAATTAAATAAGTGTTTTTTTTATTTAGTTTGCAAAGAAAGCAACAGCAATTGCACCAGGGCCAATATGAGTTCCAATAGTGCTTCCAACCATATAGATTGGCACATTTTCTGTCTTACCTTCCCAAAGAGATTTACTGTCTTCCAAATATTTTTTCAAAACATCATCAGACAATCCAGTATAAGCCACAGCATAAGGCATAGAGAAATCAATTCCACCATTATTGTTAATACACTGCACAAGCAAATTGTTTCCCTTCTTAGAGCCAACTGCTTTTCCAACCATCTTAATTTTTCCATCAGCCACCTGAATAACTGGTTTAATGGAAAACACTTCGCCAGCAAAAGCCACTGTTGATGAAATTCTTCCGCCTTTTTTAAGATATTTCAAAGTGCCTAAAAGACCCAAAAGAACAATTTTTTCTTTCTTTACATCCAAAATTTCGGCAATTTCTTTGGCACTCTTGCCAAGTTTAACAAGTTGCAAAGCATATTGACATAAAATTCTTTCGCCTATACAAGCATTTAAACTGTCCACAACAAAAACTTTTTCTTTAAATTTCTTTGCAGCCTCTTTCGCACAATTACAAGAACCTGAAAGTTTTGATGACAAAATGATTGCCACAACTTCATCCCCATTTTTGGTAAGTTCTGCAAAACATTCTTCATATCTAAATTCATTTATCATGCTTGTCTTTGGCAAATCATCACATTCAATAAGTTTCTCATAAAATTCTCTGTGTGAAAGATTGACACCATCCAAAAATTCTTCATCTCCAATTTGGATTTGCATAGGAATAAAATCAATTCCCATTTTTTCCGCTTCTTTTTTGTCAATGTCAGAAGCAGAATCAATTAAAATTCTTACAGCCATAATTTAATCTCCATATTTTTCTTCAATTTTTTGCAAATTTGAAAGCACCAAAGAAAGTTGTTCATAAAACTTTTCCCTTTCACTCTCTTTAATTCCTGCACTTCCCGCCTTAATCATTTGGTCAATCTTGTCAGAAACTTTTTTCCCAACTTTCTTGCCAACAGCAGTAAGTTTGTAAGGATTTCTATATTTTTGCATGTTATTTTCATCCACAAAAACATAACCATCTTTTTCCAGTTCACCAAGAGTGCGAGAAATGGTCGCCTTATCTTCTCCACATAATGCACAAAGTTCGGTGGAAGTTTTCCCTTCTTTGTGATTATAAAGTTGATATAGACAAGAAACATGATTTGCTTTTAATCCCCAGTTTTCCATTTCTTGTTTTTTAATTCTTTGAATGGAACGATTTATTTCCATAATCAAAAAAGTAAATTTATCAAAACGCTCGTTCATGACACCTTCCTTACTTATATAGTATATAAAAAAATTGTTGAAATGTCAACAATTTTTGTTGAATTTTCAACAATTTTATAAATTTCTTAATTTGCTGCTCTGTCACTGTCATCAGAATTGTTTTCAATTTTAACCATATTAGATGAAATTGAAATTCTTTGACAAGAAACTTCATAAGCAGTTTTAACTTCAATTTGACCATCAGGTGAAGTTTTGGAATATTCACGAGATTGAATTCTTCCTGTAAGTTCCACCTTGCAACCGACATTTTGTTCTGCCATAAATCTGGCATTTCTTCCCCACAAAATGCAAGGAACATAATCGGTTTTATGATAATTTGGTCTGTTTACAGCCAAAAGAATGTCGCAAATTTCTCTGTCAAAAGGAGTTTTGCGATAAACTGGATTTTTACATAAAAAGCCAGTAAGTTTAACTTCGTTCAAGTTTTCTTCCAAACTTTCACAAACTTCAATTTCCTTGGCAAAAACATGCAAAATCAATCTGCTCTTGTCACTGACAAGTTTGTTATAACTTCTATACTCCCCACAAACTTTAACAAGGTCACCTTCTTTAAGTGTTTTTCCAACCAAAGAGCGTTCACTTACAGTCACTGGCACAACATCTGTCACCTTTGAAAGTCTGTCAACAGCAACCTTAAATTCATAAAATTCTTCACCTTCAACTTGGTGAGATTTTTCAAGTGTCGAACATATTTTTCCTGAAATCAAAGCAAAATTTGTGGTTTCTTCTTTTATAATGTTCATAATTTCCTCCTAATTTTTGTGTTGTATTCCATTTCTATCCACTGTGTAGTTGTCTTGATAAACCAATTCTGAAATAGATGTAATTTTATAACCCTGAACTTTAAGTTTGTTCAAAATTAATCTAAGTCCATCAAGAATGTTATCAGAATTGTTATGCATCAAAATGATTGAGCCATTTTTAACTCTTGAAGTCACTCTGCTTGCCATTTCGCCAGCAGAAAGCCCTTTCCAATCCAAACTGTCAACATCCCATTGAATGGTCTTTAAAGACAGTTCTTCGGCAGTTTCAAGCAATGTGTTGTTGTAAGAGCCAAAAGGCGCTCTGAAAAGTTTAACATCTTTTCCTGTAACCGATTTAATCTTTGAAATGGAAGTTTCCAATTCGCTTCTTGTGGTGTTTTTGTCAAGTTTTGCCATGTCTGGATGAGTGTTTGAATGAGTTCCAATTTCATAACCAGCGTCCGCAATCGCTTTGGTCATCTCTGGATAATCATCCACCCAAAATCCAACAAGAAAGAAAGTTGCAGTGACATCAAACTCTTTCAAAATTTCAATAATGCCTTGTGTTTTATCCGCACCCCACGCAGCATCAAAAGAAATTGCCACCTGCTTTTCAGATGTTTCAACATTATAAATTGGAACTTTTCGCGTTGAATACCCAAAATAAACAGACGCGGAAGTTGTCCCATTTATGGAAACAGCCAAAAGCACCATAACTAAAACCATTGCAAGAAAGATTCTGATTGTTCTTGATTTGATAACACAGAAATGCATACAAACCTACCTTTTATTTTAAGTAAACAGTTGCTTTTCTCCAACCGAATTTTTGTCTGATATTTTCACAATTCAGTAAAAAATGTCGAAAATCAATCTTTTACTCAAAATAATATATTGGGACAAACAAAAAATTAGAACAAACAGTTTTGTTCCAAATAAAAAAAGAAGCAAAAATTTGCTTCTTTTAACAGCCCCAATAGAAAATTCTCAACTCAGGTCTGTCGTTTAAAATAAACCAAACATCACTTGACAATTCACGCTCTGTGCCATTGATATTTGCACTTAAAATGTCAACATTATTTACATCTTTAATGCTTTGGATTTTCCCAGAATATAAATTGTTGTTGACAGAAGTGTAAAAATATGTTTCATTTTGTTCTTTATAAACACAACAATTATTAACAACAATTGTTCCTTTATAATTAATCAAATTCATGTCTATTCCTGACATAGAACTTGCTTGATTTTTGTCATAAACACATTTGTCTAATTGACAGTTGTTTGCCAAACCAACAATTCCACCAGAATTTTTTAAATTCGATTCTGTTTCACCAGTAAGTATGTTTGCACTGCATGACACACCATTAAAACTGCAATTTTCTGCCAAACCAACAATTCCACCATAGTTTTTCATTTCAGGATTTTTAAACGAGTCATCTTGATATTTTAAAACATCATTTTTGAAATTAAACAATTCAACGGAAATATATTGGTCGCCACTTTTTAAACTTATGTCTAAATTGAAGTTTTTAACAAACTTAAAAGTTGTGTTTTTTGCATAACCCACAACACCGCCAACATTTGAAAGACCTTTAACTTGACCATTGTTTGAAATGATGTTGACATTTTTGATTGTCGCACCATCAGTATATCCAAAAAGCCCAACATTTTTAAGATTTAAAGCATAATCATTTACTGCAAACAATTTCAAATTAGAAATGTTAAAATTGTTTCCGTCATAAACTCCTTTGAAAGGAACTTTAACAGTTCCAATAGGGTTTAAACATTCTTCGTCTTTAAAAACAATGTTTGCTGTTTGTTTAAACAAATAACCTTCAAAAGTGTTGCCATTCTGAACACTGTTGCTAAGCCAAATTAAATCTTCGGCTGAATTTATGTTGTAAACTCTGTTGGTTGGATAAATTCTTTTTTCTGTTGTGGAATAAGAAACATATTTAACTTTCAAATTTAATTCCGTATTTAAATTGAAATAAAATTGATATTTGTAAATAGCATTTCCAGAAACTTCTTCCATTTCAGATGGAACACTTATAAGTTTATCTTCTGACCCATTGTTGTAATAAAGCCCAACAAATCTTAACCCATTTCCATCCATTAAACTTAAAGAAACTGATGCGCCATAATAAACCGAAAGATTTTTTGAAAAGTCTTTTTCAAACATAATGACTTCCCCACCATCATTTGGCAGTTCGTAAGTTACTTTAACTGTGTTGCTGACAGAAAAATCTTCCACAGGCTTATCGTCAACAATGTTGATGCCATTTATCTCAAATTGTTGAAGTGTAAAATAACAATAAACATCTATTTGAAAATTATCTGGCAAATTCATGATAAAGTCTTCGCCATAAGCTGTAATTGAATAATAAATATATGCAGTAAAAATATTGTCATAGAAAACAAAATCTTCGTCATTATCATCATGAATTTGAACTCCGCTTCCATGCACTTTTAAATTATAGACACCACCACTGTTGCCTACTTCTTCCATAGAAACAGCAAACACATTTTTGGAATCCTTATTTCCAACTTCATTTAAAACCAAAATTTCGCTTGGAAAGAAAGTAACATATCCAATATTCTGTTTGTTAACCATTTTTGCAGAAAAGTCATACCCTTTGGAATAATTTGAAGACACTTTATAAATATTTTCATTTGTTTCAGATTTAATAACTGTGCCACCAACATTTGAAGATTCATATTGTCCCAGACTGGTCAACTTATCAGACATAGCATGTGCATTTAACCCAACAGGAGTTCCACTTTCTTCAAGATATAAAGCAATAATATTAGTTTCATGATTATATTCAGCAGCATTAATATCACTCATTGCTATTGAAACATAGACATATCTGTATTTTTCCAAATCCGAACATGCTTTAAAAGTTATGCCATCACTTTCAACATAATTGCCTTCAATCTCTAAATATTGTTTTTTTGTAGCACCATTTTCTTTTTCTAAATAATAGATTTTATATTTATAACCAATTGCAAACAAACCCAATTCATGGTTATAGGTTTTTCCATTATCTTGAAGCATTTCTCCAATTTGCAAAGGTTTGGTTCCTGACTCTGTTGAACCAACAGCAAATCCTGTGCTGCTTGTATAAACACTATAAGTACTGCCCTGATTTCCATTATTAATAGTTACAGCATGATGTTTATTGTCTTTATCGGTTGAAATCATCAACGCAAACGAAATTTCATTGCTTTTTCTGAAAACAATGCATAATTCCTTAGGAAATTTTTCAAAACCAGATATGTTAATCGTGGAATATTTGCTTCCGCCAATTATTTCCAACCCATAATTATCACCAATAATTTCATTTGATTTTTCGTTGAAAATAATCTCATTAGTTGTTTCTTCGCCTTTCAACTTCCAACCTAAACTATGCAACATATATCCCTGTCCAGAAGAAATTGAAACAGAATAAGTTGTATTTCCATTGTAATGGCTTTCTATTTTATTATATTTTCCATATTTACCATCTATATTGTCAATATCATAATTAATTTTAGAATCATTCTCTAAAAAACCATATTTAACCGTTGCATCTTCTCCCCAAAAAACATCAAGACCAAACCAGCCAGCCTTATCAAGAGTTATTGTGATTGTTGATGCTTCAACTCCATTATTTGCAATTGGTATTTGAACTGTATATATGTATTCATTAATTCCATCTTTCCAATGAATAATGTAACCATTAATTTTAACACTTGGTTGAAGTGTAACTTTTATTTCATATTTTTTTTCGTTTTCGTTAAAAATTCCATTATAATATACGATGCCATAACCCACATATTCTGATGAATCTTCAGTTACTATAATTTTATCTCCGCTTATTTCACTTTTATCAACAGTTGAAATTTCGTCCGAAAAATAATGTCTAACTGATTCAAGTTTAAAAGATTGTTTATTTTCTTCATTTGTTTCTTCATTTTCGGCTTTGGCAGAATCTGTTTGTTGTGGTTGAAAATTGAAGCCAACAGAAAAACCTATGCCAACACTTATTGACATAAACATAAAAACTGACAGAACAACCATCAGAACTTTCTTCATATTTTTATTATAAACAAAAATTAACAAAATTCCAAGAAATTAAACAAAAATTACAGCCAAATTACATAAAATTCAACCATAACAAATAAAAAAGGTGGAAAAATCCACCTTTTAATCGATAAAGTTATAAACACCCAAAAATTTCTTTTTAATTTCATTATTTCCAACATTTAATCTGTCTGTTTGTTTCATCTTTTTCTTTTCAAGCAAACTGAAATCAAGACCATGATCAACAACAAATTTGTCAGTAAGTCCAACATAAACAACAAAGGCATTTTTTCCAGTAAAGTTGATGTATTTAACTCCTTTTCTGTTTCTTGAACTTATTGGCACTGCAACAGAACTTAAACACTTGGCATATCCATCACTGGTCATTACAACAAAATCTTCTGACAAGTTTTGTCCAGCATAAACGACATAATCTCCGCTTTCAATGTTTATGGCTTTAACACCACCAGAAATTCTTCCCTGAATTGGCACTTCACTTTTTTCAAAATTGACCACATTACCATCTTTACTGAAAACACCAAAAGTTTTTCCTTTAATTTCATGTTCAACATTGATGACTTTATCATTTGCAGAAAGTTTTACAACTTGATAGTAACTCTTTGTAACAACGCAATCTTTTTCAGTGCTTCGTTTAACCATTCCTTCTTTTGTAAAGAAAACAATTTCTCCGTTTCCTTCCACTTTCAAAACACAAACTGGTGTTTCCATGACATCAGCAGATTTGTCAATTTGTTTAAGTGTCAAACCTTTGTCACGCCACTTGCCTTCTGGCAATTTTTCCACTGTGGTTTTCAAACAATTTCCTTGGTCCGTAAAAATCAAAATAGTGTCACTGTGTTTCACAGGAAGAAGTGATGTGTGAACATTAAACAATGTCGAACCATCCCCAACTGTTCTTTGCGATTTGGAATAATTCTTTACGCTGATTTTTTTCAAAGTTTTGCCAGCGGTCACCGCAACAAAATAATTCTCTTTTACATCTTCCAAATCTTCAATTTTTTCAAGTTTAATTGCATCACCATGTTTACTTTCATGAGAGCGTCTTGGTGAAGCAAATTTTCTTTTAATTTCCAAGATTTCACGCTTAACAACATCAAGTTGAAGTTTATGAGAACCCAAAATAGTTTCCAATTCCTTAATGCGTTGTTTAAGTGAAGCCAATTCTTCTTCAAGTTTAGTAACTTCCAAATTAACAAGTCTTGCAAGACGCATATCCAAAATTGCTTGCGCCTGTTTTTCAGAAAGTTTAAACTTATCTCTAAGCCTTTGTCTTGCTTCTGAAACATTTGCCGAAGTTTTAATTATTTTAATAACTGCGTCAATATTTTTAATTGCAATTAAAAGTCCTTCCACAATATGTGCTCGTTCTTTTGCCACATTCAAGTCATACTTAGTTCTGCGAACAACAACATCGCGTTGGAAAGCAGTGTAATAAGAAATTATGTCCATAAGCCCCATAAGTTTAGGCTTACCGCCAGCAATGGCAACCATGTTAATGGCATAAGAAACTTGCAAATTTGTCGATTGAAACAAAAATGCCAAAATCTTCTTAGCGTCTGCTTCTTTTTTCAAACGAATGACAGCTCGCATACCAGTTCTGTCACTTTCATCACGAATTTCGCTGATAACAGAAAGTTTTTCTTTATTCTTTTCTTTAAGTTCGGCAATTTTTTGCAACAATAATGCCTTATTCACTTGATAAGGAATTTCGGTTATAACCAAACTTTGTTTATCGCCATTCTGTTCAATTCCAACCTTGGCACGAATGGTAATCTTTCCTTTTCCAGTTTCATAAGCACTTTTAAGACCATCACCAAAAATCAACTCTCCGCCTGTTGGAAAATCAGGACCTTTAATGATTTTCATCATTTCATCAAGTTTAATTCTTGGATTGTCAATATATGCCACAACACCATCAATCACTTCTCCAAGATTGTGCGGTGGAATGTTAGTAGCAACACCAACAGCAATTCCGGAAGCACCATTAACCAAAAGATTTGGAAATCTTCCAGGCAAAACATCAGGTTCCTTCAAAGTGTCATCAAAGTTAAGCCCCCAACGAACAGTATCTTTTTCCAAATCACGCAAAAGTTCCATTGCAAGCGGAGTCATCCTTGCTTCTGTATAACGCATGGCAGCCGCACTGTCACCATCAATTGAACCAAAGTTGCCATGACCGTCCACCAAAGTTGCCCTTAAAACAAAGTCTTGTGACATTCTGACCATGGCATCATAAACTGAACTGTCGCCATGTGGATGATATTTACCCATGCAATCACCGACAATTCTTGCCGATTTTCTGTAAGGTTTATCAGGAGTTAAACCCAATTCAAGCATCGAATATAAAATTCTGCGTTGAACAGGTTTCAATCCATCTTCCACTCTTGGCAATGCTCTGTCCATAACGACATGTTCTGTATAAGGAATCATACTGTCATGAAGCACATCTTCAAGTGCTTTGAAAAGCACACCTGAATCAGAGCCACCGTTGTTTCCGCCATTGTTTCCATTATTTCCTTTTGAAGAATTTTCAACTTCATTATTTTCTGAAACAACTTCTTCCAAAATTTCTTCTGAATTTTCAGATTTGGCTTCCAAATTGAGAACATCATTTAATTTTGGTTCGTTGTTATCTTTTTTGCTTTCTTCAAAATTTTGTTCGTTTTTTTTATATTCCATTGTTTTTTCTTCCTTTTGAGATTTAAAATTTTGCGAATAAGACCATATATCAATCTGCCCATCAACTGGCTGTTGTTCTTGTTGTTCCAAACTTTCATCTTCACTTGGTGGAAGCAAAAGTTCGTCATAACACATTTGCCCGTCAATAGGTTCAATTGACTGTTTTTCAAACTCATCATCGTCAAAATGTCGGTCGTTAAACATCAAAAACCTCAACTTTTAATTAAATTAAAAACAAATCTCTGTCAATCGATTTTTTTAAAGTTTTTCATAAAGGCATCTTCTCTGTCAAAATTTGCATGTTCGTTGATGTAAGCCTTTCTTTCTTCAATGGCATCACCCATTAAAGTTGTAATCATTTTTTCTGCTTGGGCAGCGTCTTCAATTGTGACTTGAATCAAAGTTCTGTTTTCTGGGTCCATAGTTGTTTCCCAAAGTTGTTCTGGATTCATTTCACCAAGCCCTTTATATCTTTGAATTAAATAACCTTTTCCTGCATGTGCAACAGCATCTGAAAGTTCAGCATCAGAATAGACATATTTTTCATAATCTTTTTTATAAACCTTATAAAGTGGTGGCAATCCAATGTAAACATGTCCATCTGTGATAAGTTGACGCATATAGCGATAGAAGAAAGTCAAAAGTATGGCACGAATATGTGCACCATCTTGGTCAGCATCGGAAAGAATAATAACTTTGTTATATCTCAAACTAGACAAGTCAAAATCTTCTCCAAAGCCAGTGTCCAAAGCAGAAATAATTGTTCTTATTTCTTCATTAGCCAAAACTTGATCTACACGCTTTTTCTCGGCATTCAAAGGTTTTCCACGAAGTGGCAAAATCGCTTGAAATCTTCTGTCTCTGCCTTGCTTAGCACTTCCACCCGCAGAATCTCCTTCCACAATAAACAATTCATTCTTTTCACGATTTTTTGAAGTTGATGCGGCAAGTTTACCAACAAGATTAAAATTTTCTGCACTGTTTTTTGCTCTTGTAAGTTCTTTGGCTTTCTTTGCTGCCAATCTTACCTTTGCCGCCTGAATTGCTTTGTTGACAATCACTTCTGCATAAGTCGAATTTTTCTTGTCAGAAAGCAACTTGTTGAGTTCTTGAATAGCCAATGCTTCCACTTCTGTTCTTGCTTCTGGATTTCCAAGTTTTGTTTTTGTTTGTCCTTCAAACTGAACATTATTCATGTTGATGTTGATGACAGTAACCAAACCTTCACGGAAATCTTCCCCTAAAAGATTAGCTTCTTTTTCTTTCAAAAAGTTGTTTGACCTTGCATAATCGTTAAACACTTTTGTAAAAGCACTCTTAAATCCAATTTCGTGCATTCCGCCTTCGGTTGTTGGAATGTTGTTTACATAAGAAAATGTGTTTTCAGTGTAAGAATCTGTGGAAATAAAACTAACTTCCAAATGCACAATTTTGTTTTCCGCAGTAATGTAAAGTGGATTTTTAAACAAAGGATTTTTCCCTTCAACTAAATATGAAACAAAATCTCTGATTCCGCCTTCATAATGAAATTCACTTATTTGAGAAGTTGGTTGGTCAGTAACAACAATTTTAAGCCCTTTGTTCAAAAAGGCTAATTCTCTTGCGCGTCTTAAAATGGTTTCAAAATTGAATTTTTGGTCACCAAAGACACGCTTATCAGGAAGAAATGTCACCTTAGTTCCACTTTCACTGCTTGTCCCAATTTCTTTAAGTGGTCCAACAGGAATTCCACTGTGAACTTTTCCGTTTTCATCAGCATACGAATGGAATTCAATGTAATATTTTTTTCCACCCTTATTGATGGTTACATTACACCATTCAGACAAAGCATTCGTGACTGACGCACCAACCCCATGAAGACCACCAGAAAATTTATAGTTTTCATTATTAAATTTTCCACCAGCATGCAATGTTGTGTAAACGACTTCAACACCACTTTTTTTCAGTGTTGGATGAATGTCAACAGGAATACCACGACCATTATCTTCCACAGTGGCACTGCCATCATTATTTAAAGTAATCTTAATTGTGTCGCCATGACCATTTGAAATTTCATCAATAGCGTTGTCCACAATTTCCCAAAGGATATGGTGAAAACCTCTTGAACTGGTTGTCCCTATATACATCCCTGGACGCAATCTAACAGCGTCAAGACCATCCAGCACAACTATGTCTTTTGATTCATATTCTTTTTCTGCCATATAAACTCCATTATTAATTATAACTAAGTTTATTATAACATAAAACACCAAATAAATAAAACAAATTTCGCGTTTTAACAAGATTTTATTTGTTGTATATTTATGCGATTTTAAGTATATTTATTCTTTAAGTAAATTTAGTATATTCTTTTTAACAAATTCAAACAATATAATAAAACAAGAGGTTAAGAATGAAAAAAATAATTTTAACTGGTGGCGGAACCGCTGGGCATGTTTATCCTGCACTTGCAGTTGCAGAAAAATTAAAAGATTTCGAAATTCATTATTTTGGAAGCAATGGAATTGAAAAAGAAATCTTGTCAAAATATAAAAACATAACATATCACGAAATACCTGCTGTAAAGTTGGAAAGAAAGTTGACATTAAAAAACTTGCTTATTCCATTTAAACTTATTGCGTCCATCAAAGAAACAAAAGCAAAACTTAAAAAACTTTCACCCGACATAATTTTTTCCAAGGGTGGATTTGTTGCTGTGCCTGTCGCTATGGCTGGAAAAAAATTAAACATTCCTGTTGTAAGTCATGAAAGCGATTTAACCTTTGGATTGGCAAACAAAATCATTCTTAAATCATGCACAGTAATGTGCACAAGTTTTTCAGACACAGCAAAGAAAAATAAAAAGTGCATACACACTGGTCAACCAATTCGCCAAAAAATTTTTGAAGGTCAACCTTTAAGACTTTTTAAAAACAATCTTCCTTGCATGCTGGTGCTTGGTGGAAGTCTTGGTGCAAAATTTTTAAATGAAATCATCTTTGACAATCTTGACAAATTGACAAAAAAATTTAACATTATTCACATTTGTGGAAAAAAGAATTTTCAAAACATCATTCATGAAAATTACAAAATCGTTCCATATGCTGAAAACATTGAAGATTATTACAAGTCTGCCGACATCGTTGTGGCTCGTGCTGGAAGTGGAGTAATAAACGAACTTCTTGCACTTGCAAAACCAATGCTTTTAATTCCACTTTCAAAAAAATGTTCTCGTGGCGACCAAATAGACAATGCCAAACTTTTTGAAAAACTTGGATATGCACAAGTCTTACAAGAAGAAGAATACACATTTGAAAAACTTTCAATGAAACTTGATTTTCTTATGAAATTTCATGAAAAAATTGAAAAAAATATGCAAAAAACTGCAAAAAATAATGCAGTTGAAAAAATATGTTTAATTATAAATGACAAAATTAAAACTTAAAACTGGAAAAATTTGGCATGCCATAACCTTCACTGTTTAATTCAAAACCAAGTGGTCTGCAAGTTTTAATCAATTCTTTTTTCACCTGCAATGGCGATAAAGAATTGTTTTTTTCAAGCATCAAACAACACAGACCTGCAATCATTGGTGTTGCCACAGAAGTTCCGCTTAAAGTGGTATAATAATTATTTACACCACACGAAATAATATCCACACTTGGAGCAACCATGTCAGGTTTGACATTTTTTAAAGCCGGACCACGCGAAGAAAATTCCGCCATTTCAAAAAATTGTTTATCAAAATTAGTTTTGCTGTATCTGTTGTCGTCAATTCCGCCCACAGTAATTATGTAAGGACTAATGCCAGGAGATTTAATTGTTTGAAATTCCGGACCACTGTTACCCGCTGCTGCAACAACCACAACACCGCTTTTCCAAAGTGCTTCTGCTCCAAGCATAATTGGGTCATTTGTTCCAAGTGGTTCACTTCCAAAACTCATGCAAACAACTTTTATGTTATGCTTTTTATGATTGTCAAAAATCCATTCCATAGCATCCAAAATTTTATTAGCACTTGCTTCCCCTTGCCCGTTTAAAGCCTTTAAAGAAAATATGTCTGCCTTTGGTGCAATTCCACTGTATTTAAAACCTGATAATGCACCACTGCCTGCGCAAACACCAGCAACAAATGTTCCATGACCATTATCATCATAGCATTCTGTTTTATTATTTACAAAATCTTTAAAATAAGAAACTCTGTTTCTTCCAATCATGAAATCACAATGTGGATTAAGACCTGTATCAATAAAAGCAACACCTACTCCATTTCCAAACAATCTTGATTTATCAACAGAAAGAATTTTTTTGGAAAGATACATAAGTGAATCAACATGTGAAAGCGAAGAAATGTAATCGACAAATTCAAAATCAGAAAGAGAACAAATTTCTTTCTTTGAAGCCATGCAATAAAAAGAATTTATGAATAAATATTCATCTAAAATATGTATGTTGTTTTGCCTTAATTGGTTTTTGGTTGCTTGCAAATTTCTTCCAAAAACAAAGCAAGGAATTTTATGCGCAGTGTCTAAAACTTCAATTTCTTTTAAAATTCTTTTGTCAATTTTAAATGCTTTCATCTTATGCTTTCAATAATCCTTTTTATGTTTTCATAAGTTTGTTCTGGCAAATACATCTTGATTTTGTCAATAGAGTTTATAAGCAAATTTACATCAAAAGTTCCATCTTCCTTTTGTTGTTGAACTTCTCGTTTAAATCTTTCCAAAAGTTCATCAGAACCTAAATCTTTTAAGTCATCATAAGATTTTTTCATGTTTTTAGTCTTGTCATCTTTGATTGTATTTTCGTTTTTAGGCATTTCACTAAGTTTCATATTTTACTCCAATAGTCTAATATATGAAACAAAACAAAAAATTTACACTAAATCAAAATTTACAGCATATAAATAAGCATGAACGAAAATAATGTAAACAATCAAACATCGCCATCATATTATCCAGACGAAATGAATTTTGATGCTAAGACAATGTCTTTTTCTAAAAAAGAAATTCCAAATCCTGAACAACAAAAAACATCGACAACCAGCAATATGTCGTCCCCATTTTCAAACATGAATTTAAACAGCCTTTTAAGCTCTATGAACAACCCAGATATGCTGACCAAGATTTTGGGAAACAACAGCAATCCGCTTACTTCCCTTCTTTCCAGCGGATTGACAAACAACAGCCCTAAAAGCACTTCCACGCAACAAAAAGAAAAATCTTTAAACACGAAAGATTCGTTTGAAGAAATTTAAAAAAAATTAGGAAATTAATTCCTAATTTTTTATTTAACAATCAAATTAACCAATCTTTTTGGAACAACGATTTCTTTAACAATGGTTTTACCCTTTAAAAGTTCAGCAATTTTTTCTTCTGCTTTTACAGTTTGCAGCACTTGTTCATTGGAATCACTGGCACCAACTTCAATTCTGGCAAAAATTTTACTGTTTACTTGCACGGCAATTTCCACAGTGTCAAGCAAAATCTTAGAAGCATCAAATTGCGGATATTTTTGATTGTGAACAGAATATTTTTCGCCAATTTCTTCCCATAATTGTTCAGCAAAATGTGGTGCTGGTGGAGCCAAAAGCACCACCAAATCTTTCATAACTTTTTTGCAAAGTGCAACATTTTTCTTTTCTTCTGTGTCATATTTATACATTGCGTTGACAAGTTCCATAAGTCTTGCAACAGCAACATTAAAACTGAAAGTTTCAAAATTTTCAGCGTAATCCTTAATTGTTCTGTTCAATGCAAATTCAAGAGCCTTTTCTGCATCTCCATAAACATTCAAGTCACCATCAAGTTTTGACCATTTAACACAAATGCGCTCAATTCTTTCCATAAATGCTTTCATATGTTTAATGCCATCATCTGTCCAAATTCCGCCATCAAGATATTTCAAAGAAAACATCATATGAAGTCTTAAAGCATCGCTTCCAAAAGTGTATACATAATCATCAGCAGTTTTAGAACTGTTTCTTTTGCTCATTTTCTTGCCATCAGACCCCAAAATCATTCCCTGATGAACAAGTCGCTTAAATGGTTCATCAAAATCAAGTTTTCCAATGTCTTTCAAAAATTTAGTTATAAATCTTGAATACAACAAATGCCCTGTTGCATGTTCTATTCCACCAACATAACAATCCACTGGACAAATTTTATTTACATAGTCCTTAGAGAAAATTTCTTCATCACAATGATGTGATTGTGGATAGCGAAGCATATAATAACTGGAATCAACAAAAGTGTCCATAGTGTCCGCTTCTCGTCTTGCCTTTTCTCCGCAAATTGGGCATGTTGTATTGATAAATTCTTCACACTTCCCAAGTGGACCTTCCCCTTCTGGTTTATAATCTGTTGCATGTGGAAGCACAACAGGCAAGTCTTTTTCAGGCACAGGCACTGTTCCACAATGTGGACAATAAATGATAGGAATCGGACAACCCCAATAGCGTTGTCTAGCCACAGACCAGTCACGCAATCTATAATTTGTTTTAAACCGACCTTTACCCAATTTTTCAAGTTTTTCAACAATTTTAATTTTTGCTTCTTCGCTTGTAAGACCATTAAATTCAGCACTGTTAACAAGTTTTCCATATTCAGTTAAAGGCAGTTCTTGATTTGTTCCATTTTTATCTTCAATAACTCTTTTGATTTCCAAACCATATTTTTTTGCAAAATCAAAATCTCTGGCGTCATGCGCACCTACACCCATGACAACACCAGTTGCATAAGTTGCAATAACATAATCAGCCACAAAAACTGGCACTTTTTCACCAGTAAGTGGATTAATCACATAAGAACCAGTAAACACTCCTGTTTTTGGAGTTGTGGTGCTTGTTCTTTCAATTTCATCTTTTTTTGTTGCTTGCAAAACATATTCATCAACCGCTTTTTTATTTTCTGGTTTAACCAATTTTTCTGTCACTGGATTTTCTGGCGCAACAACCAAAAATGTTACACCAAAAAGTGTATCCGCACGAGATGTAAACACAGTAAGTTTTGTTCCGTCTTCTGCATAGAAATCAACTTCTGCCCCAACACTTTTTCCAATCCAATTTCTTTGCAAACTTTTGGTTTTTTCTGGCCAATCAATTGTGTCAAGACCTTCAAGCAGTTTTTCTGCATAATCAGTAATTTTGAAAAACCATTGTTTCATATTTTTATGCAAAACTTCACTTTCACAACGCTCACAGTGACCATTAACCACCTGTTCATTGGCAATAATTGTGTTGCAATGTGGACAAAAGTTTACAGGTGCTTCTTTTTGGTAAACCAAACCATGATTAAAAAGTTGAACAAAAAGCCATTGTGTCCATTTGTAATATTCAGGTTCACAAGTTATAAGTTCGTTTTCCCAGTTGAAAGTTGCCCCCAACTCTCGCAATTGTTTTTCCATAACAGCAATGTTATGTTTTGTGCTGTCTTCTGGATGAATTCCTGTTTTTAAAGCATAATTTTCCGCAGGCAAACCAAAAGCGTCAAAACCCATAGGTTGAAAAACATTAAAGCCTTGCAACCTTTTAAAGCGACCAAAACTGTCAGAAAGTCCAAAGTTCCACCAATGACCAAGATGCAAATTAGCACCACTTGGATATGAAAACATTTCCAACAAATAAAATTTATTTTCTAAATTCTTATCATCAAATTTGTAAAGATTATCTTTTTCCCACTTTTCATTCCACTTCTTTTCAATTTCAACGAAGTCCATAACAATCTCCTACTTTAATTGCTTTGCTTATCTCCCATAACAGAACTTGCAGACACAAAAAATGTTCCAGCAACAAACAACCATTCTTTTACATTTTGTGTTCTTAAAAATTCGGCAATTTTTCCTGTCCATGTTGCAAAAACATCCAATTGTCCAGTTTTGAAAGCCATCACGCAAACGGCAAGTGCAATAAACAAAACACCAAAAATTAACAACCAGTTATTTTTAAAGTCAAAACACAAAAACAAAATTGTGCAAGCCAGATTAGACAAACTTACAATATACAAAATTTGTGGCAAGGCAATTTCAAAATAATTTTTCAAAACAACACAAGAAATCACACTTACTGCCACTCTTACGCCAAGACTGATTATTTTCAGTCCAACACCTTTGACAACAAACAAAGTGTAAATGACAAGAGCCAACTGTGCAAGCAAAAACAAGATATCAGCCAACGCCAACACGACAATTTTTTGTTCTTCCCCAACCTTGAATTTAATTGTATATTCCAACATTTCAGGCTTCAAGAAAGAAAGACAAAAAGCAAGTGCAACCAAAAACAACAAAAACACAGTCAAAAAGATTTTCTTTTTTGTAAATTTAAAGAAAAGCACAGAAAGAACAAAACAAAGAGCAATCGCCACAGGAATGATCATTTTGTAAATTGAATCGATATTTTCAATTTTGTTTCCAAAAACGCGAAACAAAATAAGTCCAATAATCAACAGACCAAAAACAAATACAGTGACATTTTTAATTTTTTGTTTATTTTCTATTTTCATATAAATATATTAGCACAAAACTTTCTATTTACAAAACAATTAAATGAATTTTACAGTTCAAAATCGTTTAAAATACAAAAAATAAGTTATTTTACTTTACAAAATGGTTAAATAAATATTATAATGTTTAAGATTATGGAGAATTTTATGGATAAAGAAAAAATCAAAGTTATTATAGATACTGACCCTGGTGTTGACGACATCACTGCCCTTTCTTTTGCTTTTGTGGAAGAAAGATTGGATATAAAACTTATTACAATTTCTTATGGAAATCTTGATGTCTACACAGAAACAAGAAATGCCTGTCACCTTCTTGACATTTTCAATAAAGACATTCCGCTTGTAACTGGTTATCCAAAAAGATATTCTGACAGCTTGGAAAACGCAATTTTCTTGCATGGCAGAGATGGAACAGGAAAATATATTCCACCAAAAGAAACCATCCGCAAACCAATTAAGAAAGATGTTGCCGATGCAATGTATGAAGTTTTGCTTGCAAATCCACATGAAATCACAATGTGTATTCTTGGTCCACACACCAATTTTGCAAGACTTCTTATCAGACACCCAGA
>CATKYT010000006.1 GCA_949841245.1 uncultured Eubacteriales bacterium | reverse complement strand
GCTTTCTTTAACACTTTCAAGCCCTTGAATAACTGCCATAAGTTCCATGCGATTATTGGTTGTGTTTTCTTCGCCACCAGATAAAATTTTTTCTTTTCCCTTAAAGTTTAAAATTGCTGCCCAGCCACCCGCACCAGGATTTCCAGAACAAGCCCCGTCTGTGTAAATAACAACAGCATCATCACATGCACAATCAATCACATTTTCTTTTGGCAACTTCAAATTTTCACAAATAACTTTAAGGTCAGCGCCACAATCTGGAAGTTGATTAAAAAGATTAACTCCGTCATTTTCTTTTCTTGGAATGATATGAAAATGAACATGTTGCACAGATTGACCTGCAACCTTACCTGTGTTGTTTAAAATGTTGAAACCATCAAAACTTTTTTCCTTAACATAAAAATTCCCAATTTTTTTGCAAGTTTCTATGATTCGAGAAAGAGTTGTGTTGTCACAAGTCATCATGCTTTCATAATGTTTCTTTGGCACAACCAAAGTGTGACCAAGCACATCATTTGAAATGTCAAGAAAAGCCAAGAAAAAATCATCTTCATAAATTTTGAATGAAGGTATTTCGCCTGCAATAATTTTACAAAAAACACAATCTTTCATCATAACTTCCTTAAAGGTTTAATAACAAACATAACAACCACAAGCCAAAACCTTAGGACCTGTGTGGGTGGCAATGCTGAGTGCCAATTCATCAACATATTCAAAAGGTATGTTTGGAAATTCTTTTTTCAATTCATCTGCAAAAATTAAAGCGTTTTCTTCATTTGCTGTATGAGCAACAGAAATTTTAATTTTACCTTCATCCACAAGCCCTTTAAATCTGCCTTCTAAATCTTTTCTCAAAGCGTCGACCATCTTTTGTTTAGCTGTTTTAATATTCATAACTTTGGCATAAGTGTCAAGTTTTCCACCTTGAATTTGAAGCACTGGTTTAATGTTTAAAACAGTTCCAATGGCGGCAGCGGCAGGAGTTATTCTTCCACCCTGTTTCAAATATTTCAAAGTGTCCACCACCAAATAGATGGAAGATTGAAGTGCACTGTTCTCCAACCACTTTTTAATTTCCACAGCACTGTTACCGTCTTTTGCCATGTTGATGGCGTCAAGAACAGATGATCTCATTGTGATGGAAACTCTGCGGTTGTCAACAACCTGAACTTTTCCATTAAAATCTTCCGAAAATTTAATTGCTGTTTCACAACTTTGACTTAATCCGCTTGACATAGGAATGTAAACAATTTCGTCATAAGTTTTTAAAATTTTCGTCCAAAGTGCCACAATCTCATTAATGTTTGGTTGTGAAGTAGTTATTCTTTTCCCACTTTGTTGAATTTCATAAAACTTATCTTTCTTTAAACTTACATTTTCATAATAAATTTCTTCGTCAATAATAAATGGCATTGGCACCAAAAAACAACCGATTTTTTCAGCTTCCTCAGGCAAAATACCACTGTTTGTATCTGTAACAACCGCAATTTTTTTCATAACCCACCCTTAAATTAATTTTTTATTTTTTGACATTTCAATAGTTTGCACTAAGCAATCAATCAAATCTTTTAAATAAGTCACATATTTTGCTTCATTTGTATATTTGTGATTAACTTCAAATTGAATTGTCCAAATTCCAAGTTCTTTTGAAATGTAACCACTTACAGTTCCTGATTTTCCACAGAAAGGTTGATCAATTGAAACAACAAATCCTTTTTTATTTAAACGCTGATTTAAGAAGTCAAACAATTTTTCATTTGGTTTGACATTAGCACCAAAATTTACACCAAGATTGATGTCTATCGGTCTTTTCTTGGCAAGTCCATGAATGTCAAACAAATATTTAATTTTGTTTTTCTTTATATATCTTTTTAATTCTTCTTTGTAAGGACAAACATCATCAAAGTTTGCGTCATCATTTCGATTTTCAGTTTTTGCAATAAGATGAGCATCGGTTTGTTCTTGAATTTCCAAAGCAAGCCCCAAAGAACCTGGTTCAGCAAACTTAAAAGCACCAAGTCTGACTTGTGAAACACCATGCGGTGCAGAAATCATTACAGGAATGCTCCCCTTTAAAATTTGAAAACTTTGATTGGCATTTTCTTTTAAAAATTTTTTACGCCTGTCGTTAAATCTTTTAAAACTAAATTTCTTCATAAAATTACCTACTGGAAAATTGTAACATAAATAAAAAATTTTTCAAACAAATTTTATTAATTTACCAAAAATTTACTTAAAATCTTTTAATTAAAATTCACACATTTAAAATTCAAGAATATATAAAATAAGAGGTCTTTTATGTTTTCAATAAGTGTGTGTATGATAATTAAAAACGAACAAGAAACTCTTGCTCGAATTTTGGAATGTGCAAAAAAGTTTGCAGACGAAATCATCATAGTTGACACTGGTTCAACAGATGAAAGCGTTGAAACAGCGAAAAAATTTACAAACAAAGTCTTTCATTTTGATTGGTGTAATGATTTTTCAAAAGCACGCAATTATTCTTTTTCAAAAGCAACATGTGACTATCAAATGTGGCTGGACGCAGATGATGTAATCACAATCGAGAACATAAACAAAATAAATCGGCTTAAAAACTCAGGAATAGATGCAGATGTTTTTATGTTTAAATATTCCTGCGGATTTGATGCAAGAAACACCCCAATTTTAACATATTACCGTGAACGCCTTTTAAAAAGAAAAAACAATTTTCTCTGGCAAGGTTTTGTCCATGAAGTAATTGTTCCACAAGGACACATTGAATATTGTGACATAGAAATTGAACACAGAAAAATTAAACATTCCAATCCTAAACGCAACCTAAATTTATACCGAAATGCCAAAAAGCAAGGAAAAGAGTTTTCCGCCCGTGAACAATATTATTATGCTCGCGAACTGTTTTACAACAATTACATTACCACTGCCATTAAAAATTTGAATAAATTTTTAAAAATGCCAAACACATTTCCGCCAGATAATCTTGGAGCATATCTTATTTTATGTGATTGTTTAATCATTAAAAAACAATATGAAACTGCCCTTAAAAAAATGTTTATCTGCATTAAAAAACACATTCCAACTGCGGAAATGTGTTGCAAAATTGGTTATTTATATGACCTTACTGGTGACACCACAAAAGCAATTTTCTGGTATAAATTTGCCCTTCAAACAGAAAAACAAAAAACTGGATTTGTGCAAACAGACTATGAAAACATAGTTCCACTTTTGGAACTTACAAGACTTTATTATAAATCTAAAAACTTTGGCAAAGCAAAAGAATTTCATCAAAAAGCAAAAGAATTCAGCCCTAATCACCCATCGGTGCTTTACAATGAACAATTTTTTAAATAAAAAATGTGAGAGTTTTTCTCACATTTTTAATTTTAAATCTCTGACATAATCAATTAAAACTTTTCTTAAATCTTCAGAATTTTCATCAGCAAAATCATCTTCTTGGAACATACCCAAATTGTTGTATGCATCAAAATAATCTTTTGCTTTTTTATATTTTTCAAGAGCACTTTCAAAATTGTCTTTTAAAGCAGGCAATAAAATTTGATTTAATTGATTACTCAATTCATCTAAATCTTTTGTATAACATTTTTGTCTAAAATAAATATAATGACTTATGCTTGCCTTTTTCCATAACAAGTTTTCCTTTTCGCAAGTTATGTCTTTATAATAATCAAACAAACTGTAATAAGGTTGTTCAAGTTTACCTTTTTTAAATAATTTGTAAATTGTTTTAAACCATTTTTTATCTTCACTAAACATGTTATGTTTCCTTTTATCTAATTAATTATTCAATATAATTATAGCATAAAACTTCAAAATTTCAAATATAATTCAAAATAAAAAATGCTTAGATTTCTCTAAGCATTTTTTCTTAAATGTTTAACTTTCTGTTTAAGTTCCAACACTTCTTCAGCAAGTTTTTTAAATTTTTCTTCACTTAAAATCATTTCATATTTAATGGTTTTTCTTTCTTCTTCACGGCAAGTTTTATAACGAGAAATTAAGTTTTACTTTGGCTTGTTTCCTAAGCAAAATTTTCTTTATTTTTTTGCAATAAGGTATGTTTTGGTTGAATTTTAAAACTGTTGTATGCTTTTTAATTCATAACACCACTCTGTTTGATTATAACACAAAACAAACAGATTTAAAGAGCCTTTTTTAAATAAAAAACATCCTAAAAGGATGTTTCATTTTGGCGCAGAGAAAGAGATTCGAACTCTTGGTGCAATTTCTCGCACACAGCCTTTCCAGGGCTGCACCTTAAACCACTCGGACATCTCTGCACAAACTGGAAAGCCATAACTGTGTTAAACTCTGTCACTGCCAAAGCCCTTACCTTTAATGGCTTTCCATTTCTTTCCACTTTAAATTATCATATTTTCAAGTAAAAAGTCAATTAGAAATGTTTGTTTTTTAATATTTTTTGTCAATAATTCCCCCACCAAGACAAGTTCCATCTTCCAAATATAGCACAACAAACTGTCCTTCTGTTATTGCACGCTGTGGCTCTGCAAAATCTACTTTAATGTGAGTGCCATCTAAAACAGTCACATGCACTTTTTGGTCTGGTTGACGATATCTAAATTTTGCATAGCAATCAAATTCTTTTTCATCAGGCTTGCAAGGAATCCAATTAAATGTATCCGCATAAAGTCCGTTTGAAAACAATTCTTCACATTCTCCTTGACTGACATAAAGAATGTTTTTTTCCAAATCCTTTTTCAAAACAAACCAGCGTTCTCCGTTACCGTCCACTTTTCCACCAATATTTAGCCCACGGCGCTGACCAATGGTGTAATACATAAGACCTTCATGTTGTCCAACAACTTTTCCATCTAAAGTGCAAATATTTCCAGATTGTGCTGGAAGATATTGTTTCAAAAATTTACGGAAATTTCTTTCTCCAATAAAACAAATTCCTGTGGAATCTTTTTTTTCTGCGGTGCTTAATTCAAGTTCTTTGGCAATTTCTCGCACTTGGGTTTTGTCTATGTCAGCAAGTGGAAACAAAACAGAAGCAAGTTGTTCTTGCGAAAGTTGGTTTAAAAAATAAGATTGGTCTTTCGACAAGTCATGTGCTTTTTGCAAATAAACCTTACCATCTTTTTTGCAGGTCTTTGCATAATGCCCTGTCGCAATCATATCTGCACCCAGTTGTCTTGCTTTATCCAAAAATGGACCAAATTTAATTTCACGGTTACACAAAACATCAGGGTTTGGAGTTCTTCCATTTTTATATTCATTTAAAAAATACTGAAAAACTCTGTCATAATATTCCTTTGCATAGTTGACAGAAAAATAAGGTATGTCAAGTTTTGTGCAAACGCGTTTAACATCTTCATAGTCATCCGCTGCTGAACATTGCCCATCATTTTCATCCCAATTAATCATAAAAAGTCCAATTACTTCATGACCTTGCTTTTTCAACAAATAACAAGCCACACTTGAATCAACTCCACCGCTTATTCCAACAACAATTCTCATTTTTGTCCCTTATCTTCCACTTGATTTTCTTCTTTCAAGTCTTGATTTAATTCTTTTTTCTTTTCTTTATTTTGTTTTTTAATTTCTTTAACTTCGTCTTTAAACTCTTTAACTTTCTTTTCTGTTTCTTTGTCCAAAATTTCTGTCGCATTTTCGTCAGGCATTTCCACAATCACAGGCACTTTATATTTTTTGCAACAGACATAAATCAGGCTGACAATCCAAGCAATTCCTTCCAGCCCAATTGGAATATATAAAAACGACTCCATACTGCTCCACAAAACATCATTAAAAATTGTGCAAAATAAAGCGTAAATAAAGCAAAGCGTCATAATTAAACCTTTGATGTATTTCCCTGTATAATAATAATGCCCACCAAAAATTCCTGTAAAAAAAGTCATAGCCATAAGTTTATACCAGTTTACATCCTTAGGATATTGAGTGGTGTATATTACAAAATCAGAGTCAAATTTTTTCAATTTCTTTTTTGCGGCTTTATTAGAAGCAAATTCTAAACGCGAAAAAAGCAAATCACATTCTTCACAACGAGTCTGATTGATTAAACACTTATTTCCGCATCTTGGACACTTTTTATGAGTTTTTGGTTTAATAAATTTCATTAATTATATTTTAAATAAAAGTCGCTTTTTTGTCAAGCGACTTCTTTCATTTTTTCATCTGCCTTATTAAAATAAACAAATGAAGGTTTGTCATCAGGGATATATTTCAAAATAAACTCAAAAATTTCTTTTGCTTCTTTATAATTTTTTTGGTTGTAAGCACATACACCTGATTCAAATTTATTTTTCAATTTCTTAATCTTTTCGCGTTTGCTTTTTAAATGATAACTGAAATCTTCAAAAAGTGGCACTTGACCAAAGTCTGTGGTAAGTGTTCCAGTGTAACGATGCTCAAAAACAAAATTTTGTGGAAGTTCTGTAATTGCCTGTTTTGACACCAACAACTTAGTTCCAATGTAGTCATTGATTTCTTCAATCTTCACACAAGTTTCAATAGCGTTGGAAATTATGCTTGGAATTTTTCTTTCATCGTCACCCACTATGGCAAAAGTAACATCAGTTGTGTTTATGCTTATTCTTGCATCAATCGGTGGAAGTTCTTTCTGATTTTTGTTTTTTACATCAATGGCACGCAAGATTGCATGAGCACATTCAATGGCATCTTGTGGTTTTGCAAACACACAGAAAAGTCCTTCGTTTGTGTTGCGGTCAGTGAAACCATCATATCTTTTCACAAGCGGTGTAACCACCTTAAAATAAGAATTTATATAATTAAAATTTTCTTCCAAACTTAAAACAGTCTGACCACCAGAACTTTTTAAATTGCACAACAAAGTCGTAGCATTCTTTTTAATTTGATTTCCAAGTTCCAACTCATGCACGCCGCTTTTACCGAAAAATTTGATTAACTCCTTAGGAACAAATTTTTGTGCTTCCAAATTAGTCAAGCGAATTTTATTTTCTTTTTCTTTATAATTATAATTAATCTTGTTAAGTGAATGTTCAATCTGTTTAAATTGTTTTCCGCCACCCACTTTATAATCTTCAAATTTCATGCGTCCATCGCCCAATTTTTGAGTAATATTTTCCACCTTAGAAAGCGGTCTGCATGAAAATAAAATTATGACAAACAAAGCAATCAAATAAACAAGCGTCGCAAGACCTGCCCAAAGCAAATTATTGTATGCATTTTCGTTTGTGGCAATGTTAAGTGTTGACCTTACTGCCTGAGATGTCATGTCAGTTTTATTTTTCACATCTGAAATGTAAACCATAAACACACCATAAAACAAAGTCAGCGGAACAACAGAAAAGAAAATGGCATTCGTAAGTCGTTGGGATTTTAAAAATCTGAAAAACAAAATTCCCATAGTTATGTTGATTAAAACTTGAAAACCAAGTGCCACCCATGCCAAAACATCAAATGAAAATTGAAAACCATCCTTAGTTGGCACAATGCCTTTCATAAGATATGGAGTCAGAATAACATTTGGCACAACCAAAAGTAAAGTTACAATAATTAAAATTTTTGTAGATGTTCTCATGCCACTATTTTTAGTAAAATTCATGTTTTAATACACAAAAACTATCAAAAAACATAATTTTTTTCGTGTTTTTTTATAAATAAGTATAATCTGCCTAAGACAACACACAATACACAAGAGGAGAAAAACATGGAAGAAAAAGAAGAATTAATGAAATATTTGAATGCTATTTATCAAAACACACGCACAGCAATACAGTCAATTGAAGACATCATTTTAAAAGTGGAAGACAACAATCTCATCAGCGAACTTTCTCGCGAGCAAGATGAATATTCATGTCTTGCCAAAGAATGTGAACATTTTTCAAAAGCAGAAGACATAGAAGATTTAAAAGACAACAACTGGATTGAAAAAGCCCGTCTTTGGACAAGCATCAATGTGGGAACGATGCTTGATAAAAGTTCAAGAAACATTGCCGAGATGATGATGCTTGGAACATTCATGGGGTTGTTGACCTGCATTAAAGATAAAGACGACCACAAAGGGGTTTCCACAGAACTTGATGAAATTCTGGATAAACTTTATGAAATTGAAAGAAATAATCTGGAAAGATTACTTCCATTTTTAAAAGAAAATTAAAACGCGATTTTGCGTTTTTTTTAATTTAATGGCATGCTTAATTTAGTTGTAAAAATGTTTTTAAGTTTAGTGTCAATTGAAAATCTTAAAGATAATTCTAAAAGCATTTTTTCACTTAAATTAACAACTTTTCCACTTTCAAAAATTACACAAAAAAGCAAATTTTTAGATGTTTGCATTTTGCCTATAAGTTCACTTAATTTGGTTTCTGGATTGACATAAACCAAATTCAATTTAGAAAAATTTTTATAAACTTTCTTAAAAACATTAAATTTTTCAAACTTAGTTTCAAAATTCAAATCCAACACACCAGCCAAAAGAAAGACAGAAAACAACAAATAAGTTGGATTAAAATTTATAAAGCACATTACAATAAACAGCAAAAAAAATCCACAACATAAAATTAAATTTAGAATTAAAGTTATTCTTTTTGCCATTTTTTCAGAAAAGAAACAAGATGCCAAATCTACAAAAATTCTTCCGCCATCAAGTGGATAAGCAGGAAGTAAATTCATAAGCGCCAGCATCACGCTGATGACAACAAAATCGTGGCTTAAAAAATAAAAATTGGGAAAACACCACCAAAGCCCCAAAACCACAATGACAGAAAGAAAGTTGGCACAAGGTCCAGCAAAAGCAATTTTAAGTTCGTCATTTCGTTGTAACTGCTCGTCCAAATAAGACAGCGAAACACCATAAGGCGAAACAGAAAATCTGGTTAATTTATATCCCAAAACCTTAGCCACACAGAAATGTCCCAACTCGTGAATTAAAATGGCAAAAAAATAACTCAACGCCACAACAGGCCCAAGCACAATTAAAAGCCAAATCCAAATAATGACCCCAACAGGATGAACGGCAAAATTTTTCATAGCAACACACCAATAAGAACAACAGCAACACCCAAAACACAACTTATAAGCGTGGAAAAAATAAACACTTTTGAAAACTTGTGTTTAAGACTTACTTGCTTATAAATTTTTCCGTAAGATTTTTGTTTGTTCACATAATAATGTATGCAACCAATAAAAACAATAAAACGCCAAATTTAAACAAAAAAAGAGAGATTTACTCTCTTTTAAGCAATGTCACCACCATCAACAGTTTGAATGTCAACTTCACCTTGCAAAAATTCAGGAATTTCTTCATCAGGCAATTTAAACTCATTGTAAAGGCTGTCACTTTTTTGTTGTGACTCGCCATCTTCAATTATTTTAATTCTTTCCAAAAGCCCGTCATAATCAGGAAGTTCTGCCAAATCTTGCAAATTAAATCTCTTTAAGAAGTTTTCTGTTGTGCCAAACAAAAGTGGTTTCCCAACAGCATCTTTTCTGCCAACAATTTCAATCATGTTTTGGTCAACCAAAATTTGCACAGCATAGTCACAATTAACTCGTCTTATATCTTCAATTTCAAGTTTTGTAATTGGTTGTTTGTAAGCAATAATTGCCAAAGTTTCCAATGCTGCTCTGGTCAACGCTTTTTCTCTGATTGGATTTAAAACTTCACTTATATATTCAGCATACAAAGGGTTTGAAGCAAGTTGAATTTTGTTTTTAAAAGTTATGATGTGAATTCCCTTTTCTCCACAATATTCTTCTTGCAATTCCTTTATAACTTTATCAAGTTCTTTTTCTGTAATGTTTATTTTTTCCAAAATGAAAGATTTTTCAATGCCTTCGCCAGCAACAAACAACACAGATAAAATGATTTCTTTCAATTCATTTTTATTTTCAATATTCATAATCACACCTCATTTGCCACAATAGTTATATTTCCAAAAGTTCCACCCTGAATGACTTTCACAGTTTGCAATTTCAAAAGTTCAAGAAGTGCCAAAAAGACATTAATCAGTTCGCTTTTGGTCATGTCTTCACCAAACAAATCTTCAAACGCAAAACGCTTTCTTTCTTTGGCATAATTTCTGATTGAAATTATTTTTTCAGCAACAGTAAATCTGTCTTTAACAATTTTCTTAGGTTGTTCATCCTGAACAGTTTTCTTAATTTCTTCACGAGTTAAAAGTTTGGCAAAAGCATCCAAAAGTTGGTCAAGCACAACATCCTTCATGACAACTTTGACTTTTTCAGTTTCTTTCCCAGGTGCACGATAAAGTTTGTTTATATCTTCAATTTCTTTAAGTTTGGCACCTGTTTCTTTAAACAATTTATATTCTTCCAAACGGCGTAAAAGCAATGCTTCATCATCATCTTCGTCTGGCACTTCTTCCTGTTCAACAGGCAAAACACTTTTTGATTTAATTTCAATAAGTGTTGCCGCCACAGTAATAAATTCACTTGCCTTGTCCATATCGACATTTTTTATGTCTTGCATATATTCCAAATATTGTTCGGTAATGTCAGCAAGTCTGACAGTAGTAATATCCAATTTGGCTTCTTTAATCAAATGCAACAATAAATCTAATGGACCTTCAAAGTTGTCCAATTTAAATCTGTAAGCGTCAGAAGATAAAAGCATATCTTTGCTTTCTTCCACCTTAACTGTATCATCAATTTTGTTTAATTCCACTGCATTTTCCATAGCCAATAAAATTATAACAAAAAAGCACACCAAAAATCAAGCAAATATTTATAAAGATTCATCATTATCAGCCAATTTAATAATTCTTTTACCAATTTTTTGGGCATGTTTAAACATATTATAAGCCCCACTGTGGAAAGTGTAAATAATATAACAAACTAAAACATCACATGCTTCCACCATACACTTATTCCTGTAAGTGATTCTGGCTTTTGGATAAACTAATTCATAGTCAAAAACCATATAATCATCCCAATGGTCGTTTTGTCCTTCGTATTTACATTCCCCCAATCTTGCATATGTAAGAACCTTAATAATTTTTATGTGTGGATAAATTTCTTTTAATTTAAAAAGAATTTCTAAAACACTTTCATCAAAACTGCCCTGCCCACCATCATAAAAGACATTGAAGCCTTCTTCCACAATAAGCCTTTCAACAGTGTTATAAATCTTTGTTTTAAGATTTTCATTTACATAACACAAATTATGTCCAGCAAAGCAACAAACCTTTTCAACTGTTTTTTCAGTTAAACTTTTTCTATCTTTAAAATTTTCCATAATCCTATTATAACTAACGTATAAAAATATGTCAATAAAAATACGTATTATTTACAACATAATAATTAATTTAGTTAAGTATAAAATAAATACGTAATAAAAATTACGGTAAAAAAAGTTACATAGGGAGAAATTCATGAAAATAAGCAGTGCTGTTGCAAGCAAAATTAACAGATTAATTAAAGAAAGAAAATTGACTTTATATAAACTTGAAAATATGGCTAACGTCACACATGGAACTATGGCAAATATTATGTCATGCAAAAATGAAAGTGTGAATTTAAAAACAATCATTATGATTTGCAAAGCATTAAATGTTCCCTTGTCACAATTTTTTGACGATTCAACTTTTGATTTTGATAATTTTGACTTAGACAACTAAAAATATAAATAAAAAAAAGGGCTTTGATTAAAGTCCTTTTTTTATTATTCTTATTTTTTCTTTCTTGTTTTTGAAGCAGTTGTTTGAACAGTGCTGTTTTCAATTGCTGTGTCACCGTTCTTAACAACTTCTGCCATAGAAGTCAAAAGACCTGCAACATTTTGAATTTCACTTGGCACAATGATTTTTGTTGTTTTGCCATTTGCCAAAACTTTCAATGCTTCAAAACCTTGCAAAGTGATGTAAGATGCATTTGGTTGTGCCTTATTAATAAGTTCGATGGCTTGGTTTTCACCTTCGGCTTTTGCAATAAGTTCTGCTTTCTTTGCTTCTGCTTGCAAAATTCTTGTTTGTTTTTCACCTTCGGCTCTTAAAATTTGTGCTTCTTTTTCACCTTCGGCAACAAGAATGCTGGAACGCTTTTCACCTTCCGCTTTCAAAATCTGTTCACGGCGTTCTCTTTCTGCACGCATTTGTTTTTCCATTGCTTCTTGAATGTCTTTTGGTGGAAGAATGTTTTTAAGTTCCACACGGTTGATTTTAATTCCCCATGGGTCTGTTGCTTCATCCAAAATAACACGCATTTTTGTGTTTACAGTATCTCTTGAAGTCAAAGTTTCATCAAGTTCAAGTTCACCAACAATGTTACGCAAAGTTGTTGCAGTTAAGTTTTCAATCGCACGAACTGGATTGTCAACACCATAACTGAAAAGTTTTGGGTCAGTCACTTGAAAGTAAACAACTGTGTCAATTTGCATTGTAACGTTATCTTTTGTGATAACTGGTTGTGGTTTAAAGTCAGCCACAATTTCTTTAAGTGAAATAGGTTTACTGCAACGATCAAAGAAAGGAATGATCATATGCACACCTGTTTCCAAAGTTTTGTAATATTTACCCAATCTTTCTACTACTACTGCGTTTGCCTGTCTTACAATTTTAATTGAAAAGCAAAGTGTAATTAAAAGCAAAACACCTAAAACGCCTAAAACAATCCCTACTACCATTATTTATTATCCCCCTTTTTAACAGTTTTTTTGGTTGTTTGTTTAATCGAAGTTGTTTTTGTTGACTTCGTTGAAACCGATTTAGCAACTGGCTTTTTTGCACCAGCCGTCTTTGGCTCAGTCTTTACAGCTGAAACTTTTTTAGTTGCAGGTTTTGCAACGGTTTTGTTTGAAGTTGTTTTTGCTGTGGCACCAGTCTTTTTTGTTGAAGGTGCTTTCTTAGCCACTTTTTTTGTTTCCACAGTATTTGTTTCTGCTTCAACAACAGCAGTTTCTTGTGGTTGTTCAACAACTAATTCTTCTTCAAAATCAACTTCTTCTGCATTTTTGTCAATTTTACCAATTTCCCTTACAATAAATTTATTGCCATCAATGTCAATAATTTGAACAACAGCACCTTCTTCAATCGTTTCACGATTTAAGCCAACTGCACTCCAAATTACATCGTTGATTTTGATGGAACCCACAGTTTCAAAATCTGTTCTTGAAATCATGCGATATTGCATGCCAATATACATTTCAAGATTTGTTTTTTCTCCTGTTCCTTTAAACAAAAATTTCTTGGTAACACTTCTTAAAGAAACAATCAAAAGTGCGGAAATCACCACAAAAACGATGATTTGCGCTTCCCAACCAACGCTGTTGGTTGCCGCCATGATAAATGGAATAATTGCACCGAATGTAAACCAAATGGACACAATTTCCATTGTTGCAAATTCAGCAATGGCAGTTACAACAATAACGCCAAGCCAAACCCAAAACATAAAATCCATATTTTCCCCTCCGTATACAAAATAATTATATCACAACAAAAAAATTTTTACAAATAAATTATCAACATCTAAACAAAATTTCTTGCTTAAAATATATATTTAAGTTATAATATTTTTGTTAAAAAATTCATGGAGAACAGTAATGGAAATTAAAAATTTAAAACAAACAACCCAATCCCCCTTTTTAAATTCGTTTAATTTAGAGATTAATTTGGATAATGGCAAAGATTTCACATATTATTTTGCTTCAAGAAAACCTTTTGAAAGTGTGAGAAAAAGAATTTTTGACCATAAAAAAACAACTGATGCTGTAAGATGCGTGCCTTATTTTTATAAAGATAATGAAATTTATGTTGTCTTGTTAAAAGAATTCAGATATGTTGCAAATGAATTTATAATTGGAACTCCTGCTGGTTTAGTTGAAGAAGGAGAAAGTGAAATTGAAGCGTTGCACAGAGAAATATTTGAAGAAATCGGTGCAAAAATAAAAAAAATTGACAAATCTTTTGGTGCTTGCTACACTTCAATTGGTGCAATTGATGAATCAGTCGCTTGTTTTTATATTGAAATAGAACCAGATTTTGGCAATCAACATCTTGACCAAACAGAAAAAATAAATTTCTTCACAACCAAACTTTCCTTGCTTCCAGATGTTTTAAAAGATGTTACTGATTATCAATCTCGTTATCTTTTAGAAGCATTTTACTATGAACAAGAAAATAAAAATTTGAAAGAAAAACTTGCAAAACTAGAAAAATAAAAGTCAAGAAAACTTGACTTTTATTTTTTACAGATTTTTTTGTCGCCTTAATTGAAATAAGCCAAATGTTTTTAAATCTTATTTTTCTGACAAGTAAACAAAACAATTTGATAATTCAATTTCAACTGCTCAATAATGTTTTTTGCCGTTTTCAATTTTTCATCATCAAAATTTGCAAAAGGGTCGTCCAAAATTATAAAAGGTTTTTCTTTTTTAAAGATAAGTTCAACCAATGCAAATCTTTTGCAAATATAAACCAAATCCAAAAGACCAGCACTTAAATAATCAACTTCTTTAAAATCTCCAAACTTTAAATCAAGGTTTGTGTCAATTATAATGTTTTCTCCATTTTGAACAAATTGTTTATAATAGTTTTCAAATTTTTCAGAAACTGGCTCTATATAACGATTAGAAATATTGTCACGAGAATAGGTCAAAAACATGGAAACTTTGTTTAAAACTTCCATTTTTTGGTCAATTTCATGTTCTTTTTGCTTATTTTCTTGCAAAGAATCATTAAGTTCAAAGATTTTTTCTTCAATTTTATCGATGTTTGAAATGATATGTTTTTTGTCAGTTTTCAACATCACAATGTTTTTTTCTGTTTCAGAAATTTTGTTTTGACTTGAAAAAGCATTTTTTTCATAATCATTTAAATCACAACCAAATTTTTGCAAAAAAGATTTTTTTAAATTTGACAATTCAAAATTATTTTTTTCAACAGAAGTTAAATTCTGTTTAATTTCTTCTTCAACAAATTTTATTTCAGCCATTGTCTTTTCTTGTTGATGCAAAACTTCTTCCAACTGAGATTGAATTAAATCATATTTTTTCAACACAGATTGAAATTCGCCAAAACTTGTTTTGTCACCTTTGGTTTTTGCATAAAACAAAAATCCACAGACAAGGCAAACCACCCCAACAATCAACAAAATAACAGTTGGAACAACATTGTTCAAAACAAAAACACAAACAATCCCAGAAACCGCGAAAATCAAAGCCAAAACAAAAAACATAACTGCAACTGTCAAAAAATTATTAACAGGTTTTTGAGATTTATTGGTTTTTAAATAATAATAATCTTGTTCGGAAAAACGCTTAGAATTTTCCAATAATTGCTTTTTTTCATAACTTTCTTTCAATCTATTGTTATCTTGTTCAATCAAAGCATTTAAGGCAATCTCTTTGTTTTTAAATTCACTTACATTTTTATTTTCATCAACTTTTGTTGTGCTTTCAAACAAAGAAATCTGTTGATTTAATTCTTCAATTTGATTGTTGACTTTTTTAAGTTCTTCTTTTTCTTCTTCCTGTTGCATTTCAAGATTTCTTAAATTTCTTTCCATTTGCTCTGTATTCAAACTTCTAAGTTCACTGCGAAACTCTTTCAATTTTTTGCTTATCTTATCCTGTGCTTTATCAAAATTATCAATGTCGTCACCACTTAAAACACCTGTTGAAAGAGATGCTCGAATATCATCATTAATTCCGCTTTCAAGTTTTTGTTGACCAAAAAAAGTTGAAGACTCAAAAGTTTCTCTGCCTACACCAAAAAGTTCTTCTCCCAAATCTTGTGAAAAAGCCTTTGACACCAAATTTGTCTTTGCATCAAACAAAGCAAACTCATCCAAAGTTGGGGAATTTCCAAATTTTCTTACAACAATAAACTTTCCCTTTTCACATGAAAAAACAAGCCTTCCACCAAACTTACCTTCACTGTCAAAAGGCTTATATAAAGTTCTTTCGCTTTTTTGATTTGCTTTTCGAGAAACGGCTGGCAATGAATAAAACATTGCTTTGATAAACTGTGAAAGTGTCGTCTTACCACTTCCATTTTTTTGATAGAAAACACTGAGATTATCATCAAAATTAATGTCAACATTTTTAAGTTTTCCAAAAGAGTCAATATGACATGAAATCAATTTCATAACGATATATCCTCCCCTTTCAAAACTTCAATTCCCACATTGCAAATTTTTTCCTTTTCCTCATCGGAAAGATTTTGTTCTGCCATAACCATGTTGATGAATTCTGCTTTCAAAGAAAGTTTTTCACTGGCATATTTTTTCATGTCAAACACAGTTTTAGTTTTGTCTTCCAATTCAAAATTAAAAAAAGTGTTTTTATATTTTTCTGCCACATAACCAAAATTGAGTTCTGTATATTCTTTTTTTCTTCCCGTCAAAACCAATTTAACAATGTCTTTCTTTGCAAAACCAGCCAGTGCATCCTGAACATTTTTAAACAATTGGTCGTTTGTTTCAACACCAGAAACATTAAGTTCGACAACTTGAAAATTTATTTCAGAAAATGGCACAAACTTTTTGAAAAACTTATCTTCTTTAATTTCAAGTTCATAAAAACCAAATTCTTTTCCAACGCTTCCAAAATCCACGGCTTCCAAACAGCCACTGTAAGCCCAAATTCCGCGTTTATCAATTTTTCCTTCTGACTTGTTATGTATATGCCCCAATGCAACATAATCAATGTTTCTGTCAGCAAAACTTTTCATTTTAAATGCTTCACAATATTGGTCGTCAATCATACTTCCATGCAATAATAATATGTTAAATTTTTCTTTTTCAAAAACTAATTGGTGTGTTAAGGAAATTGGAAATTGTCTGTGAAAACTTATTCCGCCAATGCACACATCGCCTAAATTAACTTTGGAAAAATCTTTTCCAAAAGCATAAAAATTTGACACTTCTCTGTCAAAGATTTCAACATTTTCATCATGATTTCCATTAATATAGAAAAACTTGATGTTTTTATGACCTAATATTGTGTCTTGAAGCACTTTTAAAGATTTTTTCAAAACATTTTTATTGTCAAATATATCTCCACATAAAAGAATGGCATTTACTTCATTCTTTTCAGCATAGTCCACTAGGGCAACAAAATTTTGCAAAAGTTGAAACCTTTTGCTTTCTCTTTTTTCTTTACTTAAATTTTTAAATTTACAGTCGATGTGCAAATCAGCACAATGTATAATCTTCATAAGAAAATTATAACAAATTTAACTGCAATTTTCAAAACAATTTAAGAATAAGACAAACAATAAAAAATCGGCTTTTCGCCGATTTTATTTTCTTAAAAACTTGCAACCAAGTTCAATTTAATATTTTCATCTGTTGAAAGTTTAACAAATCCATCTGTTCTTGTTCCACCATTAACAGTCAAAACATTGTCATTAAGCGAAGCAAAACTGCTGCTTGATTGAATTTTATCAGTTTTCTTATTTCCATTAAAAAGTGTTGCTTCTGCTTCAAATTTCGCTTCGCTTTTCATGTTGAGAGTGATGTTGCCTTTTTCAGTTGCAAGATTGTTGTTTACATTGTTGTTGATTGAGTCTCTCAAATTAAGATTAATATGTCCGTTTTTAAGTTGAATATTGAAATTTGCTTGACCTTCAACATTAGCAATTCCTGCTTCAACCGAGAAAGAACCTGCTCTGCCATCAACTGTTAAAGTTCCTTTAATTGAATCTTTAATTTTTAAACTGCCATCAGTTGAAATGATGTTGACATTGCCAATAACTTTATTTATAACCACATTAGGAGAAGCCCCAGCAGTTGCATTAGACAAAATCAAATCGCCAGTTAAAGTTTCTAAAATGTCGATGTCAGGAGAAATCATGGTGTTTTCAGAAGTTGTGAAATCCAATTTACCAACAGTTGCATTTTTAAAAGTGAAATTACCTTGTTTACTGTGAACTTTACAATCACCAGTTAAGTTTAATGTATCAATACGAACACTGCCATTATCACATTCAACAATCAAGTCTGAACCATTGATTGCACTAAAATCAATTCTTCCATTAGCAGTTCTCAACTTAACAGCACAATCTTTTGGAATATTGAGAACATCAGCACATTGTTGACCTGGTCTGTAATTAATAGATCCACTACCTGAATAAAGTTCAAGAGATTCAACAGTTTTATGTTCTTCGCCTTCTTTTCCATTGTCAAAAACAAGACCACTTGAAACATAAATGTTGCCTTTTTCAGTTTTAATGTCGGCTTTGGCAATAGTCACACCATTTGATTTAATTGTGTTAGCATGCAATGCTTCGCCAAGGAAGATGTTTCCATCGTCAGCAGTCTTAACAATCAATTCTTTTCCATCTAAGAAATTTGAATTTGCAGACGCATAAATAACTACCTTAATATTTTTTGAGAAATACATAAAACCTGTTGGTTCAGTAAGTTTAACAACAAGTTTTCCATTTTCAAGTGTTGCGTTGTAAGTAAAATCAATGGCATCCGCAGCAGTTGTAAAACCTTTTGCGTCATTGTTGATATGTATTCCATCTCTCCAAGATGCATCATCGCCATTACCTTTTTTCAAAGAAACATCTGCATAACCACAATCAATTTCAATTGATTTAACTGTGCTGTAATCAATGTTAACAGGTTCGTCACCCGAAGTTTGTGAAATATAACTATGGTTTGTGTAAGAAAAATATCTAAGACCAATAAAGTCTTTGTTTGGACTGAAAATTAATACAACTAAAAAGATAAGTGACAAAGTCACTAAAAACAAAATTAACAATCCAAAATAGAAGAAAAAACCTTTTCTTATTTGATTTTGTGCCATTTTAATTCCTCCCAAACCAATTTTACATTTATCATGTGAAATACTTATACAAAAATTATATCACAGCAAAAAATTTTTGTCAATAATTAGTTTAATATTGCTTTAATTCTTCTGACTCCGCTTGAAGAACTTTCTTCTTTAACAATTTTAAGATGATGTAAATCACCTGTGTTTTTCGCATGTGGACCACCACAGATTTCTTTGGAAACATTGCCAATGGAATAAACTTTGACCACTTGACCATATTTACTTTCAAAAACACCAACAGCACCACTTTCTTTTGCTTCTTGCAAACTTAACTCTTGACAAACAACATCAATGTTTTCAGAAATTGCATCATTGACAAATTTTTCCAATGTTTCAATTTCTTCTGGCAACATCTTATGGTCAAGATTGAAATCAATTCTAAGCCTTTCAGGAGTGATGTTTGAACCTTTTTGCATAACTTGATTTCCAAACATCTTTCTTAAACCTGCCATAATCAAATGTGTTGCTGTATGCAGTTTTGCACTTTCATAAGAACTGTCAGCAAGACCGCCTTTAAATACACCAGCAGATGCAGTTCTGCTTTTTTCTTGATGTTCTTCAAAAGCCTTTTTAAAACCTTCTTCATCCACTTCAAAACCTTTTTCTTTTGCAAGTTCTTTGGTAAGTTCGAATGGAAAGCCAAAAGTGTCATAAAGTCTGAAACAAGCCTTACCAGGAATTATATCTTCAACCACTTCCCCCTTAGAAGCAGCAAAGATTTTGTGTTTTTCAATTCCATTAAGCACTTTTTCAAATTCCTTATGACCATCTTCCAAAGCCTTAGAAAATTTTTCAACTTCAATTTTAAGTTCATCTTTAACTTTTTGTCTGTTGGCTTTTAAATCAGAATAATAATCTTGATATTCATCAACATACATGTCTACAACATTTTCAAAATAATTTATGTCAAAACCAATGTTTCTTGCACAGTTTACTGCACGGCGAATAAATCTTCTTAAAATATAGCCCTGTCCGACATTTGAAGGAACAACTCCACGATAGTCCCCAAGCACAAAAACTGCGGAACGCAAATGGTCAGTAATTATTCTGTAAGATTTTTTCGCAAGTTCAGTCTCCAAATATTTAATTTTAGACTTGCTTTCAATGAAATCAATCACACGCTTTAAACAGCCTGTGTCATAGACGCTTTTACTGCCATTCAAAACAACTACGGCTCTTTCAAGACCCATTCCAGTGTCAATGTTTGGTCGAGCGAGTTTAACTGCCTTATCCCCAACATTTTCCACTTTATATTGCATGAAAACATCGTTCCAAACTTCCAAATATTTTCCACAATCACAAGATGGGTTGCAATCTTCACAGCATTTAGGCTTTCCAGTGTCAAGAAACATTTCACTGTCGGGTCCACATGGTCCAACCCCACTGCCCAAAGCCCACCAGTTGTCTTTAATAAAGAAAACATTATCTTCTTTGACTCCGCATTTAATCCAAGCGTTTGCAGCAACATCATCGCGTGGTGCAACATCGTTGCCTGCAAAAACAGTAACAGCAAGTTTGTCAAGTGGAATGCCAAGATATTCAGGGCTTGTCAAAAATTCATAAGACAAAGCAATCATTTCTTCTTTTGGGCAATCTCCAAGATACCAGTTCCCAAGCATCTCAAAAAAAGTCAAGTGGCTGTCATCGCCAACATCATCAATATCACTTGTTCTGATGCATCTTTGCACATCAAAAATTTTGTTTCCTTCTGGATGTGGTTCTCCAAGAAGATAAGGAACAAGCGGATGCATACCAGCAGTTGTAAACAAAACTGTTGGGTCATTTTCAGGAACAATAGAAGCACTTTCAATGCGTTTAAAACCATGCTTTTCAAAGAATTTAAACCACAATTCTTTCATTTGTCTGTCTGTTTTCATATAATCTCCAATTTTTTAATTAACTTTATTTTTAACTTTATTTTCTTTTTCAAAATCCATAATAACACCAACTATATGGCGATGTTTTCTGGACCGCTTAATTTTTTGCCTAAATTTTGGATATTTTTCTCGTGCATCATATTTATCAACCGTGCTTGACATTGATTTAATAATCGCTCGAGTTGCTTTTCTGTTGTCCACTTGTTTGGCAATAATTTCACTTGAATGTGAGTTTTCCACAGCATAAATACATTGTTTTCTTCCAATTCGTTTTTGCCTGAAATAATAAATTTCAACCGTGACAAAGAAAATCAAATAAATGACAAGGAAACCAACAAAGAACAGATTAAAACCTGAAATAACAATAAAAAGAAAAACTAAAAGCGAAAAAAACAACAACAAAAAGAAAGAATTTCTTATGTTTGTTTTTGCATTTTCAACCATATTTTTGCCTTCGAAAAACATAACATGATATTTTCCTTCGACATTTTCAATGTTATTAATGTTAAGTCTTGCCATTTTTTACCTTAAAAAATTTTACCACAGCCAATTAGTTATGTCAAATTAAAATAAGAAAAATTAAGATTAACCAACAAGTTTTCTATCTTCGTAATATGTCCCCTGCAACAAGAGGCAAAGAACATGAAATTTTGACTTTCTCTTGAACAACTTTTGCACTTTCCACTTTTTCATTGTTGGAGTTTATAATGGAAACAATTTTGATTTTTTTGTTGAAAGTTTTGTCGTTTGGACTCAACACTTCCAACACATCACCCACAGAGAATTTGTTTCTCATTTCCACTTCCACAAAATCATCTTTCATGTCTTGCGAAACTAAGGCAACAAACTCACTGTCTTGGACAGGCATGGAATCATTTGTATATTGCTTTTTTTCATCGCCAAAATAAAAACCTGTTGTATATCTTCTGTGACTTGCTTTCAAAAGTTCGTCACACAACTTTTGTGGTGGTTTTTTAGGCAACATATCAAGTGCTTTTCTGTAAGCATTGACAACTGTTGCAACATAATAAGCAGATTTCATTCTTCCTTCAATTTTAATGCTGTCAACACCCGCGTCTTTCAATTCTTTTAAATATGTCAACATGTTTAAATCTTTGGAATTAAAAATATAAGACCCTTTTTCATCTTCTTGCACTTCCATTTCATCTTCACGGTTGACTTCTCGAACCATATATTTCCAACGACATGCCTGAACGCACTCGCCATGATTGGAATCTCTGCCAGTAAGGTAATTTGAAAGCAAGCATCTTCCTGAATATGCCATGCACATTGCACCATGAACAAAGACTTCAATTTCCACCTTTGGAGAAACATTTTTTCTTATTTTTTTGATTTCTTCAAGTGACAATTCTCTTGCCAAAATCAATCTCTTAGCACCAAGTTCCACCATTAAATTTGCCGAATAAGAATTAATTATGTTTGCCTGCGTGCTGACATGAACATTAAGCATCGGAGCATGCACTCTAACAAATTTTAAAAGCCCAATATCCGCAACAATAACGGCATCCACTTTAACTTGTTGCAAAAACAACAAATATTCTTTCAACCCTTCAAAATCTTGGTCTTTTGCAATGATGTTTAAAGTTACAAAAACTTTTTTGCCTTTTTCATGTGCCAATTTAACTGCTTTTTCAATTTCTTCATCAGAAAAATTTCCTGCAAAAGCCCTTAAACCAAATCGACCACCTGCCAAATAAAAAGCATCAGCGCCAAAATGCAACGCTGTTAAAAATTTTTCAAAATTTCCTGCTGGTGCTAAAAGTTCCATAACATTTCTCCTTTAAAAACTTATTCTTCAATCTTTTGTTCTTCAAGTTTGCTTTCCACAGACAAAATTCTTTGTTCTGCTTTTTGTTTTCGCAAGTTTTGCAATTTTTTAAGTTTAATCCAATAAAACAAACCAAATGCATTGATACAAAAATATATCACATAATTAATAATCGTTGGAATATAATTCAAACCGCCTCCGTTAAGAATTACACTCATCCAAAGCACAAATTTAATGACATTTATAAGGCAACTAAAAATAAAGTTTTTTTCGCATCTTCTTATTCTTAAATAATACGCCAAAGTGCTGAACCCAACACAAATTGTACTTATAATTAAATTGTTGGTGTTTAAAACACCTAAAACAAAATACATGCCAACTGAAACACAAGACAACGCCAAAATAACACAAACCCATTCTTGCCATTTAAGGCCATTGGAAATCTTTAAAATTCCGCTTCCTTCCTTTCTGTTTTTACGCCAACTGTATAATGAAAAACAATATGTAGAAAAGGAAAACACTCCGCAAGTAATCATTTCACCATAAAGATTATTAAAAAACGACATAGTGCAATATAAAACGACTTGCATAATTCCAATGACATTTCCAATCCATAAGCCTTTTGCAATCAGAAATGTTGCTGTAATGCCCGTAATAGAATTCAATATGATTAAAGCACTGGATTTAAAAACAATGCCCAAAGTTAAAATGGCTATGTAAGACACAGACATAAAAACCCATTCATACCATTTTACACTCTTTAAAAAATTTTTCATTTGTTCCTCACATTTTGTTTCTTTCTCATGTTCAACCAATTGATAAAACCAAATATATTTAAAACAGTAAACATAAAATATCTTACAAAAACAGGGATAGTTGTTACATCTTTGTCATCAACAATCTTGAAAATCCAAAGCATTATTCCCACTACATTGGCAACGATGTAAAGAATAAACATAAATTCACATCTTCGAATCATCATGTAATATGCATAAATGCAAATTCCAAGTGAAATTGTTGACCAAACAATGTTGTCAGTGTGTAATAAGTCTAAAATAAAGTAAAAAGCCACAGTAATTGCAGTTACAACAACAAACGAAATCAACCATTCTTTCCAAGATATTTTGTTGGAAACTTTGACAACTTTGTTTCCACGGTTGGCATTCTTAGCCCAAGTATAAACGCTTATCAAATAACAAGGAATGGAAATAACAACATTTGTAATTATTTCTCCATAAAACTGATTGTTTAAACAAATAAAACAATACATAAACGCCTGAATTGCACCGAGTAAAGCCCCGACCCAAATGCCTTTGCAAGTCAAAAACACAGCCAATACACTTAAACCAGAGCAAATAATAACCAATGCATCAGAACCAAAAACACAGCCCAAAACAATTATTGTGGCTTCAAAAAGAAACATATAAAGCCATTCAAACCATTTTATTTGTTGCAAAAATCTTTTTATATAAATCCATGAAATCAATTTAACACGATTGTAATATTTTTTAAAAGTGCTTGTGTTATATTCACTCATTTTCAAACTCCTTAGAAATCCATTAAATGTTCACAGTTGGTTTGGCAGTTAAAGTTAAATCGGCAAGACCAATACCTGCTTTCACATAAAAATAAGCAATCGAACCAATCATTGCTCCATTATCGGTGCAATATTTAAGGTCTGGCATAAAAACTTGAATTCCACTTGTCTGTGCCTTTTGCACCAGTTTTTCTCGTAATCTTGCATTTGCACCTACACCACCAGCGACAACAAGTTTCTTATATCCTAAATTTTCACATGCATGAAAGGTTTTTAAACATAATTCATCAGTTGCAAGTTCCTGAAAAGAACAAGCAATGTCTTCTTTACAATAATCTTCTGACTTTTGCTGTTTGTTGTGAACATAATTCACCACTGCTGTTTTCAAACCACTAAATGAAAAGTTATATGTATCTTTAAGTGGGCTTTTATAATTAAATTTAACATTATCCTTTCCAATTTTTGCCAATCTGTCAATATTTGGTCCACCAGGATAAGAAAGACCCAGCACTCTTGCCACTTTGTCAAAACATTCGCCGACAGAGTCATCTACTGTCGACCCAATCAAGTTGAACTTACAAAAATCTTGCACATCCACCAAAGCAGTATGTCCACCACTGACCATAAGGCACAAAAAAGGCGGATTAAGGTCAGGATGTGAAATATAATTCGCACCAATGTGTCCATGCACATGACTTACAGCAATAAGCGGTTTTTTAAGAGCATAAGCCAAAGTTTTGGCAAAATTTACCCCAACCAACAACGCTCCAACCAAACCAGCACCATATGTCACAGCAATAGCGTCAACATCTTGAAGTGTTTTACCAGAACTTGAAATTGCTTCTTGAAGCACGCCCACAATATTTTTAATGTGATTTCTTGACGCAACTTCTGGCACAACCCCACCAAAGAGTTTGTGAATTTCAATCTGAGAAGAAACTACATTTGCCAAAACCTTTCTTCCATTTTCAACAAGTGCAATCGCTGTTTCATCACAAGATGATTCCACAGAAAGAATAAGGACATTGTCCTTACTTCTTAATTCATCAAATTTTTGTTTTGCAAGTTCTGTATAACTCAATTTTTAACACTTGTCCTTTTAAGATATTCATTGATGAAATCTTGAATATCGCCGTTCATAACCGATTGAATATCACTTGTTTCAAAGTTTGTTCTGTGATCCTTAACCATGGTGTAAGGACAAAAAACATAAGAACGAATTTGACTTCCCCATTCAATTTTTTTAATATCTCCGCGAATAGACGCCAATTTCTCCATTTCTTCCGATTCTTGCTTTTCCACAAGTTTCGAATAAAGCATTTTCATGGCAGTTTCTCTGTTTTGCATCTGAGATCGCTCAGTTTGACATGCAACAATAATTCCAGAAGGAATATGAGTAATACGAATGGCAGATTCTGTTTTATTGACATGTTGTCCACCAGCGCCCGAACTTCTGAATGTATCCACTTTTAAATCTTCTGGTCTTATGGTGATGTCTGGTGCTTCTTCAATTTCTGGCATAACTTCCACACTTGCAAAACTGGTGTGTCTGCGTGAATTGGCATCAAAAGGCGAAATTCTTACCAATCTGTGAACACCCTTTTCTGCTTTTAAATAGCCATAAGCAAATTCGCCTGACACAGAAAAAGTAATTGACTTAATGCCAGCTTCATCTCCGTCAAGCACATCTAACACCTTAATTTTATAACCATTTTTTTCGGCATACATGCCATACATACGATAAAGCATGTCTGTCCAATCTTGTGCTTCTGTTCCGCCTGCACCAGCATGCAATGTCAAAATTGCATTATAATTGTCATATTTTCCAGAAAGCAAAGTTTCCAATTTAGAACTTTCAATTTCTTTTTCCAAAACAACCAAAGTTTGACATAACTCATCAAAAATTCCTTGGTCATCCAATTCTTCCAACAATTCTATGCTTGCTTCACAATTATCAATCTCTGTTTGCAATCTTTTTATTTTTTCCAACTTATATTCACAAAGTTTTTGCTCTCTGCCTACCTTAGAAACTCTTACAGCATCATTAAAAAAGCCATCGGAAAGTTGTTCTTCCTTAATTTTTTCAAGATCTTCTTCCAGTTTAACTGGGTCAAAGACACTCCTTAATAAAATTAAAACTATCTTTTAAAGATACCAATTTTTCTTTCTGAACATCAACTAACATAAAAATCTCCTTAAAAAACTTAATACTTATATAGTATACCACAAAACATAGTAATTTCCAAATCTTTTATTTGTATATTTATTATTCAAAAATCATTTCTTTTTTTGAAAAACGCTTGACTCCCCCCCCGCTATGATATCATTGAAATGAAGAAACATTTAAGTTTCAAAAAAGGAGAAAAATATGGAAAATGTAAAAACAAAAAATGTGGGAAAAATTGTTCTCACAGTCTATGTAACAATTGTTACAATTGCAGCAATATTATTTGGTTCGCTATACCTTTCAAAATTGTTTAAAAACAACAAACTTGATGCGAAAGGATTGATAAATACAGTTTGTTATGACATAGGATTTATAAGTGAAAAAGAATTTAAAGACAGCAATTCAAACACAACAGATTTTTACAACAATTCAGAACATCAAATTAAAGCCATTTTGTTTTGGTCAAAGTTTTGCATAGAAAACGGACAAGAAAACACCTATTATTCATCAAGTGCAACATACAAAATAGATGAAACAAACATAACAGGCACAGGCTATTTATTCTATGAAGTCAACGAAGATTCACTTATAATAAATTTGTTTGATGCAAACAATAATATTAATATAGTTATGATCATCAAAACAAATACTAATGATAAATGGTTATTACAAGCATATATGCCAGAAAAAACCTTTGCGTTAAAAAATGGTTATCAATATTTCGAAATTAAGGCAGCTAATGATGGGGTTTACAGTTTTCATGAAGAAGAAGTGGTATTAACCAACAAAAATAACATAACAGCAGATAAAATTAATGAAATCTATGTCTTTGAAAGCAACAAGAAAACAAACACAACTGTAAAAAAATCAAATTCAGATTTTACAAATCAAGAAAAGGTTGAAACCACAAAAGCACTTACAGAAAAATTTAAAAATGTCAAACTTATAAATTTCAACACTCCAAAATTTACAGAATCCAACTTCTTGAAAGAAACATACAAATTGTTAGGATATAATGTATTATAATTAAAAAAACCGCTTATGTTAAGCGGTTTTCTTTTTTTAATTTTATTCTTCACTTGAATTTTCTGAAGCGTTTTCTTGTTCTTCTGCTTCAAGTTTAGCAATGCGTTCTTTGTAAGTTTCGATGTCATTTTTAATTTCTTCATCTCTTTCTTTCAAAACATTATACATTTTTTCAAGAAGTGGATATCTGTCTTTATTTTCAGACATAACTTCTTCACAATGTTGAACAGAAAGTTTAAGTCCGTCAAGAAGATCAAGTTCTTCTGCCAATTTCTTAGCCTTTTCTTCATCGATGTCAGAATAGTTGTTTACACCATAAAGCAAAACTTTTTGTCTAGCAACAATTGCTTCTTTTCTTCTAAGTTTCTTTTCATCTCTTTCATGAATGTTCCAAATTCTACGAAGTGGTAAATATTCTTTCTTAACTTGTTTATATTCTTTTTCTGTTGCCTTCAAACGGTCTTCTGCCAAAGCAAGTCTTTCTTTAAGTTCATCCAAAGAAAGTGATGCTGGAATAACAGTTTCAACAACAGTGTTGATGATTGTTTCAGGTTTTTGTTCAGCCAAAGCACGCTTTGCTTCTTCAAGTTCCCTAACCATGGTTTCATATCTTGCTTTTTCTTGTGCAAGTTCTGCTTTTTGTCTTTCAAGGTCTTCGTCAACAACAGGTTGTGCAACTTCTTCCACAACTGGTTCTTCAACGATTTCTTCTTCAACTTCAGTTTCTTCTGGAATTTCAACAGTTTCAGCTTGTTCTTCAACTTCTTCTGTTTCTTGGTCTTCTTCCATTTCTTCTTGCATTCTTCTGATAAGTTCTTGGCGTCTTGCTTCCAAATATGCGCGTCTTTCAGCGTTTTCGCGTTCTTCTTTTTCTTGTGCAGATTCAAGTTCTTGTTGTTCTTCTTCTGCTTTAACTTCATCTACTTCAACAGGTTCAACAACTTCTTCTGACTCTGCAACCATTTCTTGAACTGGTTGGTCAAGGTCAAAATCTTCAACTGAATCATCTTTTTTCTTAGAATTAAGATTGATTTCATCAGTTTTACCGCTTTTATTCTTAGAGATAAAAGAAGTAACGGCTTCCCAGATTAAATAAACAATTAAAGCGCCAGCAACGATAACAGCAAGAATAATCAAGACATTCAAGAGCAAAGTGTCAATTCCAACGGTTTCCATCAACATAGAATTAAACATAGTAAATACCTTCCTTTTTAAAAAATTGAGATTATCCAAAAACGATTACACCCTTTCAGAACTTACTTGGTGGAGACGGAGGGAATTGAACCCTCGTCCGAAAACAAAACTGAATACTTTTCTACATGTTTAGTTTATGCATAAATTTCATTTTTAAATCACTCATAAACAAGTTTTAAAAACAATCCTTTAAAATTTTTTGTGTTTACAAAGGCAACTGGACACAAAATTTTTGCCTAAGATGATACTCAGTTCTTTCAATGGCAAGTCAAAAGTTGAGCAGATTGGAAATTCCAATCAAGTCGCTGTTTTCTTAAAATTAAGCTGCATAAGCAACATTGTTAAAAGAAACTGCATTATGATCATTGTCTGCGTTTATTTCGCAATGCTCATTTTTAGGTTATGGGCAAAACCACATGCTTTACATATTCGGTTTAAATCTCCGTCGAAACCAAAATCGTCCCCGCACGCTTAAATTAAATTTTAATGCGCGTTTTGCTTTTTGCAAACCATTTCATTAAGCAATTTAATTTTCGCTTTCCCCAAAAGTGCAAACACTTTCGTGAACCCCGAGAAACATCCAAAAGTTGCAATTAACTGTCTTGCCTTTCAATTTCTCGCTTAATTGCTTTTTCTTTAAGGGTTTGTCTTTTGTCGTAAAGTTTTTTACCTTTTGCTAAGCCAATTTCAACTTTTACTTTTCCAGCATTATTGAAATAGACTTTTGTCGCAACAAGTGTGAAACCTTTTTCTTTAACCATACGCTCAAACTTTTGAATTTCACTTTTGTTTAAAAGCAATTTTCTTGTTTTTCTTTCGTCTGGTTTATAAGATGTGGTTTTGTCGTAAGTTTTGACATAGCAATTTTTGAGAAACATTTCACCGTTTTTTATGACAACAAAACTGTCAATCAAACTCACTCCGCCAGCCCTTACAGATTTAACTTCACAACCTTCCAGCACAATTCCAGCCTCAACTAAGTCTGAAACGAAGTAATCAAAAAACGCTTTTTTGTTATTTGAAATAATCTTCATTTCCTCTCCTATTATAACACTTGTGTTTTCATTTTTCAATAGCATTTTTAAAAAAAATGCACATTTTTTCAACTTTTTTTAAGGTTTTTAGCGTAAAAAACAACATTTTTTACAATTAAACCAATTTGAAGTCAATGTTTCTTGATTGCAAATTGCAGTTTACAAGTTCTACTTTAATCTTATCACCCAAAGAAAAGACATGAGAAGATCCCTTTAATTTAAGTTGTTTTTCCAAGAATAAATAAGCATCGTCAGGCAAATCTTCAATCTTAATTAAACCTTCAACAGTGTTTTCTAAAGTCACAAAAATTCCAAAATTCGTAACAGAAGAAATTGTTGCGTCAAATTGTTGACCAACTCTGTCTTTCATAAGAAATGCTTTCCAAAGGTCATCAACATCTCGTTCGGCATAGTCAGCGTTACGCTCACAAGAAGAAGATTGTTCTGCGGCTTCAAAAGTAAATTCTTCTAATTCATCTTTTCTTAAATCAGACAAAACTTTTTTATGAAGCCATTCTTTAATTATTCTGTGAATTGTCAAATCAGGATATCTTCTGATTGGTGAAGTAAAGTGACAATAATTTTCCAATGCCAAACCAAAATGCCCCAAATTTTTGTTTAAATATCTTGCTTTTTGCATAGAGCGTAAAACAATTTTATTGATTATTTCTTTTGTGTTAAGACCTTCAACAGCATCCAAAATTTTTTGGAAATATGATGGTGTAATGTTTTCAGGAACTTGTGGATATGGAACTCCAATTCCTTTCAAGAAGTCACAAACCGAATTCACTTTTTCTTTGGTTGGTTGTTCATGCACACGATAAACAAAAGGAATGCCAAGTTTTTTGAAATGTCCTGCCACAGTTTCATTTGCCAAAACCATAAAATCTTCAATCAATCTGTGTGCTTCATTTCTGTCACGCTTAGTAAGATCGACAGCCATGCCATTTTCATCAAAAATGAATTGCACTTCTGGAACTTCCAAATCAAGAGCCCCACGAGCAAGTGTATTCTTTTCCAAAATGTCACAAAGTTCACGCATTAAAACAAAGTCTTTCTTCAAGTTTTTTGTTTTTGCATTAAGTTTTTTTCCACTTATTGCGTCATAAACTTCGTCATAAGTAAGTCTTGCCACACTTTTTATGACAGACTCACAAATATTATAATCAATCACTTTTCCAGAAAAATCCACTTTCATAATGCAAGAAAGAGTCAATCTTTCCACACCTTCATTTAAAGAACAAATGCCATTTGAAAGACCTTTCGGAAGCATTGGCAAAACAGAAGTTGGGAAATAAACGCTTGTTCCGCGTTTGTAGGCTTCTTCATCAAAGACATTTCCTTGCTTGACATATTCGCCCACATCAGCAATATGAACACCTAATTCATAATATTTATCAAACTTTTTAATGTTTACAGCATCATCTAAATCCTTTGCATCGGCACCATCAATGGTAAAAATGGTTTCTTTTGTAAGGTCAACTCTGCCTTTCTTTTGACTTGCAGAAACAGTTTTAGGTAATTTCGCTTCTGCTGCAACCACATGAGTTGGAAAACTTTCAAAAAGGTTATGTTCTCTGATAATAGAAAGTTCCAACGCCTTTACATCATCTTCAAAACCTAAAATTTCTTGAACAGCACACTTAATTCTTTTATCAGTTCTGATAACTTTTGCCAAAATTTTCATGTTTTTTTGCAACTTTAAGCCTGTTTTCATGATTGGAAGATCAACAATAATTTTGTTGTTGTCAGGGTCTAAAAAATAATTATTGCCAACAATTCTGACTGCACCAACAATGCCATCCAGTTCTTTATAAATGCTAACAACTTCACCATCCACTCCATCACTTGTTTTTGAAAGCACTTTAACAATGACAAATTCTCCATCCAAAGCATTTAAAGTTTTATTTGCAGGAATAAATATGTCATCTTTAAAGCCGTCTACTTTTACAAAACCAAAGCCCTTAGTTGTACCAAAAAATTCGCCCTTAACATAACCATGAGAAGGCACAACAACAAACTTGTTTGGTCTTATTTCCACCAAATCACCACTTGCAACAAGGGTGTAAAAAATTTTCTTAACTTCTTCTTGTGAAGTGTTAAGTGCTGATGATAAGAATAAAAACAGTTTGTCTGTATTAGAGAAAACCAAACTGTTCTTTTCAATTAAAGATAAAATTTCTTGTTTTTTTGTCATGATTAAACGCCACTTCCTGGATAAATCAAAATTGAAACAAAGTATAAAATAATCAAAACCACTGCAACAACGGCTGTTATGATGGTAATAAGTTTCAATCTTCCATCACGAGAACCGCCTTTATTTTTTGAATAATAACTTTCTTGTTGTCCAGTAATAACATTTGATTCACTTGAATCTTGGTTTTGCAAAAGTGTTGTAACAATTAAAATTATGGCACAAGCAACAACCAAACAAAATAAAACAATTCTTATAATAGGAAATGAATTTGTAATCCAAGGTTCATACAATTTAGTAGAATCATCAAGCAACATATTAAACATAAATTAACTCCTTAAAATTAAATTAATATCGTGCAAAGCAAAGTAAAGCAAGTAAACCGCCAAGAATGGCAATTAAAACAATGTTTACCCATTTAAGTTTTCCTTTGTTAACGGCTTTTTTAAAGAAACTTAAAAGCAAACCACCAATGCAAACGCAAAGAATGCACAAAACAATTGTAAAAACGGTGTCGCTCCAACCATTAGATACCCATTGTTTAAAATCTACCCAAGGTTTAAAATTCAATAATAAGCCAAACATAAGCAACCCTCCTTAGTTTGTTTAAATTATTTTAACATATTCAAACGCATTTTTCAACTCTTTTGTAATTAAATATTTCACTTTTTTGTAGAAAATTTAACAAAAAATAGATGAAACCAAAAAATTGCTTAAAATTAATCACTTTGATTTGATTTTTTTTATATAAATTGTTATGATAAGAAAAGAGGTTTAATATGAATAAAACAAAAATAGTATGCTCCATTGGCCCTGCTTCAAGCAAGGTTGAAACTTTGGAAAAAATGATTGACGCAGGCATGAATGTTGCCCGCTTTAACATGAGTCATGGCACACATGAATCTCATAAATCCCTTATTGACGCCGTGAAAACAGCACGCAAAAACAAAGGCAAATCGATAGGCATTTTAATTGACACCAAAGGACCTGAAATAAGAGTTAAACAATTTGAAAACGGCAAAGTGTTTTTAAAAGAAGAAAAAGATTTTGTTTTGACAACCAAAGAAATTCTTGGAAATCAAGAAAAAGTTTCTGTCACATATAAAAATCTTCCAAAAATTCTGTCAAAAGACACAAAAATTCTTTTGAATGATGGAAACATTGAACTTAAAGTTAAAAAGACAACAGCCACAGACATCACCTGCACAGTTGTGCATGGTGGAGAACTTTCCAATAATAAATCCATCAACATCCCTGGCGTTGACACAGAAATGCCATATTTAAGCGAACAAGACAAAAAAGACATTCTTTTCGCCAAAGAAATGAACGCTGACTTTTTGGCTATTTCTTTTGTAAATAACGCACAAGATGTCGTTGATGTAAAAAAATATCTTAAAGAAATTGGTTACAGCGACATTAAAATCATATCAAAAATTGAAAGTCAAAAAGGCGTGGAAAATTTTGATAAAATTTTGAAACAATCGGATGGAATAATGGTCGCTCGTGGTGACCTTGGCGTGGAAATTGACTATGAAAAACTGCCTATATTGCAAAAAGAATTCATTGAAAAATGCATTTACAACGGAAAAACAGTCATCACTGCCACACAAATGTTGGAAAGCATGATAAATAATCCCCGCCCAACCCGTGCCGAAATCAGCGATGTTGCCAATGCCATCTTTGATGGTTCAACAGCAATAATGCTTTCAGGAGAAACCGCTTCGGGAAATAACCCTGTCGAAGCAGTTGCCACAATGAAACGCATTGCACTTGAAACGGAAAATTACACCATTGCAAAAAATGTGGAATTTAAAACTCACAACACCACCAAAAGTTTGTCTTATGCCGTTTATGCACTCACTCAAACAGAAGATGTAAAAGCAGTGTTGGCAGTTACAAAATCAGGTGCAACAGTGGAAAACATCAGCAAATTTCGTCCAAAAGTGCCTATCATTGCATCAACTCCAAGTGAAAAAGTTTACAACAGAATGAGCATACTTTACGGCGTAAATCCAATTATGGACAAAAACTTTAAAAACATAGACGAACTTAACAACAGTTCCTACAAAAAAGCACTTGAAACAAAAATCTTAAAAACTGGCGACAAAGTGGTGTTTGTAAGTGGTTTGGTTGCGGGCAAAAGTGGCTCAAATTTGATGCTTATTAAAAGATTATAAAATTATAAAGTTTATTTTAAATCATTAAAAAAAGAGTGGTTTCCCACTCTTTTTTTATTCTTCAGTTTCTTCAACTTCTTCTGATTCAGTTTCTGTTGTTGGCAAATCTTTGCTGGAAAGTTGTTCTCTGATTTTTGCTTCAACTTCTTGCAAAACATCAACATTCTTTTCCAAATATATTTTTGTGTTTTCTTTACCTTGACCAATTTTTTCATCATTATAAGAGAACCATGCACCAGATTTCTTTACAATTCCAAGAGAAATTGCAGTATCCAAAATGCAACCAGACTTAGAAATGCCTGTTCCATACATAATGTCAAATTCGGCAACTTTGAAAGGTGGAGCCATTTTATTTTTAACAACCTTAACTTTGGTTCTGTTTCCAATGATGTTTTGACCTTCTTTAATGGTGTCAGTTTTTCTTACATCCATACGCACACTTGCATAGAATTTCAATGCTTTACCACCAGTTGTTGTTTCAGGATTTCCAAACATAACGCCAATCTTTTCACGAAGTTGGTTAATAAAAATCACAGCAGTGTTGCTTTTGCTTGCAACAGAAGTCATTTTTCTAAGTGCTTGACTCATCATTCTTGCTTGTAAACCAACATGATTGTCACCCATTTCACCATCAATTTCTGCTTTTGGAGTAAGTGCAGCAACAGAGTCAATAACAATAAGTTCAAAAGCACCTGAACGAATAAGAGTTTCAGCAATGTTAAGTGCTTGTTCGCCATTATCAGGTTGTGAAACATATAAAGACTTTGTGTCTACACCCAACTTTTCAGCATAACTTGGATCTAATGCATGTTCAGCATCAATAAACGCAGTTCTTCCACCAATCTTTTGACATTCAGCAATCACATGAAGGGAAACCGTTGTTTTACCAGAAGATTCTGGACCATAAATTTCAATAATTCTTCCGCGTGGAACACCACCAATTCCAAGAGCCAAATCAAGCGTTAAACATCCCGTTGGAATGACATCCACTTTTTGGTATGGAGTGTCACCAAGTTTCATGATTGCACCTTTACCAAAATCTTTTTCAATTTTAAGAAGTGCCTGTTCAAGAGCTTCTTCTCTTGCATCTTTCTTTTCAGCCATTATAATTCTCCTAATCTAAATTTAAAAATATTATAACCTATTATCACATTTTTTCAAAGTAAATTTGACCATTAACATTTTTCTTTCAAAAAGTTTAAAAGTCTAAATAAAGCGAAATCAGTTAAATTTTCCACTATATTTTCTCTGTTTCCATAGAAAACAGAAGAAAAAACATGAATTTCATCTTTATTTCCAACTGCAACAAAACATCTTCCAGCATCACAATCAAACCCAAGCACTGATAAAACAATGTCAGATTGTTGTTTTCTAAGCAAATTTTTGGCAACTGCAAAAACAGTTTCTTTACTTACAGTGCCAAATTCATCCAAAAATTCTTTATTTAAGCCAACTTTATTAAAAACTTGCTCATTAGTCAAAACAAGACATTCCATAAGTTTTGAATAAACCTTTTCCTTGCAAAACTCAGCATTAATATTTCCCATTGAAACACCTTCGGCGATGCTTAACGAAAGATTGTGTTCCGCCAACAAATCTTGACAACACAACGCCAAACTTTTATCTTGATTGGAATATAAGTTTTCGCCAAAAACTGAAAGTAAGTTTTGTTGATTTAAATTGCCCGAATAATAAACCGTATGTAAAAATGAAGACTTTGAAAGCATGGCATATTTTACATTAAAACTTTCAAAAGCATCTTCCACAAACCTTTTGTTTTTGCCAAAAATGGAACATTTATGAACTTCCTTTCTTGGCAAAATTTCATCTAAAACAGAACCAAAATCTGCTTCAACAGGAATGAAATACATCTTTCCAAAAGTTGTTTTGCGTTCTAAAATTACAGCTTGTTCTTTGATTAAACTTAAAGTGTCATCGCCATCTTTCAATCTTTCCACAAAATTGTTTAACATGTCATTTTTGCAAATAAGAATTGTCTGTTCTATGTTGTTTTTGCTTTCTTTACAAACAGAAATACATTCTTCAAAGATTGATGTTGTCGTCATCTGAACATCAAAAATTCCTCTTTGCAGAAAATCCATCTCCAAAATTTCATATTCTTTTGAAACAATCGCCTTTTCTTCGGCAAAAATTACAACTTTACTTTGCATCTTTCAACACCTGTATATTTTTTGCAATATATTTCCAAGCAGAAATAACAGTCATAACCAAGGTAATCACAATAAGCACATAACCAATAATGCTTAAAACCACATTTGGTACACCAGCAATGGCATAATAGAATTCTTCAACAATGAAAGCATAAACAAAATAGTAAACAAGCATAATCATTTGAAAAGTGGTTTTAATTTTTCCATAGATGTCAGCAGCAATAACAATGTTTCTTGTTGCCGCAATCTGACGAAAAGCATTAATAATGAAATCACGAGCCAAAATAATGATTAAAGTAATAATGCCTACATAATAAGGAAAAATTGCAGGTTGTGGCAAAACATCTCCACCGTTTGCAGTGATTGGAGTTGCCACAATAAGAATAAGACCAGCCATAACCAAAACTTTGTCTGCAATTGGGTCAAGGAATTTACCTAAATTTGTCACCATATTATATTTTCTGGCAATTTTACCATCTAAGAAATCTGTCAGACAAGCAAGAATGAAAATAAGTGTTGCAATCAATTTTCCATAAGGAATAAAACTTGCAAGAAAGAAAAACACCACAAGTGGAATTAAACAAATTCTTGCAACAGTAATTTTATTTGGAAGATTCATAACATTCTCCTTTAAAGTTTTCACCATCGAAACTTAAAAATTTAACATCGACAAATTGTCGTTCTTGTATATTCCCATTATCCACAATTTCCACACCAAAGTCAACTGTTGGAGAACAAAACTCTGGATGTCCAACAAAAACACCTTTGCTTTCGTCAAAATAATCCAACAAAACCCTAAATATTTGCCCAAGTTTTTGACAAGCAAGTTCTCCTGCAATTTTGTTTTGCAATTTTTTAATCTTTTTAAACCTGCTGTTTTTAACCCTTTGTGGCAATTGTCCATCCATAAAATAACTTGGAGTATTTTCTTCTCTAAAATATGGGAAAAACCCCGCATAATCAAATTTGCTTTCTTCAATAAACTTGCAAAGTTTTTTAAAATCTTTTTTTGTTTCACTTGGATAACCGACAATAAATGTCGTTCTTAAAGCAATTTCAGGGTGCCTTTTCAACATTTCAACAAATTTGTGTGTTTCTTCTTCATTTATATGTCTTCGCATACTTTTTAAAATTCTGTCATCAACATGTTGGAAAGGAACATCTAAATAATTGCACATTTTAGGTTCTTGAACCATGAAATCCAAAAACTTTTCATCAATTTTTTCTGGATAACAATAATGAAGTCTAATCCATTCAATTCCATCAATTTTAACAAGTTTTTTACAAAGTTCCATAAGGCAATTTTTGCCGTATAAATCTTCCCCATATCGTGAAACATCTTGTGCAACCAAAATGATTTCTTTTATGTCATTTTCTGCCAAATATTTTGCTTCATCTAAAATGTCATCCATCTTAAAACTTACATATCTGCCTTTAATTCTTGGAATAGTGCAATAAGAACAAGCATTACTGCAACCTTCTGCAATTTTAAGGTAAGCATATGGTCCATGACAAGTAAAAAGTCTGCCAACCCCTTTCTTTGTTTTCTTTGGAGTTGCATTATAAAGTTTTTCCACAATTTCACAGATGTTAGCATTGTCATCGGCTGATAAAAACGCATCTACTTCTGGAACTTCTTTGACAAGTTCTGATTTATGTCTTTGTGGTAGACAACCACTTACAATAACTTTTTCCAGTCTGCCTTTTTCTTTCAAAGCACACATGTCAAAAATGCTTGTAATTGCTTCTTCTTTCGCTGGCGTAATAAAAGCACAAGTGTTGACAACGACAATGTCAGCATCGTTGACATCATCGACAACATCAAGTCCATAATTTTTAAGTGCAAACAACATTCTTTCCAAATCCACACGATTTTTGTCGCACCCAAGTGAAATAGCAGAAACTTTTTTACCCTTCAAACTTTTATCCATAACTTTCCTTCTTATTCGTATTGGTCACCAAAAATTTGTCTGAATTCATCTTCGGTGATGTAAACCGTTCTTGGCTTAGCCCCATCTGCTGTTGAAATATATCCCGCTTCTTCCATTTGGTCAATTATTCGTGCAGCACGAGGATAGCCAATGGCAAACTTAGAGCGAAGTTTTGAAGTGGAAACTTCTCCCCACATAATAGCCGACCTTAATGCATGTGGAAGCAATGTGTCAATGTCATTATTAATAAGTCCATTGTTTGCCCCAGTGTTTTTATTCTGATTGTTTATTGCATCTTCAATGTCTTTATCAAAAATTGGTTTATTGTTGTCGCGAGTATAGTCAACAATGTTGTTGATTTCATTTGTTGATATAAAGCAACCTTGAACACGCTTAGGTTCAGAAGCACCAACAGGAAAATAGAACATGTCCCCTTTACCCAAAAGTTTTTCTGCACCAACTCTGTCCAAAATGGTCATGCTGTCAACAGCACTTGTAACTGCAAAAGAAATACGAGATGGGAAATTGCTTTTAATAAGCCCAGTAACAACATCAACAGATGGTCTTTGTGTAGCCAAAATCAAGTGCAAACCAGCAGCACGAGATTTCTGAGCCAAACGACAAACCTTTTCTTCAACTTCTTTCTTGCCAGTCATCATAAGGTCAGCAAGTTCGTCCACAATGATGACAATAAAAGGCATCTTTTTAATTTTTCCGCTTAAAACATCATTGGTTTGATTATACTCATCGATGTTTTTAACTCTTGCAAGTCTTAAAATTTCAAATCTTCTTTCCATTTCTTCCACAGCCCAACTAAGTGTGCTTATGGCTTTTTGAGTTTCACAAACAATGTTTGGCATAATGAGATGTGGCAACGCTTCATAATTTGAAAATTCAACGCGTTTAGGGTCAATCAAAACAATCTTAACATCTTCTGGTGAAGCCTTGTAAATTATGCTTAAAATTATTGCATTCAAGCACACACTCTTACCAGAGCCAGTTGAACCAGCAACAAGAAGATGAGTTAATTTTTGCATATTGCAACAAATAATGCTTCCCGTAATATCTTTCCCAAGAGCAAAAGTAAGTGGAGAAGAACTTTCCATAAACTCACGAGAACTTAAAACATCTTTTAAACTGATTGTGGCAATGGAAGAATTCGGAACTTCAATTCCCACCACATTTTTGCCAGGAATAGGTGCTTCAATGCGAATTGCCCCTTCCGCAGCAAGTGACAAAGCAATGTCATCTGCACGATTTTTAATTTTGCTTACAGAAACACCTTGTGGCATTTCAAGTTCATATCTTGTAACCGCAGGTCCAACAACAACACCTTGAACTTTGGCAGGAACACCAAAAGTTTCCAAAGTGTTTTCCAAAAGCACCCGCTTCACGGCAACATCTTCATTTAAAGTCGACAAATCCACACTTTTGGTTGTAATATAATCAATTGGTGGTTTTTCATAGACATAAGGTTCTTCTGGTGGCAAAACAGGTTCTGGTTTAGGTTCTGGCTGTCTTAAATTAAACATTCTTTCACGAGTAGTGGTTTCGTGATTTTCAAAAGCACTTCTTCCAAAATCTCTGCTGTCAGAAACTTCATCAACCTGTTCTGTATTTTCTGTTGCTTCATCTCTACCAAACAGTCTGTCACGATCTGAACGATCAAACGAACTTCTGTCACCTGTTCTTTCAAAACTGCGTCTTTCAAAACTTCCAGAATTATCCCTTTCAGGAAGCCTGTCCAAAAGATTTTTTTCAGGGTCAACTTGGGTTACTGGTTCTTCATAAACGCTTTCAAATATATCAGGATTTTCTTGTTTTTCTTCGGCTATTGCACTGCGCAAAATGTCATCTGCCTTTTCAACAAGTTCTTCACTTTTTACATCTGGCAAATTAACTCTTACAAATGGCTTGTTTTCAGGTTTAAACTCATCTTCATGAAAAACTTGTGCAGGATTGATTTCTGTTTCTTCTTTTTTAAGGTCGTCAAAATTCATTTGAATTTCTTTTTGAGTTGGAACATCATTCTTCTTTCTGATGTCTTTAAACATTTCATCAATGTTGACTTGTGGCGGAGTGAGAATTATTTTTCTGTAATCTTTTGGTTCTTCTTTCACTTTTCTAACTGGTTCACTTTCGTGAGTTTTTCCAGAAAGATCCACTCTGTTGATTTTTTTGTCAAGCCCCAAAATCTGACGAGCAGTAAGTGGTTTTTGTTTTTCAATTTCTTTTTCTTCTTTAATATTGCCATTTAAAACAACATTCACTTCTTGCTTAGGCTCAACAATTTTGGTTTCTTCCACTTTTTTAACTTTTGTTTCTTTGTCCTTAATCTGGACTGAAACAGGATCAGTGGCTGTTTTATTTTTTTTCAAAAAACTTAAACTGTCGATAAGCAAAGCAACATTTATAACCAAACCCAAAACAGACACAATGTAAGCACCTGCTAATGTGAACATATAAACAAATGAAGAAGTGAAAAATCCAACAATAAAACCGCCAGCAGTCCATTTTCTTAAATAGTTTTCAGCCAAATGTTGACCATAAGAGAATTGACCTTTTCCGCCAACAATAATAAGTTGTAAAAGACAAAGCAAAAAGAAAATCGACAAAATAAGACAAACAGTATATTTTTTCGACATTACATAACGGCGATTGTTAACCAATGCAAGCCCAACTACAAACATGATGATGCACAAAGGATAACCAAAAACGCCCATTATACCAAGCAAGAAAGCCTGCACGGGTTCAACTATTCCAACCAAAAACAAAAAACATAAAGAAGCAAAGCCGATTAAACCAAAACCGACTTTCTTTTTTATGTTTAAATTATCTTTTTTCTTTTTACTGTTGAGATTGTAAACTGCCATATAACCCCCAAGGTCACAAATTGACGCAATTTTGCAGAATACGCCATATTACTAAAATAATTATAGCATTAAAGGCACAAAACAACAAACAGTTTTAACAAAAAATCAACTAATTTTGTCCTATATTTTCGCTTATTGTAGTAATTTTAAGTCCTTTTTGTTTTAATGTTTTAATAATTCTGTCCAAAGATTTAGCAGTTGCTTCTGTGGGATGCATAAGCACAAAATCTCCACCTTTCGCATTCGCGGTTGCACGAGAATAAATCAATTCACTGTCTTTGTCACGCCAATCAATCGTGTCCTTACCTTCTGTCCACATAATTGTTTTATATCCCAAACTTTTTGCCACTTCAACAGTCTTTTTGTTGTAAGACCCACTTGGTGGTGCAAACAAATTCATGTCAATGCCAACAAGTGACTTAACAAGTTTGTGAGTGGTTTCAATTTCTTCATTGTTCTTCTCAGCCGAAAGTTTGCCTTGGTCTTTGTGATAATAACCATGATTACCAATTTCATGTCCAGCATCCACAATTTTTTGAAGCATATCGGCTTCCTTTACAGCCCAAGTTCCACCAACAAAAAAAGTTGTAACGACTTCATTATCTTTCAATGTTTTAAGCATGTCATCAAGAAACTCTGTTCCCCAATAAACATTAATCATTAAAGTTATTTTGTCTGATTTTTCATCACCACTGTAATAAACACCATTTACAACAGTGGAAGATGTCACAAAATTGACACCAAACATGGCGACACAAGAAACTGCCACCAACATTACCACAATAACAAGGTTAGACACAAATCTGTGAGCATTAACCGTCCAAATTTTTGCTTTCATGTTATATAATATGTTTGTCCAACAGACAAAATGACAACATAATGAAACCATTTTAAATAAAAAAGCAGAGATTTTTCCCTGCTTTTATTATTTTAACCTTTTACCAAATAGTCAATTTTAAACGATCCACCTGTCGAATTGAATTGTACAAGTTTAATGTTTATATAATAATTCCCCACTGGCAAATTGCTTAAATCTAAAAAAAGTTTAGCGTCAACTGTACTGCCATTGAAACCAATCATTAAAGCACTTACTTGATTTCCAACACTTGGAATTTGAACAATTATTTCCCCCAATTGGTCAGTGTTTAATACATCTCTAAGATAACTGCCATTTGCATCTACCAATTGCACTTTAAAGAAATTATATCTGTTGTTTGAAGGATTATTTACAACTGAATAAACTTCACCAAATTTACTCAAATATCCACCAAGGTCAACAACCATTTCCTCTAATTCAGACTCAGTTAAAATACCCCCCCCGTTGCATTTTGATATTGGGAATAAGTGTAACCCCAATAAACACTGATTTTATAATTGATTAAAGGATGATAACCATTTGCATCTGTAAAGGCAGCACGATAATACCAAGTATCCCAATATTCATCAAAACCACTTGGTTTAGAACTTGCACCACAATAAATTTTCAAACTTGAACATCCATAGAAAGGACTTGAACCAGCAACACAATTTATGTTGGAAACAGTTGATGGCAAATAAACGCTTCTTAAATTATAGCAATATCTAAATGCATTTGAATAAATGTCTGTTGTGCTGTTGCCAAGTTTCAATGAAACCATGCTTCTGCAATCTTTAAATGAATCACTATAAATTTGTTTAACGCCATTTCCTATAACAACGGAAGAAATTCTTTGACACCCACTGAAAGCATTGGATCCAATATAAGTTACACTGTCTGGAATAATAAGTGACCCAGTAATTCCTGCACAATTTCTAAATGCATCAGATTCAATTCGAGTCAAAGTTGTTGGCAATGTCAAACTTGTTATGTTTGTCAAATTTGTAAATGCGTGCGCACCAATTTTTGTAATTCCTGTTCCCGAAAGATTTACAGATGTCAAATTGGAACCATTTATAAACAAGTTTTTGCTATACATAACTGGATTTGATAATTCACTCCAAAAAGATATACTAGCCCATTGTGCAACATTACCTTGGAAAGTGGTGTTTTTAAGGTTTGTACACCCTAAGAATGCATAATTGCCTACTTGTGTAATATTGCTTGCAAAAGTTATGCTTGTAAGTCCTCTACAATCAACAAAAGCGTAATCGTCAATATAGTTTAATGCTCCAACTGTTCCAGTAAGTTTAGAACAACCATCAAAACCGCGTTCTTCCACACGAGTGATGGAAGTGTTAAAATTTCCTGCCATATTCACACAGCCCGCAAAAGCATATTTACCAATAGAAACAACTGTGTTAGGCAATTTTAAACTTGTCACTGATGTTAAATTTCTGAATGCGTAATTATTTATCTTTGTAATGCTTGTTCCTGTAAAGTCAACACTTGTAACCAATTCATTTTTAATATACAAATTCTTACTGTATAATGTTGGAGTTTGAGCTGATAAAGCAATTTCTGTTGCCCATTGTCTCAATGTGCCTTCAAAATTTACATAATTCAAACCTGTGCAATTCATGAATGCACTGGAAATTTTTCTTGTTGAAGCAGGGATTGAAATAGATGTCAAATTAATACAATTGTCAAAAGCACCACTATTAATGTTTACAAGATTTTTTGACAGCTTGATTTGTTTAAGGTTTGAACAACCATAGAATGAGTTACTACTTATATCCAAAATAGTGTCAGGTAAAATCACAGAAGTAATGTTTTTGCAATTTTGGAAACCACTTGCAGAAATTTTAGTAATTGTATATTCCAATCCATTTGTATGGTGTGTAATCACATCTGGAATGACAATTTCACCAGAAATGTTTGTGTTTGCTGCACGAACACTGACTGTTCTTTCCGCATGATTATAAGAGAATGAAAATCTGTCGTAATAATTGATTGCATTGTTTGTCATAGTCCACAAAACTTGAATCTTAACACTGCCATTATTGTCATTTAAGTTTCTAAATTTGGTTGCAGTCACCAAACCAGATTGAGAATTACCAGAGTTACCACTCGTTCCTGTCACACTGAATATCTTACCATTTGAACCTAAGTCATAACCGTTACGAACAAGATTTGAAATGACAATAACATCATCATAATTGACATTCAAAGCAATTTGATTATTTACAATATTTGTATAAGTATCTTTCAAAACAGTTTCATCACTGTTGTAAACTTTGACAACCGCACCATTATAAACATCTTTAAGAATCACTTGATAAGTGTCTTTTTCGCCTATATGTCTGACACCATCAGTAAATGTTATTGCAAAACGAACGCCTGCTTGTTCATATAACCATAGGTCTTTAAATTGATTGCTGGTTGTGATTATCTTTCCAGCACCATATTGACTGCCCAGATTTGGCATCCAATAACTTGCATATGTTCCACATCCAAGCAAATGTTTAACCAAATCACTTGCCATGCAATTAAAATCGGAAGAGCAACTTATAACATCCCAATCAGATGCTATTCTAATATTACTGCTTGCCCCTGTCGTTGTTCCAGAAACAACACTTGTATTTCCCACACTTCCAAACTTGTCATATGATTGTGCAAATGGTTTAGCATAATTTACATTTATTCCGCTTACCAAAGCAGGTAATGCAGAATCTGCTATACTCCAATCTTTCCAAGAGCCGTCTTTTTGTTTGGCGTCAAACTGTTCTTTTGTCATTGCACTGCCAACATTCAAAACCAAATCACTAACAGCACTGAAATTGGTGTAATAACTTCCAAAATCAGCAAAACGACTTGGGAAATTATTTATTGAAGTTCCATATTCGCTTATTCTCCATCTGATTGGTTCCACTTTAAACACGGCACCTTTAACATAGACATATTCCTGTCCATTTACCATATAACTTGCAATGTTTGTTCCTGCAATGTTGTAAGTTTTTCCGCTTGGTGTTCCACTTGTGGCAACGCCTGTCACCATGCTTTGTGGGAAATAACCGTCTTCAAAATAGAAATATCCGCCATTATCTGATGTGTATTTCAATTTATTTTCAGAATTTCGTGCAAAATACACATATATGTTTGTGTCAGATTCATCCATAACTGTCACTTGTGGATTGGATTGAATCATATTAGGTGTTGTTTGATATGTATAAATTCCCATAAGTTGCCATTGAGAATCTAAATTGTGATTTACAACAATTTTGTTCCCATATTCAGCATTAACACTTAAAGTTTTGGCTTCGGCACTGGTAAGATCAACAGAATTTGTTCTTGACCCACCAGTTGTTGAAACAGTATATTTTGCAGGCACTCCCGCCTTGTAACTGACTTTACCACCGCCATTGTCGGAATAAAAAGGTCTAATGGTAACAGTGTATTCAACAATACCCCAGTTGGCAATCAATTTTTGTGTAGCATTTGAAGTATAAGTTGTCCACAATTGTTGCCCATTTCCTTGTGTACTGATGGCACCTGCTGTGAAACTTGCACCTGTGCCATTGGCATTTAAGTTCCAATTAAGAAATGTATATCCACTTCTTATAAAATTGTTTGAAGCAATTTGAATGTCAAAACTTCCAACTGTTCCAGAATAAAGATTTCCATATTGTGTGCCAGTGGTGTTTGCCGTTGTTCCTGTTCCACCATTGGCTTCATAAACCAATGAAACTGTTCTTTTATAAATGGCGTAAACATTGAATATGTCGTTATTTTTTGCAGTAAGATTGCGGAACTTAGACCCACCCGAATAAATTTCCGTTGCCGAATTTAAAGAAGTTGTCCAACCACTAAACTGCCAATTAT
>CATKYT010000005.1 GCA_949841245.1 uncultured Eubacteriales bacterium | reverse complement strand
AATTTCAAACATAACCATTTCTCCTTAAAAACATTATAACATACATCAAATAATTTTCTATAACTTTTGCACAAATTTACATTTAAAAATCTTTACTGGGTTTTCTTCTTTCTCTTTCAAATTGTTTTTAAATTTTTAATTAAGTTTGCTATTTTAAGTGGGCTTGGACTTTTTATTGTTGATTTGTTTGTTAATAATTTGACATTTTTCTTTGGAAATTATATCCTTAATTATAAGGAGATGTTATGAATAAAAAATATGAACCACTTTTCACGCCTTGGAAAATAGGTAATGTTGAAATTAAAAACAGGATTGTGCTTTGTCCTATGGGTGGAACTTCACTTTTCGGATGGATGGAACCACATCACTTTGACAAAGATGCTGCTGACTTTTTAATGGATTTGGCAAAAAATAATGTTGGATTAATTATTCCTGGAATTGCTCCATTGAAAAATTTGATTGGGGGACAATGGCTTTACAAAAGCAAGAAATCTTTTCGTAAATTAAAACCTTGGATGGAAGAATTTCACAAAACTGGGGCAAAACTTTTTGTTCAATTGACTGCTGGTTTTGGTCGTTCTTTTTCCATTCCAACTAATATGGTGCCTATGCTTAAAAATAAAGCCTTGGCAAAAGTTGTTAAACCTATTTTTGACATTCAATATCTTTGTGCTTCACCAAGTAAACTTCCTTCAAGATGGGCTGAAGGTGTTATGTGCCCAGAACTTAAAGTTAAGCAGATTGAAAAAATGGTAAGTGCATTTGCTAAGACTGCAAAGATGTGTAAGGATGCTGGTGTGGATGGTGTGGAAATTCATGCTGTTCATGAAGGTTATTTGCTTGATCAGTTTACCACTGAATATACCAATCACAGAACTGATGAATATGGCGGAAGTTTTGAAAATAGATTTCGTTTTGCAACTGATGTAGTTAAAGCAATTAAAAAAGCATGTGGAGAAGATTATCCTGTTTCGCTTAGATATTCTGTTGTCAGCAAGACGAAAGGATTTTGTGAAGGTGCATTGCCTGGTGAAAAATTTAAGGAAGTTGGTCGTGACATGAAAGAAAGCGAAAAAGCAGCAAAATATTTGCAAGATGCGGGATATGATATGCTTGACGCTGACAACGGAACTTATGATGCTTGGTATTGGGCTCATCCACCTATGTATATGCCTGTAAATTGCAATTTGGAAGATGTTGCTCACATCAGGAAGTTTGTTGATATTCCTGTTGTTTGTGCTGGAAGAATGGAACCTGCAACAGCGGCTGCTGCAATTAAGAAAGGCGATATTGATGCAATGGGTGTTGCTCGTCAATTCTTAGTTGACACAGAATGGGTAACTAAACTTATTGATGACAGACTTGAAGACATTAAACCTTGCATTTGTTGCCATAATGCCTGTCTTGCTATGAGTCACTATAAAGGTGTGGCGAATGCATGTGCGATGTCAGATTCTATTCATATGTCTCGTTGTGCTTTAAACCCACAGACTATGGACGGTGGAAAATATGACTATAAACCCGCGAAAAAACAAAAGAATATTGCCATTGTGGGTGGTGGAATTGGTGGCATGGAAGCGGCAATTGTTTTGACAAAACGCGGACATAAAGTAACTATTTATGAAAAAACAGATAAACTTGGCGGCGTTTTTGTGGCTGCTTCTGCTCCATCTTTTAAAGAGCAAGACCGTGCTTTGATTGCTTGGTATTGCCGTCAAATGAAATTGATGAACATTGACATCAAGTTTAACACAGAAGTTACTGATGTTAAAGCACTTAATGCTGATGAAGTTATTGTTGCAACAGGTTCAACTGCAAAGAAACTTAGACTTACAGGCATTGAAAACAGCATTGAAGCAGTGGAATATTTAAACGGAAAAGAAGTAGGTGAAAATGTTGTAGTCATCGGTGGTGGCGCAACCGGCTGTGAAATTGCTTATGACCTTTATTTAAAAGGTAAAAAACCTGTTATTGTGGAAGCAAAACAAGACTTAATGGTGGCAAATGGTTTGTGTTTGGCAAATTCTTCTTTCCTTAGAGATTTCTTTAAAACAAACAAAGTGCCAGTTCATCTTGAAAGTTTTTGCAATGAGATTAAAAAGAACGCAGTGATCATTTCAAATAAAAACGGCGAGAAAACTGAAATCAAAGCAGACAGTGTCATAGTTTCCATTGGTTATAATCCTGCTCCTTTGGCAAAAGAAAGCAAACATGTTCATGTCATTGGAGATGCTTATGAAGTTGGCAATTTAAGAACAGTTATTTGGCGTGCTTGGGATGTTGCTACTAAATTATAATTGAAAAAAGCAGAGTTAATCTGCTTTTTTATATGCTTCATAAACAGCCAAACTTTTTGTTATGTCATCAAAAATATTTTCATGTTTTGCTGTGATGTTTTTAAGTTCAGATTTAGGGAAAGGGTGAGAAAATCTGTCATTACCAAGTTCGATTGTCAAAGATGGAATGCCAAGTTTGGAAACACACCAATCTTTGAATCCGCCACTGCTTGTGTTTTGAGTAGGCTTAATTGCATAGCCAGTGCTTTCAGCAAAAATTTTGGCAATTTTTTTGTCGCGTTGAAAATGCTTGTCGTTTTGAAAAAAGTCAAAATAAATTTCTTCACCTTTAAGATGGAAATTTAAAGTTAGAAATAAATTTTTGCTTTTAGCAAAATTTGCAAGTGCTTGTGTTTCAGTTTCACTCATAGGCAAAAAACCATAAAAACCTTGGCTTGCAGGAGCAAACTTTTCTGTAAATTTTTTGTCCCAGTTTGCATCAAAATTGTTGTTTAAATCAACTCCGTTTGCATTGGCTTTATAAAGGGAAAAATCAAAATTGTCATTGTTAATTTTTAAAAGTTTTTCTCTTAAAGACTTTTTATAACTTGAAACACCATGTATGGCTATGTCTGCTCCGTCTGGATTTATCAGCGGAATGATGGCGACATTAAAGTTTAAATTGTCTTGTTGTTTAAGTTTTTCTGTGACGAAACAAGCAAAATCACAAGAAAGATGTTCACGGGCGTGAATGCCTGCGGTTATTAGAACCCATTTAAAATTTTCATTGAAAACTTTACTTACAGCAAACAAGTCTTGTTCCAAAACAGACTTTCCTATGGTTTCCACTTTTAAGTCTTGACATTTTTCTGAAATGAACTTATTAAAATTTTTGTTGTCCATAAATTTATTATATGTCAAAATGCAAAAATTAGATATCAAGCAAATCGCAAATATTGACAATCTTTTTATTCTTTTGTCTGGCATAATTATAAGCAATTTTAGTTCCGCTGTTGGTTTGTTTAGTTGCATTTGCATATCGATAGGTGGGTGGCTTATAATTTTCATCAAAATAAAACAAACAATAATCACTGTCGTCAATCATGGCTTTGTTTCTTGCAATATAACTTGTTTTGCCTGCTGTATATTTAGATTTAAATTCAAATTCTTCTTCAAAAATCATAAGTGATGTTTCTTTATGAATTACTTTTCTAAGCATGCTTTCAAGTTGGGTCTTTTCTTTTTCCGAACAAATTACATATTCGTTTTTGCATGAATAACATATTCTTTTAATATTGGGATATGTTTTTTTAATGTTTGTTATAATTTCATAGCATATAGAATTAAAATCGCTTCTACTTCCAAATAAAAAGGTGTTAACATTATAATTCGTGATGAACATGAAAATTTTTCTTTTTGTCAATAATGTTACTTTGTTGGATTCTTCTATTTTTCTATGGCCTATAATAGAACATTTTACTTCTTGCATAAAAACTCCTGATAGGTGCAGTTTACTTCACTTATATTATATTTTTAATTAACTATAATGTCAAGTGTAAGGGCAGTATATTTCACTTATTTATTCTGCACAATAGAAAGGGGGATTTTATGAATTTGAATAAAGCGTTTGCACTTAGAGTAAGCAAACTTTTAATGGAAAAGAAGATGTCGAAATACAGGTTGGAAAAAGAAACTGGTTTATCTCATTCTGCTTTGAGATATATTTTTAATGAAATTAATTCTGACATAAGATTTTCAACAATCGTTAAAGTTTGCAATGCGTTTAAAATATCACTTTCAGAATTTTTTGCTGATGAACTTTTTGATTTAAAAGAGTTGGAAGCAGAGTAATTTAACATATTTGCCTTAGTGACGGATTTTCTTCTGAACCATGTGAACAATAATAATTTAAAATCATCACTTGTCAACAAAAAAATGCTATATCAGATTTGATAAAGCATTTTTTCCGGATGTAAAGTAATTATAAATTCTTTATTTAATCAAAACCGCTGTTTTTAATTTATTTGTTTTGTTGACTTTGAAATTGGTGTGGAATTGGAAACTTTTACATCATTAAAATTTGTTTCTTTGACAATATTTTCAAAAAGGTCACAAAGTTTAAGATTTTTTTCGTTGATTTCAATTTGGCTTTCTTTTTTAAAATATTCTTCATCATCACAAAAGTCATTTAATTCAATTTCATTGATTTCGTTTATAAATTGTTCATTTTGTTCTTTTAAAAAGTTTCTTTTTGTTTTAATGAAATTGCTTAATGAGTTTTCATCAAAATTTTTTAAATTGTTTTTCAATATAATTTTATTTTTGTTTATGTTTTCCACCAAATCTTTATAAACATTTTCATTGTAATAAGAATAATATTTTTTTAATGATTCTTCAAGTGTTCCAATGTTTTTTACTTGATCAAACAAATCGTCATAAAGAGATTTTAAATATAAAGATTTAAATTCCAATGTTTTTATCTGTTTAAACAAAGTAAATGAATTGAATTCAATCACTTTATTTTTTAAACTTTTTTTATTGAATTCCATTTTTGCTTTATAAATTCCATATTTGATAAACTCTGTATCTCCACCATTTGCGATGTAATGGTTTAAACAAACTTTTGCAAGTTGTTGTGCATTTTCAAACTCAGGGTTTTCATCATTTGCAATTGCAAAAATGCGAAACATTTGTTCGGGCAGATAATGATATACTTCTTGATAGTATTTAACAAACAATTTTTTATTCTCAGCTTTGTTCATAAATTTCTTTAAACCTTCGATACACAAAATTGGTTTGTCAGAGCCTGCTTCTAAAATTTCCAAAGCATTGAAAACATCATATCGTGTAGAAATATAATATTTTGGATTGTCTGTGTTAAGAATTTTTGAATTTACATTTTTCCAAAAATATTTTTCTTTAAGAGAAGGATGAAATCTAAATAATTGTTTTTCGTTTTCCATAGTTGAATTATACATTTTTTTCTTTTTGTTGTCAATAGTGTTTTTACATAACTTTGCAAATAAGACAAGCAAGAATTGTTCCAATCAGAGAACACAAAAGTGCAACAGGAATGGCATAAAGTAATTTCTTTACTTTTGTTTGTGAAATGTAAACTGTGGCAACATAAAAAATTGTTTCACTGCAACCCATAATAACGCAAGCACAACGCGAAATATAACTGTCTGCCCCATAAGTGTTAAAAATGTTTTCAAGTATGCCATAACTTCCACTGCCTGTGAAAGGTCTTAACAAAACAAGTTCACAAAGTTCGGTTGGAATTCCAAGCAAATTAAACACAGGTGACATAATTTGAGCCAAAAGGTCTGTAAGCCCGCTGACACGAAGAAGTGCCACGGCAATCAATATGGAAGCAATGAAAGGAAAGATGTCAATGACCAGTTTAATGGCACCTTTGGCGCCTTTTACAAAATGGTCATAAGTGTTTATGCGTTTAAACAGGCAATAGATAAACAAGGCAATAAATAAAACTGGCAAAATGAAGATGCTCATAATTTATTTCTCAACTTTTTTAATGTTTTGTCTATGGCATGCACAAGAATAATTCCGATGATGGTGGTGCAAAAAGTGACAATCAATGTTGGCAAAATTATGTCAGCAGGTGACTGTGACCCCGCTGTGGAGCGAAGCCCAATAACTGTTGTGGGAAGCAGTTGAATGGAAGTTGCATTTACAACTACAAGCATAATCATGGCAAAGGTTGCTTTGCCAGAACCATCATCAAGCCGTTGCATTGCTTTAATGCCTGTTGGGGTGGAAGCATTGCCAAGTCCAAGCATGTTTGCAGAAAGATTTAATGCAATGATTTTTTGAGTTTCTTGGTCATCTATTTTAAAAATTTTTTTTATAAGTGGACGCAACAGTTTTGCCAATTTTTCACCAAGACCACTGGCTTCAACCATTTCAATTATTCCAAGCCAAACAGCATAAACGGCACAAAGTTCTATGCAAAGTTGCAATGCGCCAGCAGAAGCACCAATCATTTCGGCAAGAATGGCACTTGGATTGGTTATAAGAAGCACAAGCATGCTGGAAAGCATCATAAAAATCCAAAAAGAGTTCATACAAAAATGTATGCAATGCCTGTCCCAAAAAGACTAATTTTGGGTATTGACAAAATCCCCCCCCCCGTGTTAAAATGCGAGTAAATGGGGGATAGATGAAAGATAAAAATATACATATTCAAAATTTGGCATTGGAACTTACAAGACAGTGTAACCTTAATTGCGGACATTGTAGTCGTGGTGAAGCAGAAAATCATGTAATGTCAGATGAAATAATGGAAAAGCTTTTTGATGAAATTACAACTGTGGATTGTTTGCAGTTTATTGGCGGAGAAAGTTCTCTTGTGGTTGACAGAATAAACAAACTTGCAGAAATTTTAACAAAAAATGGGACAGATGTTTTTAGTTGTTTGGTTTTTACTAATGCCACAAATGTTTCAGATGAATATATTGAAGCGTTAAATAAATTGAAGAAAGTGGTTAAAGAAACAAATGAGAGAAAGTCTAAAATAAATGTTGAAATTGATTATAAAAAACAGGTCTTACAAGCGGAAACGAGAAAAAATTTGCTTTGCAAGTCGTTGTTAGTTTAGATAAATATCATCTTGAATCTATTGACAACCATTTTGACAGAGAAAAAGTTAAACAAAACATAGATAAATTGGTGAAAAATTTCACAGTTGAAATTGATAAAATGTGTAATTTTACCATTTTTGATGAAGGAAGAGCCAAAAATTTAGAAAATTGTTATAAATGTAAAACGCCTGTCTTAGATTATGCCTCAAGTTGTTACAGGTTAAAAGGTGACAAAGTTCCTACTGTTGCAATTGGTCCAGTTGTCAGCATTTCATATAATGGAAATATTGTTGACAGCAACAAAACTTATGAATACAATGACTTACATAATCATGGAAATTTAAGTGAAAAAAGTTTCTATGAAATGTTTAAAATGTTAAAAAACGATAAGAGAGTTAAAATTTGTAAGAGAAGTATTAAACAGTATTATGACACATGTTATAAAATTTCTCATCAGTTGAACACCACAACTAAAGAGTTGAGAAAAATGGTAAAATACTCACAAAAACATAAATTACCTTTAGACTATAAGTATTTATGCACTGATGAAGTTGTCAGATATGACGAACTTAATGTTAGATTAAGTAAACCACAAGAGCCAATTTTAAATAAATAATCAGATAAAAAGAAAGGCTTGACTTTAAAGTCTTTTTTTTGTTAAAATTTGTTTATGGAACTTATTGATGTGCATGGACATCTTGTTGATGAGATGTTTGAAGAAGATTTGGAAAACGTGATTGCAAATTCGGACGAGAATTTGTCCTTTTATTTAACGGCAGGGGTTGATCTGGCTTCTTCTGAAAAATCTGTGAGTTTGGCAGAAAAACACAAAAAACTATATGCCACAGTCGGTGTGCATCCCGAAGATGTGTTTGACCTTGCTTGTGATGAAGTTGACAAAGACAAACTGCACAAACTTTTAAAATTATGTGAAAGCAAAAAAGTTGTGGCTGTGGGGGAAATTGGTCTTGATTATCACTATTTGCAAGACAAAACTGCGAAAGAAATCGAGAAAATTAAACATGCACAGAAACTTGCGTTTGAATGTCAACTTGATTTGGCAAATCTAATTGGTTTGCCAGTTGTGATACACAGCCGTGATGCCATGGGGGATACCATTGAAATTTTGAAAAGAAATAAATTGGAAAGGGAAAGTTTACTTCATTGTTTCAGTGGAAGCATTGAAAGTGCCAAAATTTTAATGGAACTTGGTTTTTCTTTTTCTTTTGGTGGTGTGGCTACTTTTAAAAATTCCAAAAATGTTCAAGAAGTCATCAAGTTTTTACCTTTAGAAAGAATTATGTTGGAAACTGATTGCCCTTACATGTCGCCAGAGCCATTTCGTGGAAAACGCAACGAACCAAAGAATGTTGTTTATGTTGCAGACGCGATTGCGCGAATTAAAGGGGTCTCGATTGAAGAAGTTGCCAGAATTACAACTGAAAATGCAAAAAGGATGTTTAGACTATGAATGATTTTGTTTTTAAAAAGAAGTTTGGACAAAACTTCATAAGCGATAAAAATTTGTTGCAGGCAATTGTAAAGGATGCGGAAATAACTTGTGATGATGAAGTGTTGGAAATTGGTGCTGGTGCTGGAAGTTTAACTGAAATGTTGAGTCAGAGTTGCAAAAAAGTAATTTCTTTTGAAATTGACAAAGATTTGCAATTTCAACTTTTGGGACTGAAACTGGAAAATGTGGAATTTGAGTTTTCGGATTTCATGCAAGCAGATATGAAGCAAATTGAAAGTCGTTTTAATGGAAATTTTAAAGTTGTGGCAAACCTGCCTTATTACATTACGACTCCGATTATTTTTCGACTTTTGGAAGAAAGTGAAAAACTTGAAAGCCTGACAATTATGGTTCAAAAAGAAGTGGCAGAGCGTGTTTGTGCCAAATCAGGTGGAAAAGATTTTGGTATACTTACAGTTATGACAAATTTTTATGGCACTCCAAGCATAACCAGAATTATTAAACGCCAAATGTTTTATCCTGCACCAAATGTTGATTCTGCACTTTTGCATATTAAAATAGAAAAAGATAAATTTAAAGATGTTGACAAGAAAAAGTTTTCCGAATTTGTTAAAGCCTGTTTTTCCATGAGAAGAAAAACTTTGCTCAACAATTTAGGTGCAGTTTATGGAAAAGAAAAATTAAAATCCATTTTGGACGAACAAACCTTGCAAAAACGCGCAGAAGTTTTCACTTTGGAAGAATTTATTGAACTTTTTAAACTTTGTAACAAATAATTGGCATTTTTAATATAAAATTCTATGAAAAGAACGGAAGAAGAAATGTTGATGTTTGCAACAGCAATTGCAATGGAACTTGCATGTGGTTTGGATGATGAAGAAATCCATCAACTTTGCACGCTTATAAATCAAATTTTGTGTTCGCTTGGAAATCTGACAAGTTGCAGGGGACATCGAAAAAAGTTATATTAAAAAATACATGCAGAAGCATGTATTTATTTTTTTATTCTGCAATGACAGTTACATTAAACTTTGCTGTAATCTCAGGATAAACTTTTGCAACAACAGTGTAAGTTCCTGTGGTTTTGATTGGTTCTTTTAAATCGATTCTTTTTTTGTCTAATTTTATGCCAACTTTTTCAAGTGCTTCAGAAATTTCTTTGCTTGTCACTGAGCCAAATGTTCTTCCATTTTCTCCGCTTTTTATTTTAAGAGTGACAATTTTTCCTTCAATTTGTTTTGCTTGTTCTTTTGCTTGCAACACTTCTTGTTGTTTGTGAAAAGCCTGTGAGTCTTTTTGATTTTTGTTTTCACTTAATGCAGAATTATCTGCCAATTTGGCAAAACCATTTTTAAATAAGAAATTTTTGGCATAACCATCTGCCACTTCTTTTATATCTCCTTTTTTTCCTGTTCCTTTGACATCTTTAAGTAAAACAACTTTCATTTTAATCTCCTTGTTTTAAGTTTACATCATTGTGTATTTTTTGTCAACAAATTGGAAATAAAGAAAACATAAAGGCTTTTCAAGGAGAAAGTATGGATATAAGATGCAGAAAAACAGGTTGTAAATTCAACAATAAATACACATGCACGGCTAAGGGTATTTTAATTAAGAAAAACATTGAATGTTCACATTATGAAAAAGGCAACACGCCTGTTGACAAAACAAAATACATCTTTTCAGACAATCCGCCTGAATATGCTCCACAGCGGGATTCAGCCACAATAGAGATTGATTGCAAAGCAAGATGTTTGTTTAATGACAATGGCAAATGTGTGGCAAATGGCATAACTTTGAATGACATTAAAGAAAAACCTTTGTGTGTGACATTTTTGGAGCAATGAAAGACGCTGAATATATTTAAAAAAAGTCTTGCAAATCAATTAAAGTTATAGTATAATGATTACATGAAAAATAAAACAGAAGAACAAAAAAAATCAGCAGACAAACCTGTGGTAAACACCACTCCACAATTGGATGCTGGTTCAGTTTTAAAAGAATACAATGAAATTGCAAACTATCAAAAAGTGCTTGCAAATCATTTGCTTGGAAAATATGATGACAAAAATGAATATAAAATTTCTGATGAAACAATTTTGCAAGGATTACTTGAAACCCCAAAACAATTTCAAGATAAACGCGATGGAATTGTTTATTCCTGTGCCAAAGTGACTGGGTTTGTTCTTAATTTCAAAATTGTTTATGATATTGCAGAAAGTTTTTGTAATGCAGACCTTTTTTTGATTGAAACTGAAAGCACTTTCGATGAAATAATTAAACATGAAACTCATCTTGGCACTTTTGTTGAACCTTATTCTCCACTTTTCCACGAAAACAGTTACAAAGAATGGAATGTTTATAAAGGTGAAGAAATTAAAGACAGAAATGACAAACTTTATAATGTTTTGCACATGCAAGAACAAGAATTTTTGTTTAATAAAGAACTTACAGAAATTTTGTCACAACTTTATGTTTTGCGTATGCTTCCACTTTTGAATGGTGCAGGAGAAGAAGGTTACAACGCAGTTGGCGACTTCAACACTTTGGTGCAAAAGTTTTTGAAAGATGACCCAACACTTGCACATGATTACACAAGACTTAAACTTTTGCTTGACAGAGAATTGAAAAAGAAAAAATTGTTGGAACAAATTTTGCTTAATCAAGAAATTTTGAAAAATATGCAGGCATACAGTGCTCCACTTAAAAGAGTGAAAGACAAAACTTTTGTTCCTATGGCACTTGAAGGTTTGCAAAAAGAAGAAAATAAAGAACAGAAGAAAGCAGAAAAGAAAGAAGAACCAAAGAAAAAAGCAAAAAAATCTGCTTCTAAGAAAGCAGAAGAATCAAAACCAGCAAAGAAAGCGGAAGAAAAAAAGAAAGAAGCGAAAGAAGACCCAGAGTGGCTTCAAAAACTTGATATGGCTGCCAGTCCAGTTGGCTTTAAACCATCACCAGAACCAAAAGAACAACAAAAACCTGCAATCCAAATCAAGGAAGCAGAGTCACAACCAGCACAAAAAATTCAAGAAAAATCAACACAGAGAGAGGAAGGATCCATTCCTAAAGAAGTAGCACAAGCTTTGGCTGCCGGTGTAGAAGTTGAAGAAGAACCTAACGCCAATGTAGAAGTTGAAGAAGAATCCATTTCAGAAGAAGTAACACAAAATTGTGCTGCCGGTGTAGAAGTTGAAGAAGGACTTAAATTTACGTCAGAAAATGAAGCAAAAGAAAATGAAGTAATAGATAAAGGAAGATCTTTATAAAAAAGCACAAATAAATTTGTGCTTTTTTTTATTTTTGTTTAGGGCTTATTTCTTTAAGATATATATCTCGAGATTTATAATCTGTAATTCCATTTGCTTTTAATATTGCTTCATTTTTGTATGTGGCATTGTTAATAGCAACAATAACTTCAAAAGCAAAATTTAATTTATATTTTTGATTTTTATTTCCAGCTAAAGATGTTCCTTTTTTTATATCTGTATATTTTTTAAGAATGTTATCTACATCAACAAAATTAATAGGTAATTGATTTTCTCTAAGTTTTCCAGATAATACTCCAATAGACCAGATATAGTTATTAATAGTTTTGCCAACATAAGCAGGGGTTACTTCAATAGGCTTTCCTGCATATTTAATAAATTTATTCCCACCTTCTACCAAATCTTTAAGATCATTCTTAAAAATTTTGTTATTAATAATATGTTGTGAAGCATCTTTCAAATATTTTTCGTAAATTTCTCTATCTGTATCACCATTTATCTGTTCTACAAATGTTTCTGGATCGGAATAAACATCTCCAATAATAGAATATCTTGCATATCTTACATTGTCTGTGTTATTATATTCGTACATAACATTTCTCCTTTTGCATTATTATGTCCACATTATAGCATGTTTTTGCGTGTTTGTAAATACCCTTTTTAAAAATTTTTTGTGTTTTTTGGTTTGTGTCTTTGTTTTAAGGCAAGAATTGTTTTATGAAAGATTTAAAAAAGATGTCTTCTCTTAGTGTTGGAGCAATTATTTTGTTGGTTAGTGGTGTAATTTGCAAGGCTTTGGGTGCTTTATTCAGGCTTCCGCTTACCAATTTGTTGGGAATTGAAGGAATTGGCATTTTTCAACTTATTATGTCGCTTTATGCTTTCGCTTTGGTTGTCACTTGTGGTGGTGTCACAAACTCGCTTTCCAAACTTATAAGCACGGCTCGTGGCAGGGGTGACACTAAGTCAGTTTCAATTTATTTAAAACGCTCGCTTTTAATTGCCATTGGAACGGGCATTGGAATAGGGCTTGTTTTTATGATTTTTGGCAATTACATTTGCAATTTTCAAGGCATAGGAAACAATCAAAGTTATTCTTTGTTTATCATCATTTTGCCACTTGGGGCTTCTCTTACGGTGCTTAGGGGCTATTTTCAAGGATATCAAAACATGCTTCCAACAGCAATAAGCCAAATTGTGGAACAAGTTTTTAAGTTTGTTTTTGGTTTGGTTTTTGCTTTCTATTTTGGCAAAATTGGCATTGCCGAAGGTGTCTTTGGTGCTTTTGTGGGCATAACTTTAAGCGAAGTTATCTCTGTGATTTATCTTTTTATTTTGTTTTTGATTAAAAACAAAGACCATGAAAAATTGAAAGAATTAAGTTCAATTAAATATGCCAGAAAAGAATATGACAATGCATATTTTCCGTTGACGCTTTCGGCTTCCATTTTGCCACTTGTCAATGCATTTGATGGACTTATCATTGTGCCAAGGCTTATGCAGGCAGGTTTTTCAAATGGAGTTGCCACCAAACTTTTTGGGTTGCAAACAGGCATAACTGGTGCCATTTTAAATTTTCCGCTTATCATTTCCATGGCGGTTACAACAACACTTTTGCCAAACATTTCTTATTTAATTTCACGGGGAACTGGTGGCAGAGTTGTCATAGAACGCGGTCTTAAAATTTTGTTGTTTTTAATTTTGCCAACAACTTTTGGAATGGTGGCAATTTCAAGACAAGTTATTTTTCTTGTCTATCAAAACATGACAACTCCAATTTTAGACACGGCATTCCAGTTTATGCTTTATGGCGGTTTTTCTGTTGTCTTTACGGCTTTAATGCAATATCTTTTGATGTTGCTTTCTGCCAATGGAGAATTTAAGTTCATATTAGTTGTCACTGCCATAGGTGGTGGTGTGAAAGCACTTTTGTCTTTTTTCCTTTCAGCAATTCCAACCATAAACATTTATGCTTTAATTTTGGGGAACATTGTTTTGTCTGCAAGTGTCTGTGTTTTGGCGATTTTTAAACTTAAACGAACCATAATGTTTTCGGTGTCATTTTTTGAGTTTTTCCTTTTGGCACTTGGAACGGTCATGATGTTTTTTGCGGTTTACACTTTCATAAGTTGCAATTATTTCAGCATAATCGTCAACATCATTCTTGCAGTAATTTTAGGTGCAATCATATATTTGGTGATTACTTTGCCATTTTTGCTTAAAATTTTGCCTAAATCTCGTAAAAGTGCGGTTAATGTTGTTTAGTTTGCATTATTTTGGCAAAAATTTTTGCAGGAGGGTTTATGAATAAATCAGAATTTGTGACTATTATGTCAAGAAAAACTAAATTATCTAAAAGCAAATGCAGTTTATTTTTAGATGAATTTAAGGACACTATTTTGGAAGTGTGTTCGAAAGGAGAGCAAATTTCTTTGCGTAACTTTGGTAAGTTTGCCATGTTGGAAAAGAAGGAAAGAAAATTTTTAAATCCACAAACAAAGCGTTATTATATTTGCAAACCTAAAAAGATGGTGGACTTTAAAGGTTACAGAAATTTTAAGTATGCAGTAAACAAATAGAGCAAGTGTAAACTTGCTTTTTTGTTTTGAAGAATGGCATTTTTGTGTTATGATTAAATCATGAATAATTTAGACTTTAAGAATTACCCTTTGTTTCTTGCACCAATGGCAGGAGTCACTGATGTTGGATTTAGAAACATTGCTTCCAACTTTGGTGCTGATGCCACTGTAACGGAAATGTTGTCTGCTCGGGCTATGGCGCATAATCCAACCAAAACTGGGTTTATGACATTGACCACCGATGCGGAAAAATTTAAAATTGCTCAAATTTTTGGGCATGAAGAAGAATATTTGGAAAAGGCGATTAAGTCACCCTTGCTTGCTAAGTTTGACAGTTTTGACATCAACATGGGTTGTCCTGCACCTAAGATTGTCAAAAATGGCGAAGGCAGTGCTTTGATGGATAATTTGCCACTTGCCAGCAAAATTATTTCCACTTGCAAAAAATCGACAGACAAAATGCTTTCTGTGAAGTTTAGAAAAGGCAACAAATCAGAAAATTTTTTGGAATTTGCAAGAATGTGCGAAGAAAGCGGTGCGGACTTTGTTACTTTTCATGCAAGAACTGTGGCACAAGGTTACAGTGGGCATGCCGATTATGAAGCAATTGCAAAAGTTAAAGCCAGCCTTAAAATTCCTGTTGTCGGCAATGGAGATGTAGTTGATTTAAAAAGTTTTGCCGAAATGAAAGAAACTGGTGTTGATGGAATTATGGTTGGTCGTGGAAGTTTGGGGCAACCTTGGATTTTTTCTGAGTTGAAAAGCCTGAATTTAAAAGTGGATAAATTTCAACAAGTTTGTCGTCATATTGACATTTTACGCGAACATTTTGAAGAAAATTGGCTTAAACTTTATTTAAGAAAACATTTGTTGTGGTATTCCAAAAGTTTGCCAATGAGCAGTGAATTGAGATTTAAACTTGCCACTTGTGAAGATGTGAATGCCTGCTTGGCACTTTTGAAAGATGCTTTCGATAAGGCATAATTTAAAATTTATTTCAAAATGTTTGATTTACAGAAAGAAATGTTGTAAACTATATATAAACAGGGGATAAGTTATGAAAAGAACGATTAGAGATTTAAAAAACATTCAAGGAAAAACCATTCTTTTGCGTTGTGATTTCAATGTGCCACTCAGCAATCAGGGTGACATCTTAGATGACAACAGAATTGTGCAAGCAATTCCTACCATTTCATATTTATTGCAAAATGGTGCCAAAGTGATTGTTTGTTCTCACCTTGGCAGACCTAAGGGTTATGACAAATTTTTGTCGCTGTTCCCAGTTTCTGTAAACTTGATGAAATATTTTCCTAATCGTGTAAGATTTTGCAATAAAGTGACAGGCGATGAAGTTAACTCTGCTGTTTCAAAACTTAGAGATGGTGACTTGCTTGTTCTGGAAAATCTTAGATTTGACCCAGGTGAAGAAAAAAATGATAATGCTTTTGTGGCAAAACTTGCTTCACTTGCTGACATTTATGTTGATGACGCTTTTGGTGTTGCTCACAGAAAACATGCTTCAAACTATGGCGTTGCTTTGAAATTGCCTAATGCAATCGGCTTTTTGGTGGAAAAAGAATTGTCAGTTTTTGAAAAAGCATTTGAACAACCAAAACATCCTTTTGTAGCCATTTTTGGCGGGGCAAAGGTTGCTGATAAACTTAATTTGATTAACAATGTTATGGATAAAGCGAATACAATCATTATTGGTGGTGGCATGGCCTACACATTTTTGCAGGCACAAGGCATCAATGTTGGTGAATCCATTGTTTCACTTGACCAAATTGACAATGCTAAACAAATTTTAAAAACCGCACAAGAAAAAGGTGTTAAAATTCTGCTTCCAGTTGACCATGTTGCCATAGTTAAAGAAAAAGGTAAGGCAATCAAAACAACTCAACTTAAAGGAGATATGGTTGGGCTGGACATTGGAAATAAAACTATAAGTCTTTTCTGCAATGAAATCTTGAAAGCGAAGCAAATCATTTGGAATGGTCCACTTGGAATGTATGAAGACCCAAGATTTAAAAAAGGCACAATAAAAATTGCCAAAGCCGTTGCAAAAAGTGGGGCATATTCCATAGTTGGTGGTGGCGACAGTGTAAGTGCCATCAAAGCAAGTGGAGTGGCAAATAAAATTAACCACTTATCAACAGGTGGTGGTGCAAGCATGAAACTTATGGAAGGAAAAGTTTTGCCGGCTATTGAAGTAATCGACACATTGTAACTTTAAAATAATTTTAAGGAGATTTTTATGAAAAAGTTGATTATCGGAAACTTTAAGATGAACACAACACCAAGTGAGTTTAAGTCTTATGCTATGACTTTTGTAACAAAAGTTAAAAGCAGTAAGAACGACATTGTTTTATGTGTGCCATATACTCATTTGTCTGTTGCCAAAGAACTTTTTGATAAATCCAATGTAGAATTTGGTGTGCAAAACATAAGCGAAGAAGAAAAAGGTGCTTACACAGGTGAAATAAGTGCCAGCATGATTAAAGATTTGGGAGCGACCTATACAATCATAGGACACTCTGAAAGAAGAACTAAATTTAAAGAAACAGACAAAACAATCAATAAAAAAATTAAAACTGCTCTTGCAAATGGGCTTAAAGTGTTTTTGTGTGTTGGAGAAAATTTGCAAACACGCACAAACAAACAGGCTTGTCAATTTGTCAGAAAACAACTTGATGAAGACCTTAAAGGAATTTATGAAAACGAACTTGAAAGTGTCATAATTTCTTATGAACCTATTTGGGCGATTGGAACAGGTAAAAATGCCACAAACAGTGACATAAAGAAAATGGCTGAAACAATCAGAAAAGAGATTGCTTATCTTTATTCTGAAAAAGCAAGCCAGAAAGCAACCATCCTTTATGGTGGAAGCGTGAATATAAACAACTATAAAAAAATCCTTCAACTTGAAAATGTCAATGGTGCTTTGATTGGTGCAGCTTGCCTTGATGTTGACAACTTTTCAGTGATTGCAAGAGAAAAATATTAATTTTGGAGAAAGCATGAACCATATTGCACTTTACAGAAAATATCGTCCAAAAACTTTTGAAGAAGTAATTGGACAAGACCACATTACACACACTTTGCAAAATCAAATTGTAAATGACCAAATTGGGCATGCTTATCTTTTTACGGGAACTCGTGGAACAGGAAAGACTTCGGTTGCAAAAATTTTTGCTAGGTCTGTTAATTGTCTTAATCCTGTGCATGGTTCAGCTTGTGGAGAATGTGAAAATTGCAAGCGTTTAGAGCAAGAAACAGACATCAACATCATTGAAATTGATGCAGCATCAAACAATAAAGTTGACGACATTCGTCAAATAAGAGATAAAGTTAAGTTTATGCCTGTTGGCGCAAAATATAAAGTTTATATTGTTGACGAAGTTCACATGCTTTCAGACAGTGCATTTAATGCTTTGCTTAAAACTTTGGAAGAACCACCTGCTCACATAATTTTCATTTTGGCAACAACAGAAGTGCATAAGTTGCCACAAACCATTCTTTCAAGATGTGTGCGTTTTGATTTCAGACTTGTTTCAAGAGAAGAACTTTCCAAACATTTGGCAAAGGTTTTTGAAAAAGAAAACATCTCATGTGATGATGAAAGTTTGAAAATTATTGCAAGTGCAGGCGAAGGAAGTGTAAGAGATACACTTTCAATTGCAGATTCAATTGCATCTTATTGCCAAGGAAAAATTTCGAAAGAAAAGACTTTAAGTGTTTTAGGCACAACCGACCATGATTTAATTATCAATTTCTTTGACAAGATTCAAGAAAAAGATGTTGGTGGGGTGTTGGCACTTATTGACCAAATTGAAAAAGAAGGCAAAAACTTGGCTGTCTTTTCAAAAGATTTATCTAAGCATTCAAGAAATTTGCTTGTATGCAAATCTTGTGAAAATGCCAATGAAATTTTAAATTTGACAGACGAAGTTTTTGGATTGTATCAATCGCAAGCACAAAAGTTTGAAGAAAAAGATTTAATTCGCTATATGCAAGTGTTTTCAAGCGCTGAAAGCGAACTTAGATATACCCTTTCAGTTAGGCTTTTATTGGAAACAACTTGTTTGACTGCTATGCTTGGTTTTGATGTAAAAAAAAACTGAAAATTGAAAAAGATGTAACCAAGGTTTCAGCCAGCAATGTTTGGGGAAAAGTGGTGCTTTATCTTAAAGAACATAAAAAAGTTTCACTTCATGTGGCATGTGGTGACATCACAAATGCCAAAATTGAAGATGGGAAATTGGTCATTCGATCCAGCGACAACTTTTTGATTGATGTTTTGGAAAGTGGGAGAAAAGACATCGAAAGTGCCATTCGTTGGCAAGGTCTGGACTTACAGTTTGAAGTTGTGAAATTTGAAAATGCACAACAAAAAACGGAAAAAGACATAAAAAAAATTACAACTTTCTTTGGAAACAAAGTTGAAATTGAAGATTAAAAGGAGCAAACTTTGACTGACGAAGATTATTTGAAAATAGCAATTGAACTTTCAAAATCTGCGACTTACCCTTATGGTGCAATAATTGTTAACAGCGGGGGGATTATTGGCAGAAGCGACAGCAGGAAAATAGAAAATGATACTCCATTTTGTCATGCAGAACTGATTGCTATTCAAGATGCTAAAAATAAAAAAATTCTTTGTGGAGAGTTGAAAGGCTGTACGATTTACAGCAGTTGTGAACCTTGCCCAATGTGTATGGGAGCAATACTATATGAAAACATTAATAAAATTGTTTTTGGAGCAAGGTTAGAAGACAGTAATAAATATATATGTGAAGAAGTTATGATTTCGTCAGAAAAAATGGCAGAAAACATAAAAAATCGCAAAATTGAGATTGTAAACATACTTAGAGATGACGCAGTTGATGTTTTGAGAAAATATAAATATAAAGGAGATTTTTAAAATGGGATACGGATTTGGTGGTGGATTTGGTGGCGGAAATATGCAACAACTTATGCGCCAAGCACAAAAAATGCAAGAAGACATGAAAAGAATTCGTGAAGAAATTGATTCAACAGAATATCAATCATCAGTGGGTGGTGGCATGGTTGAAGTTGTTATGACTGGCAATAAGATTGTTAAAAGCGTAAAAATTAAACCAGAAGTTGTGGACCCTGAAGATGTGGAAATGTTGGAAGATTTGGTGGTTTCTGCTGTAAATGATTGCATTTCAAAGATTACTGCTGATGAACAAACAAAATTGCCTAATTTAGGAATGTAACAAGCCACTTACTTTAAGAAAACAAGTAAATATAAGTTTTTTTGTTTATGTGGAACTTTGAACAAAACTAATTTAAAGTCGCCGCAAATCGCCAGCGGATTATTTTACTTACTTGATGGACAGAGCACGATTTTGTTTGGCGGCGAAACGGAGTGTTATGAACGAATTTGATGAGCCTATTGAAAGATTGATTGAATATTTCAGAGCGTTGCCAGGGGTCGGAAAAAAGACTGCACAACGCTATGCTTTTTATATTATTGAAAACAACAAAGACAAAGCAGAAAATTTTGCTAAGGCAATTTTGGAAGTTAAGGATAAAGTCAGACTTTGCAAAGAATGTGGAAATTACAGTTCAAGTGATGTTTGTCCAATTTGTCAACGCAGAAACAACAAACTTATCTGTGTTGTGCAAGAACCAAAAGACATTATTTCCATGGAAAAAGTTAAAAGTTTTGATGGAGTTTATCATGTATTGTTTGGCACAATCAATCCGTTGGAAAACAAAGGTCCAAATGATTTAAAAATTAAGGAACTTTTGGCTCGTGTCAATAAAAATGGCGTCAAGGAAGTAATTATGGCGACAAATCCAAATGTGGAAGGGGAAGCCACTGCAATGTATATTGCAAGACTTTTAAAACCTTTGGGTGTAAAAGTTACAAGACTTGCACAAGGCATTTCAATGGGAAGTGATATTGAATTTGCTGATGAAGTTACACTTGAAAAAGCATTGGAACAAAGACAAGAAATTTAAGGCTGGATTTTTCAGCCTTTTTTGTTGGAAAGATAAATAGGTTGACAAAATTATTTTTATTTTTTATAATTTAATAATTAAGTTTTACTTGGAGAATAAAATGAATTTTAAAGAACAAATAACCGAAATTTTAAGTGTCGCTGTCAAAAAGTTGGGATATTCTTGTGATGGGCTTGCAGTTTCTTTTTCCAATCGTCCAGAACTTTGTGATTTCCAAAGTAATTTTGCCATGATTGTGGCAAAAAGTATAGGGTGCAAACCTTTAGATGTGGCGACAAAAATCGTGGAAAACATTAAAAATGATGAATTTGAATTTTCTGCCGTTATGCCAGGTTTTATTAATGTTAAAGTTTCAGATAAAGCACTTTCAAACTTTGCAGAGTTTGTTTTAACAGATAAAAATTCTGGTATAGAAAAAGTGAAAAATCCAAGACTTATTTTCTTTGATTATGGTGGGGCAAATGTGGCAAAAGAATTGCATGTGGGACATTTGCGTTCGCCAATTGTTGGGGAAGCATTAAAGCGTTTGCACATGGTTATGGGCGACAAGACGATTTCTGATGTGCATCTTGGTGATTTTGGACTTCAAATGGGATTGACAATTTTGCAACTTCATCAAGATGGATTTTTGGATCAGTTTTTTGCAAAGAATGCTAATTTAACTGAATTGGAACTTAAAAATGTTACACTTGATGTTTTGAATGAAGAATATCCAAAAGCAAGCAAACGCAAAGATGAAGATGAAGAATTTAAAAAGTTGGCAGATGAATACACTCTTTTCATTCAACAAAAAAAAGAACCTTATTTTTCTATATATAATAAGATAAGAAAATTATCTGTTTGTGAAATTGAAAAAAATTACAATCTTTTAAACGCCACTTTTGAGTTGTATTTAGGAGAAAGTGATTCTTTCCCTTACATTGACAATGCCATAAACATCTTTGTTGACAAAAAATTGGCTCGTGAAAGTGAAGGCGCTTTGGTTGTTGATGTGGCTCGTGAAGGCGAGCATGTGCCTATTCCTAAGAAAAGTGAAGATGAGCCACAGCGATATAAAAATCCAATGCCACCTGCGATTATTAAGAAATATAATGGTGGAGATTTGTATGCAACAACTGACATTGCCACAATATTAATGCGCAACAAAGAATTTAATCCAGATGAAATTGTTTATATTACAGATAATCGTCAAAGCGTGCATTTCGAGCAGGTGTTCAGATGCTGTAAACTTTCTGGAATTTCGCCAGAAAAACAAAAACTTACTCATGTTGCATTTGGAACAATGAATGGTCGTGACGGCAAACCTTTCAAAACCAGAGCAGGCGGAGTTGTTAAACTTAAAGATGTTGTAAATATGCTTGTGGAAAGTGCAAGTGCCAAACTTGCCGAAAATGGCATCGTGGGTGACAATGAACTTGCAAGACGAATAGGTGTTGGAGCAATGAAGTTTGGGGACCTTTCCAACACGGTGGCAAAAGATTATGTTTTTGACATGGAAAAGTTTTTGTCTTTTGACGGAAAAACTGGACCATATATTCAATATACAATTGCACGCATCAACTCTTTGCTTGTCAAAGGTGAGTTTAAAGGCGGAAAAGTTGAAGTGGAAAATGATGATGAAAGAAACATTATTTTGGCTCTTATCAAACTTATTTCTTCTTATCAAATTGCTTATGAAACATATTCGCTAAATAACCTTTGTTTGTCAACTTTTGACCTTGCAAGTGCATTTTCCACTTTCTATAACAATCATAAGATTTTGACTGAGAATGACCAAAACAAAAAGTCAAGTATGCTTGCTCTTTGCAATTTAGTTAAGTCATGTTTAGAAAAAGCTTTATGGACACTTGGTATTGACAGTGTGGAAAAGATGTAAATCTGGTTCAAAAATTTCTTAAAAAAATTTTTCAAAAAAGTATTTACAAATAAAGAAAAATGTGTTATTATAAGGTCATCAAGAAAAGATTACGGAGGTAATTGACTATGAAAGCAAAGTTAGAAGAAGGTGTTGTAATTAAAGCACCTGAAACTGTTAAACAAGGTACAACAATTGTTTTTGGTGCTTGTAAACCAGAAGATCTTTCAGAATGGCTTAATTTAAAAGGAATCAAAGAAACTGAACATAACGATAAAGACCTTAATACAGCCCCAATAGGTTGGTTTAACAATAATAAAGGTTTTGAATTTCCAATAAACGATGGAAAAGTAGAAGTTAAAGATCCAACAATGGAACGCTAAAAATATCGCAAAAATGCGATATTTTTTTTATTTTTGTTTTGAAAAATTATATTTTTGTGTTAAAATCAAACTATAAGTAAGTGGTTTGGGAGTTTTTATGAAAAAATATCAGTTTTTATATCCTGCTATTTTCGTCAAAGAAGAAGATGGTTTCCAAGTTTTCTTTCCTGACCTTGGAATATACACAAAAGGTGACAATATGTCAGAAGCATATTTATATGCAAAAGAAATTTTAAAAGTTTATTTTTCTTATGCTCTTAAATATGAAACTGAATATAATGACCCTACAAGGTTGGAAATTTTTGCTGAAAAATGCAGACCAAATGAAACTGCAATGTATATTGATGCAGTTGTTGAAGGTTAATTTTAAATCACAGCATTTGTTGTGATTTTTTTATGTGATTGAAATAAAAGCAAACCTTGCTTTTGTTTTTATTTTTGTAAAAAGGGTTGACAAATGTGTTTATTTTGAATAAAATACCATGCGGAGTAAAAATATGAAATTAAATGAAGAACAATTTAAAGAAGTTTATGAAATTTTAAGAGAAAAACTTTTGGTTATGCGTGCAGGCTCAGAAGGGATGGTAAACATTACACCTGGCAATGAAAGATATTTTCCTGAAAAGAATAAAATTGTTTTAGGAATGCCACTTGCTTCTTCTCGGACAAATTTAACTTTAAAAGAAAAGCCAAAAGCAATAAATGTGATAGTTGGGAAAAAACAATTTAAATCTTTTTCATTGCAACCTTTATATGAAAACAAAAAAATTGCAGCATTGGATGTAAACAGCGAAAAACAAAAATCTTTAATTCAAAAATATAAGGTTAAAGATGAACAATCTTATATTCCTGTTTTAAAAACCTTTTACATTCATCTTCCTTATTATTCCAATTGCTTGAATTATGGAGAAGTAATCACTCGCATGACTTTGGAACTTTTTGACCAGTTTTTAAGCAAAGAAAGAGTTAAGGTGGAAGAAGCGTTTGCTGATGAACATTATTCTTCTGCTTTTAAATCAAAGATTGGAAATAAATTGACTTTTAATAAATCTCATGAGCAATATATTGAAAAAAAATATTTTGATTTTTTAAAAAGTTTTGATGCATTTGAAATTACTTCATGTGAGGAATTTCCGCTTATTTCCAATTATAAGGGATTTGAAAATTTTGATGAAAGATTAAACTATGCCTCATATACTGTTTCATTTTGGAAATTTCCTATTGCAGAAAAGCCTAATTATAAAAGTCAAAAAGTTTCAACTGCCGAATCGTTGGCTATTTGTCTTAAAAGGGCTGTTTGCAACAAGGCTCACATCAAAATGAATGAAAAAGCAGTTAATTCTAATTTGCCTTTAATTTCAGAAGGAGCAGGTAAGGGCGACAACTAAAATATTTTCAATATATTTGGAAAATCACTTGACTTAGATGGCATTGTATGATATATTTAAACTGACACTTTTTCAAAGGGTGTTAGTTTTTTTGTTAGGAGATTTAAAATGGCAGCACCAAAACGCAAAATCATCACATTGGAATGCACAGAATGTAAAGAAAGAAACTATTCCACCGAAAAAAACACTTCTGCTAATGCTGAAAGAATTGAAATCAATAAGTATTGCCCAAGATGTAATAAACGCACAAAGCATAAAGAAACAAAGTAATTTTTTTGGAGGATGTTATGTCTAAGTCAAAGGCTAAGAAAAAGCAAAAACCTGTTAAACAACAGAACATGGAAGCGGAACTTCAACAAATGACAGAAGAAAAGCGCACCGATATTTATGAAGGTAATGTTGTTACAGAAGCGCCTGCAAAAGACAAAAAGGTAAAAGACGAAAAGAAAACTGGCAAACAACCAGAAAAAGACAAGTCTAAAGACAAGAAAAAAAGCAAAAAGAAAGACAAAGAAAAAAAGAGTTTTGGCAGACGAATTAAAGAAATTATGTCCGAACTTAAAAAGGTTACTTGGCCAACTTTTCCTGATGTTGTCAAGAAAACTGGAATTGTTATTGCTTTCGTTCTTATCTTTGGTGTTTTCTTGTTTGGCGTAAACACTTTGCTTGGATGGCTTTCAGGACTTTTATCATAATTGAAAAAGACCTTTTATTTGAAATATTTTAAGGAGTAAATTTTTATGGAACATTCACCAGAACCAAAATGGTATGTGCTTCACACATTTTCAGGATATGAAAATGTGGCAAAGGAAAACCTTGAAACAGTTGTTGAAAAGTTTAATTTGCAAGACAGAATTTTTGACATCATTATTCCAGAAGAAGATGTCATTGAAGAAAAAAATGGCAAAAAGAAATTGGTTACAAGAAAAAGTATGCCTTGCTATCTTTTAGTCAAAATGATTTATGGTGACGACCTTTGGCACAATGTTACAAGAACTCGTGGCATCACTGGTTTTGTTGGACCTAAGGGCAGACCTCTTGCTTTGACAGAAGAAGAAGTTATGAAACTTAGACTGGAAAAAATCAAAGTTGAAACCGATCTTGAAGTTGGTGATAAAGTGGAAATCATTGAAGGTCCACTTGACAAAATGATTGGAAACATCGTTTCTGTAAATGCAGAAGGTGGACTTGTTACAGTCAGCGTTGAGATGTTTGGCAGAGAAAATAATGTGGAACTTGAATTCAGTCAAGTTCACAAAATTCAGGGATAAGGGAGAAATTATGAATAGATCTCAATATGAAAAGATCAAAAGTTCAGAAGAAAAAATTTTTGGTTATGATTCTAAAACATTAGAAAAAATAACAGAAGCATACTGCCGAAGAGATCACGATCATCTTCCACCATCTCCACCGCTTTCTGAAAAGCCTTTTTGGGATTCACTTCATGAAGGTTGTGAAAAACTTGCAAAAAAAGAAGATATTATTCGCATGATTTAATTTTTGATATTTTTTGATGTAAATCATTAAAATATTTGTCCTGAGTATGACATTAAAAGGCTTTAATTTTGTGGGAGAGTCAAGCCATGGCTCAAATTACACCACATTAGGAGGGAAAAATGGCAAAGAAAGTTAAAGCAATGGTTAAATTGCAACTTGAAGCGGGCAAAGCCACCCCTGGACCACCAGTAGGTTCTTCTCTTGGACCTCATGGTATCAACATCGCAGGCTTTGTTAAAGAATTCAATGACAAAACCGCTTCTCAGGCAGGATTTATCATTCCTGTTGTGATTACTATCTATGAAGACAGAAGTTTCACATTCGAATTGAAAACTCCACCTGCTGCAGTCCTTATTAAAAAGGCAATTGGTCTTGGAAAAGGTTCTGCAAAACCAAACAAACAAAAAGTCGGAAAAATTACAAAAGAGCAGATTAGAAAAATCGCTGAAACTAAGATGCCTGACCTTAACGCTTCTTCAATTGAAAGTGCTATGTCTATGATTGCTGGTGCTGCAAGAAGTATGGGCGTTGAAGTTGTGGACTAAGAGAGGTGAAGTATGAATAAAGGTAAAAGATATACAAAAACTCTTGAAAGTTTTGACAAAACAGCATCTTATGATGTTTCATCTGCTGTTGAAAATGTTATAAAGACTGCAACTGCTAAGTTTGATGAAAGTGTTGAACTTCATGTAAGACTTGGTGTTGACGGAAGAAATGCAGACCAACAAGTTCGTGGTGTTGTTGTTCTTCCAAACGGAACAGGTAAAAGCGTTAAAGTTCTTGTTATCGCTCGTGGTGACAAGGCTGACGAAGCATTAAAAGCAGGCGCTGATTTTGTTGGCGCAGAAGAAATGGTTGCTAAAATCAACGGTGGTTGGTTGGATTTTGATGTCTGCATCACAACTCCTGACATGATGGGTATTGTGGGCAGAATTGCAAAAATTCTTGGACCAAAAGGTTTGATGCCAAACCCAAAAAGCGGAACTGTTACACCTGATGTTACTAAGGCAATTAAAGATGTTAAAGCCGGAAAAGTTGAATACAGACTTGACAAAACAAACAATATCCATGTAATTATTGGAAAGAAAAGTTTTGGAAAAGAAAAATTGATGGAAAACTTTTCAACTGTTATGGACGCTATTGTAAAAGCAAAACCAGCAGCAGCAAAAGGTCAATACATCAAAAGTGTAACTTTGGCTTCTTCTATGGGACCTGGTGTCAGAGTTAACTTCACTATTTAATGATAAAGCAGGCTTAGTCCTGCTTTCAGTCATTATTAAAATATAACTATTTTGGCAAAATCTTGTCAATTACCTTTTTCGACAAGAATAGTGATAAAACTTACGCATAGTAATGATTGCTTATTCGCAAAATAGTTTTAAATTTTGCTGGTAACAAGTCAATTTGTTTGACTTATCAGTAAAATTAAGTTAAAATTATTTAGTTATATATTTACTTATATATCTAAAAATTCAAACAGGAGATTTGAACTTATGAAAGTTGAAAGAAAAACTCATTCATATCTTTTAAGGGGATTGCTTTTTGTTATGGCTTTTGCTATGACAGTTTTGTATTTCCCAGTTTCAGAACTTGTTGCTTATGTTAATGGCAAACTTTCTGCAAATGCATATACATTTAATCCTGCAAATTGCTATTTTATGTCTTTAGATGAAGGTTATGAAACAACAGTCAACAAAGGCTCTGATTATATCATTCCAAAAGCATATATTGGCGCTGAAAAGGATATGATTGTTGGTGACATTAATGACAGCAATATTAAGTCTTCTGTTTCAGTCACATATAATGGAATGGAAGTTGACTTTACTGATGAATCGGCATCAAATTCTTTTGAAGTTGGCAAAGCATTCACTGCCAACAATTTAGGAACTTACACTGTTACTTATGAATATTCTTACACTGGTTCAGATGGCAAAGATTACAAAAACACATACAGCATCAATGTTGAAAGTGTTGTTGCAGCGGCAACAATTGGTTTTAAAGATAATCAAAGCACATTCTTGCCAAGCATTATTGATTTGTCATTGCTTGCAAGTGGAAAAGATGTTGCACTTCCAACTCCTTATGTAACTGACGAAGACGGCAAAGAATTAAAATCAGAAGATGTTGAATTTGTTACAAGCCTTTCAGAAGCAACAAAAGAAGATGTTGTCGTTGTAAGTGTTTATGGTGGTATTGCTGGTGGAAAGATTGAAGGAAATGACCTTAAAGGTGATGACGGAAAACTTTATATTAAAAGAGCAATCTTAGACGGAAGTGGTGCTTACGCAAGTTTTGGCGCTGATGACTACACTGTAAGATATTCTTATTACAAAAAGAGCACTGAAAAAGTTGACTATCAATTTGTTTCTTCTGCAACTAAGACAACCACAGTTTATGCTTCTTCTGACCCACATTATAAAAAGAATTATGCTTTGACATTGAAACTTGGTTCATCTTGGACAAGAACAGGACACCAAACAGGTGTTGAAAGCACACTTCCAGTTGCAACTGGTGCAACATCATCAAATACTGACCCTGCAAATGAAGCAGTTGATGTTTATTATACAGTTCAAGTGAAGTATTCTTCAAATTCTGCAACAAGTGGTTATGTGGCTTTAACAGATAAAACAAGCGGTTATGAAGATGTTTTCGAAGGCGACATCTTGAAAGAACCAACAAAATTTAAGCCTTTGGCAAATGGTTACTATTCATTTATTTACACTGTTAAAGATGTTTATGGAAACACAGTTTCAAGCAACACAGGTGACTATTACTTTGACAATGTAGAAGATAAAACTGCTCCAACAATTTTGATTTATGATGCTTCTGTAAAAGCAGAAGAAATTAAAGATGAAAGTTGGAAATTGGCTTCTCGTCATGCTCCAAACAGTGTTGTGGTTTATGCAATTGGCATAAAAGACAATGTTTCAACTGCAAGTGAAAGCGAACTTACTCGTCAAATATTGACAGGCGATGAAGTTAAACTTACAATTGATAACTATGACGAATTTAACTTGATTTTCAATTATGGCGGAAGTGATGCTGACAGTGACAGTGCTTGGAGAAGCATGTTGACAAACAACTATCTCATCAACAAGGCTGTTAAGAAAGCAGAAAAAGCAGATGCAAATGCATTTGTTTCCGATTCTGACCTTACAACAGGCAAAACTGCTGATGAAAAAAGACTTGCTTGGCTTCAAAATAATGGCTATTTGATTGTTGTTGACAATGCAAACGCTTTAAATATGTATAACTATTTTGGCACAATAATCAACAAACAAGTTTCATCTGTTACTGACTTCAATTCATTCAAATCATTGCTTACAAAAAGTTTGACAGATGCAAATGTAAGAAAAACTTTATCAGATTTAGGTCTTGCATATGTTGATTGCAATGAAACATTTGGTGCAACTACATCACAAGTTACTGAAATTGGTGGAACAAAATATTATGGTATGGGTGCAAGATCTTATTACATCCGTTACACAGCAACTGATAAAGCGGGCAACAAAAACACTAAGACAGAAAGCATGATGGTTTCTTCTGGTGTTGATAATGATGCTCCTACAATCAGATTTTCAACTACTCTTGCAGACAAATATGTTCCAAACACAACAATTAAAATTGACAAACCTACTGCTTCTGACACAAGAGATACAAACATGAATGTTGTAACATTGTATCGTTATTTAAACAAAACAAGTGGAACAACAACTGTGCTTGATGTGTTCTCAGAAGATGATGAACCTGTTAAACTTTCAAATGTTGACATCACAGATGTGTTTGATGATTTGGAAGAAAAAGAAGTTAAAGATGACAGCGACCCAGTTAATTTATTGGTAGATAAATATGCCAAATTTAATGGAACAGGTTATGTTGATTTAACAGTTGACAACAGCACTTCTTATTCAATTGATTTGAAAAAGGCTCCTGAAAATGCAAACTTACTCCAAGTTGTTTCTTATGTTTATGATGACTATGGCAATTTGAATATGTATGCAAAAGAAGTTGCTATTGAAAATATTAAGGATGAAAATCCTGTAAGATTTACAAATGACTTAAAGATTGAAGATGACAACAATTTCATTTACAATCAAGGCGACACAATTACTCTCCCAGAATTTAAAGCAATTGATGATGCCATTAACTATGTGACTTATGATGTTAATGCTTATTATGTAGATGGTGACACAAACATTTCTGTTTATGAAACTGACAAAAATATGAGCATGGGCATGTTTTACATTTTAAATGCTGGTAAATTTGATGCTGTTTCTGCTGGTGAATACAGAGTAAGTGTTGCACTTAAAGACTCTGAAAACAGAACAATCGTTGCATTCTTGAAATATACAGTAAGTGGAAGAACTATCAATCAAGCACCATCTCTTGCTGCTTCTTTGGAAAGTGGTTCTTACCAACTTGACGACAACCCAGAAATCAATATTCCAACTCCTACAGTAAGTTACAATATTTCTAAAAGCATGACAAAAGACGAATATGATTACCTTAACAGTTTGTCAGATTTGTCTGATGCTCAACAAGCAAGTTTAGATGCTGTCAACTATGTTGTTGTTGGTGTTGATGAAAATGGAGCTGTTAAAGAAAATTATGGTTCTGTAAATGTAGGAACTCTTGGCAGTGTGTTTAAACCATCTAAGACAGGAACTTATGACATCGTTTATACAGCAGAAATGACTGCATACAATGTTCACATGTTTAAATATCATAACGAATTAGAATGGAATGACACAACAAACAAATATGACTATGGCACTTATTATGAACTTATCAACACAGCCGTTGATGGAAGTGGAACTACTAAGAGTGGCATTAAGGTTGAAACTCTTATTGATGGAAGTTACAAAGTTACATCTGGAAGCACAATTTACAATGTGTCAAAAGATGAAAATAACAATATAGTTATAACTAAAAATGGCATTGTTGCAACAGACTTTACAAGTGTTATTGGAATTTCTGCTGAAACATTATACAACGAACTTATGGCTTACAGACTTGAAAGTGACACTTACACAATTTCAGTAACTGACACAACTGGACCTAAGTTTAAAGAAAATTATTATGAAGAACTTTATTCTCCAAAACTTTCAATTGAAGAACTTAAAGCAAATGCTGTCAGTGATGTTTATTCTTTGAAAATCTTTGGACTTGAAGCAACTGATGCAAGCGGACTTGATGAATCTTCTGCAAGCATTCGTGTAACAGGAACATTGGCTAATGGAAATTCTGCTCCATCTGCAACATTTGATGGAAAAGATGCCATTAAAGGCGGAGAATATAAAATCAATGTTGGTGCTGGAAGCAATCCAGATGGAACTTATACAATCACTTATTCTGTAAAAGATAAGAAAGGCAATTCTGCAACATCTAAAGTTGTAACAATTGTTATCGGTGATGTTACTGCTCCTAAATTGAAATTTGATGATAAATTCTTTGATTCAGACAAGAAATACACTGTTGGTGAACAACTTGTTCTTGACCCAAGTTTGATTACTGTAACAAATATGGACAAAAACCAATGCACAACAAAAATTGAAGTTGTTGCTGATGCTGACAACAAAAACTTGGCAGAAGAAAGAAACGGTAAATATTATGTTGATGACCTTCAAGTTGGAACATATACAATTACAGTTTCTGTAACAAGAGATGACGGCCCAACAACTACTGAAACATTCAAGTTTGAAGTTACAACAGAAACTCAATCTAACACAGAAGTTTATCAAATTGTTGGAATTGTCTTAATTGTTCTTTCTGTTCTTGTTCTTGTTGGTGTTATTGTTTACTTTGTTGTTTCAAAAGTTAAACTTGACAAAGAACTTAAAAAGAAATAATTGTCATTATAAAAAAAGACTGATTTAATCAGTCTTTTTTATTTTTATTATATAAAAATAATTTTAAAATTAACTGCTATAAATTAATATAAAGATTTAATTAATAATTTTTAAAACAAAAATGTCAAAAAAAGAAACGAGTTTATACTCGTTTCTTTTAAACTATTTAACTGAAATTCTCTTTCTAAGTTTGATGATAAGGAAGATGATTGCAACTGCCACGATTACTGAAACGACAATAATTATTATTGTTGCTGCATTGAATGGTTCATTGCGGATAACTTTATAACTGAATATAAGATTATTTCCTGAAAGTGAGCCATTTTCGATGCGACCTGAGTAAATTTGAATTAAATATGTTCCTGTATCATCAATGCTTGTATTAAGCACTCCATTGCTTGTTGAAGAAATTTCACTTTGATAGTAAATGTATTGTTGGTTGTTATTGTTAAATCTTACAACAACCAAAGTCACTCTGCCAAGTTGTTCATAGATGTTTTGAGTGTTAAGAGCAATTGTAATATTGTCAGTTGTGGAAGAACCATTTTCATGAGAAATGATGATTGGAACTGTGTCAGAAGGTTTTATAACAACTTTGAATGTCCAACTTGTTATTTCAGAATCTGCTTTATAAAGTTTGTTGTTGGAATTTATTGTGATGTAATATGTTCCTTCGCCAGTTTTTTCATCAATGTATGAAAGTGGAAGTGCTTTCATATAGGTTTTTCCATTTACTGTTATCTTTGAAACAGACAATGTCTGAGTCAAACTTTCAGTCACATCCACGCCATCTTTAATGACCTTTTCAATGTAATAATTTGAATATGGATTTACGATGTAAGAATATTTGTATTCATCTTCATCCAAGATTGTAAATTGATAGGTTTCAGTGCGGATTGCTGATTCTGTTGTTGCTGTTGTTGCTGAAAAAGTCACTTGATAATAACCTGTTTCGTTGAAAGTATAAGTCCAAGTGTTTGTGTCAGCCACAAAGCCTGTGTATTCTCTGCCATTTCTTATTACATTGCAACTGTAAGTGTAGTAACTTGAAAGAACACTGGAATCAATTTTCAGGGTTACAGAACCATTGTAAATTGCTTCGCGAATTGGAATTGTTGTTTCGCGATCGCCTGTCATAAGATTTGTGTAGGTGACATTGAAAGGAACATCTTTGACAAAAGTAAGTGTAAATTCTTTATATTGCCCAACTGTTGCATTGCTGAAACGATGTTCGTTTCCAGAAGTGTCTTTAAATGAAATTGTATATTTCCCTGAATGTGTCAGATAGACATAACTGTAAGTTTTCTTTTTATCGTTTGAATATCTGGTGTAAACGGTTGGAGCAAGTTCAATTCCATCTTTGAATATTTTTAGATTGATTTTGTTTTGTTTAATTCCATAATATTCTGACCATTGTAATTCAATTTGATTTAACGATGATGATTGCAAAACAATTATTTCTTTTGAAAGTTGATTTGCCAAATTGTTGTTGGTGTTCATTTTTCCTGTGGTTTCATCATAAGTGTAAAACTCTGTTACAATTTTGTCAGTTGGTGGAATAAATGAAATTGCAATATTGACTTCATAAGCGGAAATGTTTTCTGGTGGAACTCCGTTTTTCAAGTTGGAAATTCTGTAAATGTAGGTCCAAACACTTTCTGCTGTTTCATCTTGAATTTCACCAATCTTCGTGTAAGTGATTTGTTGTTCGCTGTTGGTGTTTATTTTGATGTAACTGCTGTTTAAGTAAGAAAGGTTGACAATATAGTGTGTGTAACTTCCGCTTGTTGTTTCAAACACATAATCGCTTTTATTGATGATTTCGCCAGTTAATGTGTTTTCAATCCAGTAAGTTTGAGTAAGTGATGTCAATGTAAATTCAAAGATTTGTTCTTCTGGAACAAATGAGAATACATAACCAGATGAATAATAGTTTTCGATAAATTTTTCTTTATACCAAACTTTGATGTAATAAGTTTCAGCATTTTCGTCTTCACATTTAAAACTTATGGTGTTGGATGTGATTTCTGTCCAATTGGTTTTATCTTTACTGTAAGAGTAAACAACTGGGATTTCCATGCTGATGTTGCTGTTGTATTGCAATCTTACTTCTGAATAATAACCTGTTTCGCCACTTGCTTGACCAGAAACAATTTCATTAGTTATGTTGATGCCATTAGTGTCCAAAAATTTAAACTGACCAATTTCGTTGATGTTGTTAGTTTCATTTGGTGTAGGCAACATGTTGTAAAGTTTAAAGTAAATTGTTTTAACTGGATTTGTCTGGGTGATGTCTTCTGTTTCATCTGTGGAGTAAGCGTTGTAACAAACAATTATGAAACCATCATCATAAAGGTTGGTTTTTGTTGTTGTGATGGTCATTACAGAAATGCCATTAGATGGTGTTTCTTTAAAAGTTGCATTGAAAAGATTTGTTGTTGGCTTTCCGTTTTCTAAATCAAACACTTTAACTACATATCGTCTAGGGTTATAGTTGAATTGGATTGTGCTGTCTGTCAGATAGTAAATTCTGCCTGTGTCTTCTTCAACATAAGAATAAAGATGTTTGCCCTGTGGAACTGTGATTTCTTGTGAAATAATCGATTCGTTGTATAGATGAATCTCTTTATAAACTCCACCATAGTTGTCTGTAAATGTGTAATTTATTCTGGTGTTGTCGGCAAAGCCAATTGAATCTCTAACATTAAATGTAAGTGTTCTTAAATTTGTGTCTGCCTTAACTTCAATGTTTTCATTGCTTGTCCAAAGTTCTGAAAAACCAAGTTTATTTGTTTTGTTATAAAGTTCAATAGTTTCGTTTGTGTCAGGCAAAATTGCGGTGATGGTAAGTTGTGTCAAGAATGCTTTTTCTGCCGTTACAGGGTTTTTAATCTGCTCATTTGAAGGGTTTGAAGTTATGGTTAAATATTCTTTGTTTTCTTCTTTTGTAAGTTCATAACGCAAACTTTGATTGTTTATGTTGATGTAGAAGTTTTCTGTTTGTGAATTTAATCTGTCATATATTTGAACTAGGTGTTTGTAAGTAGAATTTACTGAACCATCAATTAAATTTCTTAAATCCACCATTGTGATATGAGTTTGGTTGACAAGGTCGTAAGCATATCCCCAAGGCGTTAAATTGATGTAATAGGTGTTTACTTGATTTTGTGCATTTCGTGTTCTGATGTAGATTTGTGACCAAACATCTCCAAAATAATTGATGTTTTGAAGATTAAATCCTCTTTTTGAATATATGTTGTGCATTGTGTCTGTTTTATAATAGTTTTGTGCTTCTGTAAAATCAGATATTGTATATGCTGAGTTTTGATTTGAACCATCTATAAAGGCAATAATTTCTTGGTCGGCATTTTCATTTGCATTATAACTTGTCACATAAACTGTGTAAATTGTCATATTTCCAGCCAAGTCTGTTTCCACAATTTCATAATAAGTTCCTACTTCAAAACCACCCTTTTCACTTATAAATTGACTTATTTCAGTGAAATTACTTGCTCGGAAATCGCCAGGAGCAGTTTCTTGATTTTGTGTTGAAGCATATTTTGCATTGCTTCCTGTTTTGCTGAACGCACGAACATAAGTCATGTAATCTTTATTTGTCAGCAATGTTTGAGCAAAATCATTTCCAGTTTTATTGGTTACATTATAAGAATAATAAGCAAAAGGTTCTGTGGAAATTGAAACATTGTAACAAGTGTTTAAATCATTAGTAGCCAAGGTTCTGCCATCTGCTTGGAAGCGAGAACGAAGCATTCTTTCGCTTAAGCGGGAAGCACCACCACTTTCACCAATTGTTCCGCTTGTCACTTTTGTCACAAGGGAATTTATTGTTGTAAGTGGAGCAGAAAGGTCAACATAAATTCTTTTTGTCACTTTGCTGTAAAGCAAATCATCATGATTTATATATTGCATTGTGATGTCAACATAGTTGTCATGTGAATAGATGTTGTAATTTCCAAGGCTTGCCAAATTGATTTCCAAAACATATTTTCCATTTACTGGTTTAAGGTTTTCAATGTCTGGGAAAATTGTTTTTGCATTGATTTCTTGGCGACTGCCTTTAAACTTAAACATAATGTTTGCTTTGTCAATGTCCGCCATATAAGTAGAGCCTTCATCCCAAACTAATTCAAGTCTGGACTGATTGGTGTGATATCGAACAGAATAGTCATTTGTTGTGTCGTTGGCATCAAAATTTAAATCTGCCATGTTGGTTGTTCTTACAGTGAAATCTGGCGCAGATTCTTCAATTGTGAAATAGAATGTCAGGAATTGATTGAAACTGTTTTCGCCGATTTCATTTCCAAAACGACCTTGATAAATTCGAACATAATAAGTTCCTGCTTCACTTAAACCATTCAATTGCTCCACAGTGTTGTTGTTTCTGTGATAAAATGTCAAGAAGCCGTTTTCCGTTGCTGTTGCCAAAGTGCTGTCCAAAGTTGGGTTGTTTAAATCTGTTGTTGTTGCAGCATATAAGGTTTTTAAATTGTCTTTATATATTTCTGCATACAACACATATTCTGAAATGATATCGTTATTGGCAAATTGATTCATTGCGTCATTAATGTCAACTGAGAAGTCATAACCGTTTGTTAAATCATTTTTTGAAACGGACTTTGTATATTTCATTTGTGGAATATACAATTTAAGTGGAAGTTTGTTGGTTTCAAAGATTGGACTTGTAATGTTTAAATTTCCTGTGTTGTAAATGGAATTGCCATTTTGGTTTCCATTAAATGAATCAGGGAAGGAAACAAGTAAGTCTGCATTTGTTCCGTTGTCATAAAGTGTGACAAATATATCTCCACCAACCATGCTTTCAGAATGCTTATTATCAAATTCGCTGTAAACAGGATTGGTTACAACGCCATAACGGTCAACATAGAAGACATATGTGCGGGTGATAAAATCATTTTCATTGCAATAATATTCTGTGTCAACAGCGTCATTATTGAAATAATATTTTCTGGTGATTTCATATTTACCAGCAGCTGTAACTCCGTCGGTGGCATTGATTACTTCACTTATTTTGCTTGTGTTTTGAACATTGTTAAATTGATAGATTGGAATGATGGAATAACTGTCTGAAAGTTCATAATAGTAATAGGTAATGCCGTTCTTTTCAACTTTGGATTCTTTTCCTGCTTTATAAAACTTGGCTTCAACGGTGTCTATTTGAATTGTTTTGGAACTTTCTCCACCAGCACCAGCAATCACTGTTGTTGGAATAAATGAAACACTGAATTCTTTATTCATGCTGGATGGGCTTAGATAGGTTGTTTTTACAGAGTTTTCTTTGTCTTCTTCATTTGTGTTTGATGACAAAACTTCGGTTTCGCCATTGGCATTTTTAAAGTTTACAAAAAATTCTGATGTATCAAAACTGATTATGATTGTCTGTTTTGCACTGAAATAGTTGGTATATTGAATTTGTGCATCATCAGCATAGCCAACAGCTTTTTTTGTGTTTGACATGTCTCTGATGAGAACCCTGTAAGTCATTTCTTCTTCGTTGCCAATATGTGCTTCATAAACATCAGTTTGTTTTGTATATTGAGAGTGTTGTCTGTCGATGAAATAAGAAACATTGCTAATTGGAATTTTAAGATAGATTCCGTTATATTCCGTCATGGTGTCAGAATAGAAAGTGTAATATTCCAAATAATCTGGCTTATCATCTTTGTTTTGGTCTTGATAGAGTTTATACATTGCTTCAAAGATTTCCATGCTGTAAATGTCATTTTTGTTCTCGTCTTTGGATTTAGATTTATAGAATTCATATTCTGAAATCACATCTTTAACAAATCTGTTTGAACCTTCAAGGTAATATTCGTTGTTGCTGTCAAGTTTAACATTATTGAAATTGAAAGAATTGAAATTGATTAATCTGATAAGTTTATTTTGACCCCAATAAAGATTTTGGCTTTGAGTAATATAAATTGAACTGCTTGGAATGCTGTAAGTTACGCCATCACTTACTGCAAAGATTGGAGTTGTTGAATCAAGGAAGAAAACTTTTACAGTGTGATTTCCTGCTTCATCATAGATGTCCACCAAATAAAGACCTGATGCTGAAAGCACAAAATTTCCTGTTCCTGAAACTGTGTCTTTGTTTAAAGTGTTTCCATTGTCGGTGACATTTCCAAGTTTATTCCAAATAGTTCCTTCTGTTGACATGTTCAATGCATGATTGACAGGAAGGGAATTGTGGTTTTGCAAGAATGTGCTTAGTTGAGTTGCTGTAGTGCTTTCTTTATAGAAATTGTAATTTTCCAAAGAGAAGCGTTTATAATATGCTGTTGTTTTTGCTCCACTTTTCTTTTCTTGCCAAGACAGTGCAAAGTTTTCATTTGTGGCAAATCCATTTACATCAGAAATTATCTCATAATCTGTTCCGTTGGTTTGTTGTTTAACAGTTCTTGCTTTAATGTCGTCATAGTTGATTTCATATTTGTCGATTGTGAAATAATAATCTTCATTTTTGGATGTAATGCCTGTGCTTTTTTGGTAAAGCCAAATTGAATAGTGTGCACTGTCTTCCAAAATAACAACATTGTCATGGTCGGTGTCAAGTTCGGAAAGTAATATTCCATTTTCTCCACCAAAGTTTGAAAGGAAACCACCATTTTCATAATCTTTTGCATAGATTAAAATTTCAATGTCTTGATTATATGATTCTTCTTTTGTTGTGTCAGTCAAGATGATGCTTTCATTATAAAATTCTGTTGAAGAAACATCTTTGTTAGTTTCTGCTGTTTTAAGACTTATGCTTGCTTTAGATTTATAAATTTGGAAATAGAAAATTTGATAGAAAACAGTGGTGTCTGAAATTTGATTGGCGTGTAAGCGATAGTTGTTGAATGTATAGGCAACCACATAGATGTAAGTGCCTGTTGTGCTGAGTGATGAGCCATTAAATTTTTCCATTAAATAAAGTTGTGAACCTTCTGCTGTGCCATCATAAAGTTTTGTGTTTCCATATTGAGTATAACCTGCTTGTTTCTTAGTTGTGAAAACATAACTCATGTTTGGATTTAAAGTTGCGTTTCCGTTAAGCCAAACAGGTGTTTGGTCTGTTTTTACAGGGGACAATTTGTTGTTGTTTATGTAATTAATGATGTTGGCTTCTTGGAATGTGGCACTTAAATTAGATTGCGAAAAGTTTTCATTTGAATTTAAAAATCCGCTTGTAATATCAGCACCATTATAAAATTCATTTGCAGTAAAGTCATAATCTTTCATTTCACTCGTTTGATGAGAACCATCTGAATTGGTTGGCTTGTCGTGATCGGTGTAGGCAAGTTGATAGCCATACATATAAACCAAAGCAGTTTTGGCTTGTCCTGTAACTGCATCAATGTTGTGCAGTTGTCTTTTTGCGACTTGACCTTCGGAGTTTTGTTCTTCATAAACAAAAATTGCTTTAAATTTAATTGTATAGTTTCCAAGTTCAGTAAAGAACACTCGGCATTTAGATTGACCATTTTCATCTTTGAAAAGTTGTGTGTAAGCAAAGTTGTTTTCTGAAACTGCAATTCCATTTTCATTTTTATCTTCTGCAAAACTTATTTGCATTGTTGTGGTTTTGTCTTGAAGTGTTTTTGCAATGTCAAGTTCAAAGCGTGTGTGGTCAAATTCAATATAAGGAATTTTGTTTGCTTCGTTTTCTGAAGAATAGTTGCTGTAAAGATAGAAACCAGTTGAGTTTTCTGTTATGGAATTTGATGTAACAATTGATTTATCAAAATTAAATGTTTTGATGACTGGGTTGTTGTTGATTATGTAAGAAGATTTATCAAACATGTAAAAACTGTATTCTATGTCAACGCCTTCTGATTCAAAAGTTGTTGTTGAAATATCATTTTCTCCGTTTGTGGTGTAGAAACGAGTGAAATGAATTCTGAGTTTATAGACACCTTCTTCAATGAGTTTGTTGTTTTCATCAACAATTTTAATTGCATTGCTTTCTGCACCTGTGTTGTTGAACAGTATTTCAAACTTTTGAGGATTGGATGTAGGCTCATTTGGGAAGGCAACAGATGATGTGCTTGTGATGAAATTGTAACTTGTTAAATCTTTCTTTTTGCCATTGATTTCTAAGTTGACTTCAATGTTTCTGTAAAATTGAAAATTGTTTTTGTTTGTTGGATCTGGATAGTAAACATTTTCGTAATATAAAAAGTTGTCACCAGTGTTTACTTCGTTTCCATTTGAAAGCAGAGATATGCTTAAAGCATTGTTGTTGGAATAAAGGAATGTGTCATTTGTTAAAGGGTTAATTTCTGTGCCAGAACCACTTGGTGTTTTTTCTCGCACGGAAAAGTAATCAACAGTTTCTCTGTTGTCAAGTTCACTTTCCACGACTTCTGCTGATGCACTTTCAAAAATTAATGTCTTATTTAAACAAAAAATTCCCGCACCTAAAAAGCAAAATGCGAAAAATATGTAAAAGACAGTTTTGGTTATATTGAATTTTTTTTCCATAACACCCTCTCCATTTCAAAATTATTTTATCACAAAGAAAAATAAATTCAAAACAATTTAATATAATATATATTATAAATATTATTTAATAAATTAAACATATAAAAAGGTTTTAATTTTTAAACAAAAAATAAATTAATTTAAAAATCGCTGGAAACGCCTAAAATAGGGCATAATAATTATTTCAAAAATAATAATTAATTATTTTTAAATTAATTTATTTAATTATTTAATTATTTTTAATATTTTTTCGCAAAATAACTTTATGAAAAATTTATTTAAAAATTTATTGCTTTATATAAGTGCTTTTGTGCCAATGTATATTTTGGTGTTTGTCAAACTTATTGTGGAAATAATCAACAATAATTTGTCTTTCAACATTTTAAATACTTTAAATTTTTCCACACTTTTGGCTTTGATTATTTTGGGGGTTGTTGGACTTATATGGAATATCAACTTTTCTTCTGAAAAATCTGTGGAAATTGAAATAATTTCAAAGGAAAACATCACAGATAAACATTTCTTAGGTTATTTTTCTCTTTTTGTTTTCTTTGCCATTCCGCTGGAACTTTCTTTTGTAAGTGCCTATTGTGTGTATATTTTGGTGCTTATCATGATTGGCATTGTTTATATAAACAATTCTCTTTATTTCATCAATCCACTTTTAAACATCATGGGTTACAGTTTCTATGACATTAAATATAAAGAAGTGGGGCAAAGCGAAGTTAAGTCTGCAAAAATATTTTATCGCGGTAAGTTTCTCACAGAAAATAAAACATATTGCGTAAAAGTAAAAAATGAACATTTCTGTTTTGTAGATAAAGACACAACAAAGAGATTATAAAAAAACATCTTAATAAAAGATGTTTTATTATTTTATGAAATTTTAATGTTTATGTTTGATGTATCTGGTTTTTGTAAATTACTTAAATCTGTTTTACTAGGATTAAATTTATCATATTCGCGTTTACCAGTTTTTGAATTTATATGTGTTAATCCTTGTAACCTAAATTTTTGTTTGCAATTTTCTTTTACCAAATTCCAATAAACTTCTTTTAAACCTTTATTTTCAATAAAAAGAGAAGTTTTACCTTGGCAATAAAATAATTCAAACGCAAGATTAACTTTTGAAGGTCTTCTTTCTTCATTTTTTGCAAATTCCTGTGTTTTCCATGTATATCTTTTTTCTGGATTTGGACTAAATTTTTCTGCAAATATAGAAATTATGTAAAGTTCAGTAACAGTATATTTACTAGTTTTTTCCTCGGTTATAAACTTCACTGTTTTTCCCAAAGATTTAAAATATTCTGTTAAAGCATTTTTATATTCTTTTGGAGAAATATAAAAAAGATGTATATATTTGTTTAACTCATTTTTAAGATAAACTAATTGTTTTTTAGTTTTTAAGTCGGCATTTTTCTGCATTTTAAGATATTCATAATATTCAGCAGTTTGTCTTAATTCTTTAAAATTCATTTTTTTCCCCCCCCCGCTTACTGATTAATAATAGCATAAATCAAAACAAGTGTCAATATACTTATTTAATAAAATAAAAATCACCAAGAAGGTGATTATTTTTAATAGAATAAACTTATTTGTCCACTTATGAAACCATATATAAGCAAAGCTGTTGAACCAAGAATGAACAGTGAACTTATTGTGTAACAAATTTTGCTGGCAACATTGTTTCCGCGAGTTTTATTGAAAGTGCCATTGTAAAGCACAGCAAGACCAATGAAATATAAAACATATATGCTTGTCAGAAAAGTGGTAAGTTGAGAAAAAACATTAAAATAATAAAGTAAAACAAACACCAAGGTTGCTATACAAAAGAAAATGCTTAGTGTAAGTGAGAATTTTTCTGACTTAATCATTTTGCTCTCCTTAATTAATATGATTATAATTTTTTTTAATAATTATGTCAAACAAAATGAAATGCAATCTAAAATTTTGGAACAAAAATGTCATTGGCACTGTTGCAGTCTTGAAAATAGCCATTTTTCAGCCCCAGTTTTTCTAAATGTGCCAAAACCATTTTATATTCAATTGGTTTAAGTTTTCGATTTAATTTACTTTTGCCATTTGGAGTAAATTGGCTCATGATGCTTATTTTTCGTTCGGCAAAATTTTCTTTGATGTAATCCAACACTTTAATGGAATTTTCTAAATGGTCAGGCAAAACAAGGTGACGAATTAAAACGCCTTGTTGCATTAATTCATCTTTAAAAACATCTTTCTTTAAGTCACACATTTTTTTAATTGCTGGCAAAGCGATAGAAAAATAGTTTTGGCATTTTGAAAACTGTCTGCCAATTTCGTCATCAGAATATTTAAAATCTGTTAAAAAAACATCGACAAATTCACTTACTTCTTCAATGTTTTGTTCTGTTTCAAAACCGTTTGTGTTCCAAACAACAGGGATTTTGATGTCCATTTTGGAAAATGCATCTTTCAATGCGGATGAAAAATGTGTTGGGGTAACCAAATCTATAGAAGAATGTTTGCCTTGTTTTTCTTCAATAAATTTGCAAAATTCTTCTATCGAATATGTTTTTCCAACATTCCCACTTGAAATTTCATGATTCTGACAATAATCACAACGCAAATTACAACCTGAGAAAAAAATGGCAAGAGTTCCTTTTGTTCCTGTGATGCAAGGTTCTTCCCATTCAAAATTTTCAATTATTTTGGCAATGCGCAAGGTTTTGTTTTCATTGCAAAATCCTTTTTCAACATTTCTGTCTACATTGCAATGCCTTGGGCAAAGATTACAGTTTGTCATTTTCTTTAACCTTAGGTTGAGTTTCTTTTGCTTCAACTTTTGTTTGAACTGGTTTTGTCTTTTGGTTTAAATTGTTTTCAAAACTTCGAACATATTTTCTTAAAGGTGCAACAACTTTCTGTTCATCAAGAAAGTTTGTCAATCTTCTTTTAAGTTTGGTTGCAGTAATTCCATCTTTAAGTTGAATTGTGTCATTTTCTTTCTTAAACAAGTCACGATGTGTGTCAAGCATTTGGGCGACAAAAAATTCTGATGAGAAAACAGTCAAATTTAAATTGTCTTTAAAAATATTTTCATTTACATGAGTGGTCAATTTTTCAAGGTCGGCAATGCATATGTAATTTTTTTCGGTTTCACACATATAAATGGAAACCAACATATCTACATTAAAATAAATCATTTATTCTCCTAAAACTGCTTAAAAACTTTGTGATTATACTAAAAAAATGCTTTTTTGTCAATATATTTTGTTTTAAAACATAAATTATTAGACAAAAGTAAAATTTTGTGTTATAATGCATAACATCAAAAATTATTTTTAAAGGAGTTTTTATAATGCACCCGAGCACACTTTTAGTGGCACAATTTTCATCAGTTCATGTGGTCTTAATTGTTGTTATCGTTTTTCTTTTGGCATGTTCTGCTTTCTTTTCAGCAAGTGAAACTGCATATTCTTATATGAATCTTATCCGTATAAGGTCAATGGCAGAAAACAAAGTTAAAGGTGCAAGAAAGGCTCTTTATTTATCAGAACATTCTGACAGACTTTTGACAACTATTTTGGTTGGCAACAACTTTGTCAACATTTTGGCAACCACAATTTGTGCTTCGCTTCTTTCTCAGTTTATTGAAGAAGCAACACTTTTAAACATTTTAAACACTGTTGTGATGACAATCATTATTTTGATTATAAGTGAAATTTTGCCGAAAGCAATTGCCAAAATTCATCCTGAAAAGTTTGCCATCAAAGTGTCTTTAATTCTTTATCTTTTCCTTAAAATTTCCTATCCAATTGTCATTTGTTTTTATGGCATTCAAAAATTGTTTACTCGACACAAAGATGACCCATCAAATGTTACAATGACAGAAAGTGAACTGGAAAGCATCATTGACACCATGCAAGAAGAAGGTGTTTTGGAAAAAGATGAAGCAGATATATTGCAAGGCACTTTTAAAATGAAAGAAGCAACAGCACATGACATTATGACTCACAGAGTGGATGTTGTTTTCTTGAATGTAAATGCCACAAACGAAGAAATTGAAAAAGCTTTTACAGAACACTTATACAGCCGAATTCCTATTTATAAAGATAACACAGATAATGTCGTTGGACTTTTAAACTTTAAAGATTATTTCAATGCAAAAGCGTCTGGAAACAAAATTCTTATCCAGAAAATCATGACAAAGCCACTTTTCACGGCAGAAAACACCAATGTTGACACATTGATTAAAGAAATGCAAAAAGCCAAGAAACATTTAGCAGTTGTGTTGGATGAAAATGGTGGTGTTTCAGGAATTGTGACAATGGAAGACTGTATTGAAACCATTTTTGGCGAAATTTTTGATGAAACTGACCAAGACGAAAAAGAACCACTTTTGGAACTTGTTGGTGACGATGAATACACTGTTGATGCTGACATGGCTGTTGATGTTTTGTTTGACAATCTTGAAATTGAACATCTGCCAGAAAATCCATATCAAGCAGTTAACTCTTTCTTGTTTGAACTTTCCGAAGATGTCCCTGAAATTGGAATGGAATATAAATATTCCACTGTAGACGAAATTTTGGATGATGAAGGAAACTTGACAGAAAACAAAATTGACATGCTTTTCACAGTCACAGAAATTGACGGACACAGAGTTAAAAAGGTTAATTTAAAAATTAAATATCTTGACAGATTGGATGAAGAAAATTCAGATAAAGATAAAAAGAACGATTAATTCGTTCTTTTTTTTGTAAATTTTTTCTCTTAGTTGTTTTTTTATTTTTATTATGTTAATATATATTTCAGGAGAAATATTATGGAACAAGAAAACATTATTAAACCACATTTGGTTAAACCTATGCTTGAAAGAGTTGTGTTTGAAAAAATGACACTTCCACAACAAAGCGCAATGATAAACATTAAACCAGAAGACACAATTGAAGTAAGAAAAATCACAGAAGAAATTGTCAAGGTAACTTTGGAAAGAAAACTTAATATCAGCCCTGCAAACATCATGAAGTTGTCTGTTGCAATGAGCATTGACATTCCTGTTGATTCTATTGAATTTGCCAAACTTTCTTCACCAAAGGAATACATTAAAAACAGTCAACCTGTTCGCATTTTGACTGCTTATGTTTCAAACAACATTACAAATCTTACTACTCACACAATCTTAGGACCAATTGTTACACCACCAAACATTCAAGAATGAAGTTTATAAATGATTTATTTTCAATCTGAAAGTTTAAATTTACTTTATTTACAATTAAATGATTGTGAAATGTTGATTTTTTAAATGATAAGGATTTGGCACACTTTGTGTCATTTCCCTATCTTTATAATGAAGAAATGGAAAAACTTAGAGTATAACACAAGAAAATGGCAGAAATGCTGAAATAATTTTTGTTTTGCAATCGTGTTGAAAGAAAATTCAAACTTCTTGAAAATATTTCAGTTTTGCGGGCGTAGTACATCGGTAGTATATGGGCTTCCCAAGCTTAAGAGACGGGTTCGACTCCCGTTGCCCGCTCCATTAAATTTTAAAATTTGATTTTAAGGAGTAAGAATGAAAAATTTAACAACTCAAATGATTTACAGAATTGTGCTTTGCTGCATTTCAGCATTGGGCGTGCTGTTGACATTTGATATTTTTTATGTTGGGCAAGGTGCAAACGATGTTACTTGGGAATTTTTAAAGTATTACACAAACATTTCCAATTATTTTGTTTTTGCGGTATCAGTTATTGTGCTTTATCACAATGTGAAAAGAGTTTTTGCAGGAGAAAAAGAAGGTTATAATGAAAAAATACATAACTTGAAATTTATAACAACTGTTATGATTCTTGTTACTTTTCTTGTTTACATTATTTTGTTAGGTGACCCTTTTTCAGCCGATTTTTGGCGTAATCTTGGCAATCTTTCTTATCATGTAATTGCACCAGTGCTTTTTATTCTGGATTACATTCTTTTTGAAAAGAAAAAAAGTGTTTCTGTTTTTGCTCCACTTTTAAGCACAATTATTCCACTTATTTATGTCGCGTATATTATGATTTTAGGGGCTTGTATTCCAAATTTTGAATATCCTTATTTCTTCCTTAATGTAAACAATCTTGGTTACGGCGGAGTGACAATTTGGGTTACCATACTTGTAGTTATTTTTATTGCAATTGGTTACATTTTATGGATTTATAACAGAATAATTAAAGAAAACGGAAAAATTAAATTTGATTTTAAAAACATTCTTTGGTTGCGTGCTCCTAAAAATGATGAATTTTTGACAAAAAATAGTCAAGACCAAAATATAGATAAAAACGATAAAGTTTAGATTAAAAACGAGGTGATAAATGCAAAAAAATTCGATAAAGTTTCTTATTTTTATTGCAATTGCAATACTGATTGAAAGTATAGTTTTTCTTACTTTTGGTGTAATTAACAATATACTTTGGCTGGTTATTTTAGGTGGTGTGTGCTGTGGATTGTATGTCATATTAATTGATTTTTATTTGTTGAAAACTATAAAACAAAACACCAAAGAAAAACTTGAAAAGCATGGAAGTGATTTAAAGAAAGTTGAAAATGAAATGGTGGAAGAAGTTAATAATTCACAAGGCTTAGACAATTATATAAATATAAGAACTCATCAATTTGCCAATATAAGCCATGCTTGGAAGGTGGCATCAATTTGGGAAAGATTGCAAATTTTGTTTTTGATTTTATTGGTTTTAAGTGGAATTACAGCAATCATTGTTTTGATTTGTTTGAAATATATAGTTGCTGGCATAATTGTTTTTGGAGCTCAAGTTTTGTTGATTTGTGGTGTTTTGTTGTTGGCAAAATTCCGTGAAAAACAATCACTTAAACCATTTGAAATTGATGAATTTGAATCATTGCAAACTGGAAAAGTAATTGCTTGTTGTTTATATGCTCAAAAAACTATATCAAAAGGGTCAATGTCAAGATTGGAATACGAATATAAACATCACTTGGAAAGCAAAATGACAACACGAATTTTAAGCACTGTTTATAAAATTAAAATTGATTTAGATGGAAAAAAAGTGATTGCTTACAGTAATAAATTTTTTAATGAAGGTGAAAATGTATCTGTTTGTCAAAACAAAAAGCACAAAACAATTTACAGAATTGTTGAAAATAATATAGTTGTTTAAAGTTTTTTGGAGAAAAGCATGGAAGAATTTTTTGACACATTTGATTTAAATGGCAATTTTTTGGGAGTTAAACCAAAAAGTTTTTGTCACAGTCAAAACCCAATGTGCTATCATAAACCTGTTTGGATTTGGATTATAAGCGGG